>NZ_JBFRLG010000015.1:0-878 GCF_041469785.1 Vibrio sp. 10N.286.48.F5 | reverse complement strand
CGATTCAACAGTGGAAGCAACTCAAGCAAGGTAAACGAGGTCGACCTCGATTGTTTAGTGACTTAGCCATTACGACCGCCCTCATGGTTAAACGAGTATTCGCGATGCCGTTGAGAGCGTTACAAGGATTCATCGATTCTGTTTTCAAACTCGCTCAACTCCCGTTGTCATGTCCTCATTATTCATGCATCAGTAAACGAGCCAAAACGGTTAATGTGTCATTCAAGACAAAGACCCGAGGCGCAATACAGCATTTAGCCATTGATGCAACAGGGCTAAAGGTCTACGGTGAAGGTGAATGGAAAGTAAAAAAACATGGTACTGACGGGAAGCGTCGAGTTTGGCGTAAGCTCCATTTAGCCGTAGACACTGGCACTCATGAAATCATTGCGGCTGAGTTAAGTTTATCGAATGTCACTGACGGTGAAGCTCTTCCTAATTTACTGAATCAAACTCGTCGTAGAATCAATGAGATATCTGGTGATGGAGCTTACGATACAAGACAATGCTACGAAGCAATACGTATTAAACAAGCTGTTCCACTTATTCCACCGAGAGAAGGTGCTGCTTTTTGGTTACGAGGTCACCCCCGTAATCTGGCGGTAGCTTGCCAGAAATTATACGGCTCAAATAAACATTGGAAAAAGAAGTACGGTTACCATAAACGGTCACTTTCAGAGACGGCTATGTTCCGTGTAAAGACACTGTTTGGTGGGCGATTAAGTTTAAGAAACTATAATGCTCAGGTTGGTGAAACCTACGCCATGATTAAAGCGTTGAATAAGCTCACAGGGTTAGGTATGCCTAAAACGATAGAAATAGCCTAATAATCACCCATACTGGCCGTTTCTATCTGAGATCCAATTAGGAAACAAAGC
>NZ_JBFRLG010000014.1:0-157913 GCF_041469785.1 Vibrio sp. 10N.286.48.F5 | reverse complement strand
CAATTAGGAAACAAAGCCATATCCATGCCATCGGTATCTGGCAGCATTAAATCAAGCAGCATCATATCAACATGGTGAGTTCTGATATGGTTGATGACGTTTGAACCACTCGCGAGATGTGTTGCTTCAAAGCCACTGTTTTGGCAATACGCCACCAGAACTTCTGCGATATGAGCTTCATCCTCGACAATCAAAACTTGAGGTTTCGTCATAGGTTTACTTCCTTAAACAGTGGTAATCGGATGGTCACTTTTAGGCCGCCAAGTGGGGAATTACTAGCAATAACAATGCCTTGATGCGCTTCGGTAATTTGTTTACACAGAGCCAAGCCTAGCCCTGAACCGCCATGTTCGCGGTTTCGAGAGGACTCGACTCTGAAGAAACGATCAAACAATTTGTTGTGCATCTCAACAGGTACGCTTGGCGCCGAGTCTTGTAAGACTAATGTGAGGTCTTGATCTTCAATCTGAGCAATTAGGTTCACTTGCCCTTTAGCATGCGTATATCGGTAGCTGTTTTCCAATAAATTAGTAAATAGCTGCTTCAGGCGGTCACTATCGCCAAGTATCTGACAACGTTCATTGTTTAGCAGGGGGGTTAACGTCGAACAGTTAACAGAAAGTGGCTTTTGATCGAGTTTTGCTTCAAATCCGCTCAACACTTCCAGTAACAATTGTACTGGCTGCACCACCTCTTTTTTATAGGAGAGTCCACCGACATCGGTGATAGAGAGTTGGTACAGGTCGTTAACGATGCGGCTTAATGAATCCACCTGATCCACCATTAGTTGAATGCGCTTTTCATCGGCTTGGAAAACCCCATCTTGAATGGCCATCAGTTGTCCACGCATCACGGTTAATGGTGTCTTAAGCTCGTGCGAAACATCCGACATCCATACCGATCGGTTATTTTGGTTTTGCTCTAAGGTTTGCGCCAGAATATTCACGTTTTCCGCCAGATGAGCAATTTCATCTTTGCTCTGTTTCTCAACGCGAACTTGATAATCGCCTCGAATCATTCGATAGGTACCAGATATAAGGCGACTGATGGGTGAGACAAGATGTCGCGAGAAAACCCATGCAGTAACAAATGACAGAATAACCACAGCAAGTGCGATGGTGTAGTAATTTCTGGTTTGTTTGGCCAGAAACTCATTCTCTGCACTGTAGCTATTAATTTGAGCGGGTATGAATGAGAGGTAGCCCACTAAGTTACCATTATGCAGAATGCGCTGGTTGCGCGCATCGGGGTGAAACTCTTTACGCCCGATCACCACCTCTTTATTGGCATCAAAAAGACTCACTCGTCTCGGTACGTGAAGTAAGCGACCCAAGCTATATTCGCTCTCCGCCTCTTGTGTTGATTGGTCTGCTTTTCGATGAAAGTTAGCAATACTTTTCCACAATGCGTCATCTTGTTTTAACGACTCCCAGCTCTTTTCTTGGTCGTAAAAAAGAGTCAATTGCTCTTGTAGCGCGGCAACATGCTTTAATTCCTCAGCTTCCACGTAATCATTGAAACCCGTAGATAAGTTATGCGTGACCAGCAGCAACATTAATCCCACCGATGTAAAGCTAGTCACACAGAAAGTGAAGAAGAATTTGTAGAGTAGTTTCAATGTTCTGTCCTAGTAAAGGTTCGCCACACACACCATAAGGAATGGGGCGTTTTTGGTTTAATCTCGCGCTAGTGCTTCTACTGGATCGAGTTTGGCGGCATTGCTCGCGGGTAGAAATCCAAAGACAACGCCAATTAAAGTCGAGCAACTGAATGCTGCGATGATAGAACTTGTTGAATAAATCATTCGAATGTCACTACCCATATACCCTAATGCAAAGCCAACAAAGTAAGCCAAGCCTATTCCCATCAAGCCACCTAAAACACAGACTAACACAGCTTCAATCAGAAATTGGCGCAGGATGTCGGTTTGTCTGGCTCCGACGGCCATACGAATGCCTATCTCCCTCGTGCGCTCGGTAACGGACACCAACATAATATTCATTACCCCAATTCCGCCAACAACCAGCGAGATAAAGGCGATGGCTGAGATGAGCATGGTCATGGTTGATGAGGTTTTCTCAATGTTTTGGCGAATAGCGTCTGTATTGACTGTAAAGAAATCCTCGGCACCATGACGCGCTTTGATGAGCGTGATAATCGCCTGTTCAGCCGCTGAACTTGATACCTCGTCATTGAGTCTTACCGTAATGTCGTTAACATAGCTTTGGTTCAGTAATCGGCCCGATACTGTCGAGTAGGGGAGCCAAACATTCAACGTATCGCTGCTGGTAAGGCTATCATCTTGCTCTGCGGTGACACCGATGACGCGCACAGGCAATTGACCAAGAAAGATGACCTTACCAATCGGGTCCTCCCCCTGAAATACATCGGTTACGACATTGGCGTCAATGATCGCCACTTGCTCGAGCGAATCGATACTCTCTTGACTGAAAAACTGCCCTTTATCGAGCTCAAGCCCCTTAACTCGAAAGTAGTCTAAACCCACTCCCTCAACGCTTCCTGTATGCACTTCACTGGCATAACGAATGGCACCATTCGCTCGTACTGTTGGTGTCACGCTATCAACAAATGCAAAGTTTTCGAGCACTTTGGCATCATCCGCAGTAAGCGTTCGGATACGACCCGAGTGTTTATCACCCCTGCCAGTTCCGGGTTTTATCTCTATCGTGTTGGTGCCCATGTTTGCCATGTTCTCAAGGATGGTTTGCTGGGAGCCAGTACCCATTGCCACAACCGATACCACCGAGGCGATACCGATGATGATCCCTAACATGGTCAGAAAGGTTCGTAGACGGTTGTTAGACATCGCAAGCAACGCCATCTTAAACGCCTCTAGATAGCGAAAAATGCTGAGTTGTTTGTTGTGATCTTGGATCGCGTTGTTCTCTTTAGCGACAACGTTTGATTTAGGTTTATCGTGGTTTTGCTGGTCTTGGATGATTTGACCATCTTTGATCTCAATGACTCGATCAGCAAACGCGGCAACCTTAGGGTCGTGAGTAACAAGAATGATGGTATGTCCGTCAGCGTGAAGCTCCTGAATAAGTTGCATCATCTCTTTGCCGCTGTGACTATCGAGCGCACCTGTCGGTTCGTCAGCAAGGATCACATCGCCACCATTGACCAGTGCTCGGGCGACACTCACACGCTGCTGCTGACCACCACTTAATTGATTGGGCTTATGATCAAGGCGCTCCTCTAAACCCAATCGAGTGAGTAGCTGCTCGGCTTTCTCACGGCGTTGCTCTTTGGTTGTATTCGCATACAAAGCAGGGATCTCTGCATTCTCAAGCGCCGTTAAGTCACTCAGTAGATGATAGCGCTGGAAAATAAAGCCGAAGTTTTCTCGTCTTAGTTGTGCAAGCTGATCAGCATCCATATTTGAGACATCCTGACCATCAATCAGATATTGGCCTTGGGATGGTTTATCAAGACAACCAAGAATGTTCATCAATGTAGATTTTCCTGAGCCAGAAGCGCCGATAATCGCCACCATCTCGCCTCGATTTATCGCTAGGTCAATGTTGTTCAGCACAGTGAGTGCTTGATCGCCAGATTGGAACGCTCGGCTCACGCCTTTGATTTCTAGTAGTGGATTATTCATCGCTTACATCCTCATTGGGCCTTGGCCGCGTATGGGCATATCGCTAGACGCGGTTGACGAGGCTTGACCAACCACCACCTCATCTCCCTCTTGAAGGCCAGATGTTATTTCTGCATATATATTATTGTTAAGCCCAACTTCGACCTGTCTTAGCTCCACTTTTCCACCCTGAATAACAGGAACTTGAAAGCCATCTTTGCCAGAGTTTTGTAGTATTTGCGCTGGGATCATCAAAGCATCATCCGCACTATCAAGAACAATCGACACCTGAGCTGTCATGCCAATGCGTAAGAGTCTGTCTGGGTTTTGCACCTCGAAGCGTGCGTTGTAGTAGATCGCATCGCTGTCGCCAATTTCTAGATTGCTATCATCACCGTTCATTAAGGTCGGGCCCGGTTCAATTGAGCGTAATACGCCACTAAAGCGTGTATCTGACTCGCCAAGAATCGAAAAGTAAGCCTGTTGCTCCTCACTGACATGGATAACATCCGCCTCAGAAATTTGAGCACGGACCACCATGGTATCGAGATCGGCAATCTCAACAATGGATGGGGTAGATTGATTGGTGTTGACCGTTTGTCCTTCCTCTACTGAAACGTACACCACAGTGCCACTCATTGGGGCATCAATCGTGGTGTAGCTCAGATTTAGACGAGCAGTATCGACGTTGATTTCGGCTTTCTGTTTTTCTGCAACTAGCTGATCTAATTCAGCTTCGTAGATAGCAAGCTCTGCTTCAGCACTGTCGTAATCCGCTTGTGATGACGCCTTGTTACTTAGCATCGACTTATAGCGCTCAAAGGTGGAGGTTGATTTCTTGATCATGGCTTGCTTAGCACGAATTTGCGCCTCGATAGAGTCGAGAGAAGCAAGCGCTTCTTTTAGCTCATTTTGTTGAGTGAGGCTGTCTATCTGTCCGATCAACTCTCCTTGCTGGACTTCTTGACCTAACTCGACAGCAATTTGTTCAATTTCTCCGGAGACTTGAGCACCGACGTTAACCAATTTATTTGGGTAAAGCACACCATTGCTCAGCACGACATCCTTGATGTTGCCTCTACGCACCATGTCAGTGGTGTACACCATTTCTTGTTGAGCGTTCTGAGCTTGGTAGTAGTATGCGCCGCTACCTATAGAGCCAATCATCAAGCATGTAATAATCGCTTTGGTTAGTTTTTTCATCATATCCCCTGAAAGGTTAAGTCGGCTGAATGAACGTTGCCTTGATTGATGATGAAATAATAACTAACAAAGATAGGGGAAAAATGAAGTGCGGTAATTTTTAAATAACTGAATAGTAAAGGTTAATTTGAATTGTGAAGAGATAATGAAGATTATGGTGTGTGCTATGAGACTATAATAAGTATTCGCTATTGATAACCGAAAGATTAGATGCAGATATCTGCCATTGAATGGAATGGAGCTTTTATTCTAAACCATTTTTGTCCAAAAGTTTGTTACACACATGTCGATTATGTCTGTCGATTATGTCTGCTAGAGGATTAATTGGAGCGTAGTAAATTTACTACGTTGAATCTTAGTCGTTGTTCAAATTTGCAGACTTTCGATGCAATGTTATGCGAACTTATACTGCAAATAGTATTGTAAGTCTTTGATGGTTGGTTCGAGTTATGCTGACTTATCCTGCAAGCATCACTTTAAAAAAGCCGCTCTTCATGAGCGGCTTTTTGCTATCTGCAATTTATGTAACGTTCCCACCCATCTCGTTTGTACTTGGACTTTATTCGATAGATTCAAAGCTTTTATATAGACACTAATTAATAGGCTTGATATTTAAAATAAATATAAATTAATGGTCTATTGATATTCTTAAGATTATATCTCGCGAAATTCTTCAAAGTTTTAGTTAGTAGATTGTCAATTTTCTTAGATCGCGCGAATAAAACCAATATACGACTGAAGGTGCTCTTTAATGGCTATGGTGCATAGTGTACCCTTTACTGAGAGAGAGTTTGATAAAAGTTAAATATGAACATCTATATCTTTAATAAGACTGTAGCGTGTTTACTATACTTCTATGCGGGCAACTCGTAGATTTATGTTTAAGTCACATAAATTGGAGAGAAATTGGCTAATATCAAATGAATACAGTTAACGATATGTCTCGAGGTGTCTTTTTTGTTTATGAATACAAAACAAGCTCTGAAAATTGCAGAAGACGGCTACGCACCATTATTTAAAGCCACAGACTTTTTACTAATAAATCTGTCTTTAGCAGTTATTGTCAATACGGTATTTGTTGATGAAACCGCAATCGATGTGGCAGCGGCGTTTTTTGTCACGACATTCTTTTTGTTATTCGGCGAGTATTGTCATTTATATCGTGTTCATGTACGTCGGCGCCTCGATTCTTCAATTGTTCGAATTGTTGCGACAGCCTTCTTTACTTTGATCGCAATGGAGATCGTAAAATATAACGTAGAAGACTTAGTCGGAAGTCAAATAAGTCACTTTAACAATGGCTTGTATTATATCTGGTTTGCTAGCGCTATGTTATCAACCATTCTAATTCGAGTTATTGCTTTTACGATCTATCGTTCGTGTTTTAAAAAGTACAAAAAGGTAAAGAGAATAGCGATTGTCGGGCTATCACCAGCAGCAATTGCTTTGGAGAAGCAATTGCTGATTTATTATAGGAGCCAGGACATAGAGATTGAACTGTATGACGACCGTAAGGAAGAACGGTTTGGATATATGATTAAATCTCGTTATGTTGGCACTGTAGATATTTTGATAGAACAAGCGCAACACAACCAGATTGATGAGGTTTACATTGCGTTACCTATGATTGCAAAAGAGCGAATCACTCGTTGTCTGACACTTTTATCTGATACTACCGTCGATACTTTTATGGTTCCCGATCTGTATAGCTATAACCTATCAGCATCCCAATTCAAGTCTGTTGGTAATGTACAGACGTTAAGTATCTTTGGTACTCCATTTGATGGGATAGGTGGAGTGATCAAGCGTATCGAAGATATTGTCTTAGCTAGCCTCATTTTGTTGCTTATTACGCCTGTTCTTTGTGCTGTGGCAATCGGAGTCAAACTCAGTTCTAAAGGTCCCATCTTGTTTAAACAAGATCGTTATGGTCTGGGTGGAAAAAAGATCAAGGTATGGAAATTTCGCTCTATGAATGTGATGGAGAACGGGGACGATTTTAAACAAGCAACGCATTCAGACCCAAGAGTGACAAAGTTTGGTGCGTTTATTCGCCGAACATCTTTAGATGAGCTTCCTCAATTCTTTAATGTCTTACAAGGTTCAATGTCTATCGTAGGGCCAAGACCTCATGCAGTTGCTCACAATGAGCAATATCGAAAGATTGTCTCTAACTATATGATTAGACACAAAATCAAGCCAGGTATAACAGGTTGGGCACAAATTAATGGCTATCGTGGAGAGACAGAAACCGTCGATAAAATGAGTAAACGGGTTCAGTATGACATCGTTTACTTACAGAGCTGGTCGCTTTGGTTGGACATTAAAATAGTGTTTCTAACGGTATTTAAAGGGTTTGTTAGTGAAAAGGCGTACTAGCCTACTAAGTATCAGCGCTGTAGTTTTATTTGGTTTTGTTAGCCAAGTTTGTCATGCAGAGCTTACTCCCAAGTCGCATATCTCAGTAGCGGGTATCGATGTCCAGTCAGAAGTTGGCGCTGAGTATGGTCAGGATTCAAATGTGACATACCAAGTTAACCCTATGAACGAGATTGCATCAGCTTACACCAAATTAACACCGTACTTGCGTGCAGTAGGCGAGCGTGGAGAGGACCGCTATGTGTTGGTGTATTCTGGTGATTATTCACGCTACGACAGTGCAAGCGATGATGATTACACCGACCATTTTTTAATGTTTCGATCTTCGTTGAGGTTCGGGCTTAAGCACGGTCTTGATTGGTTTATCCAGCAAGATTGGGGGCATGAAGAACGGGGGACAGAGCTAACGGAAGGTTTCAATCCTACTCAGTTTACGTCTTTTGGAGTGAATACACCGTTACAAAACCGGTTCTTAAATAGTGAGATACGATATAGCTATGGTGCGCCTGAGGGGCGGGGGAAATTAGACCTTGCGTGGCAGGTTAAAGATATAGCGTTTGATGAGTTGGACGAAGTTCAAAGCGCATCCAGTGACTTCTACCATTATATAAAGGAGCAGGAATGGAACGAAAATACTATAACTGCTGAATTGTTCGACCAGTATTCATCGCGGACTCGTTTTCGATACAGTCTAATTAGTAACCTACGAAGCTATGAAGCGAATTCGGCTAAGGATTCGAGTGAACATTATGCGCTTATCGGTTTGAAGTCCCAAAGAACGGGAAAGCTGTTAATAGAGACTGATTTAGCTTGGTTGTACAAGCGTTTTCCGAATAACAGAGAGGCACAATCGTTCAGTGGTTTAAATTGGGACGCCAATATTAACTGGCAACCACTCAAGCATTCGAAGTGGTCTTTATATGGTTGGCGTAGAGTCAAAGACCCAACGGAAGAAGGTGGTTATATTCTTAACACTAAGGTCGGTCTATCATGGGAACATCATTGGTGGGTCGAGAGGTTAAGTACTACGGTTGATTATGGAAGAGAAGTCGATGACTATCGGGTAGAACAGAATGATAGAAAGGATGATCTAGACGTTGCGTCAGTCACGTTAGGATATGATTTTCGGCCTTCTATTAGGCTTGAGTTGAACTATCAGTTCGCCCGCAAACGTTCGAGCGAGGATGAAGTCGTGTTTTTCATCGGAGATAACTCCCAATCCTCGGTGAGTCGTAAACTTGGCTATGACAAAAACACAATTGGATTGGCACTAAAGGTACAGATCTAGAGATGAAAAAAATAAAGCTACTGTTATTAGGTTACTGTGTGTTGATGGGCTGTATTAGTTTTGCTGCAGCCGCAAACACGATAGCACCTGAAAAAGAAGTGAAAAATACTACTTCCATGACTCTTGAAAATAGCCATCATCCGGCTAACAGTGAGACTCGAGAGTACCTTTTGGGGCCAGGGGACCAGATACGAATCTGGGTGTATGGGGAGAAAGAAATGTCGATGTCTTTAAAGATAGGCAAGCGTGGTGATATTAATTTTCCTTATATAGGTCGAGTACAGCTCTCAGGACAAACGACAGACTCGATAGAGCATGATATTGAAACTCGTTTGAAAGCTGGGTTTATTCGTTCGCCAATGGTGACCGTTACTATGGAAGGGTTCCGTAAATTTTACCTTCTTGGGGAAGTTGAAAACCCTAATGGCTACGAATATGAGCCCCAACTTACTGTAGAACAAGCGATTGCTATGGCCGGTGGCTTCACTGATCGGGCTGATAGAGGTGATATTAACATTCGCCCTTCAGGGAAAAAAGAAATGATAAAAAAAGTCGAGATGACACACTCTGTCTATCCCGGCGATGTTGTTATTGTTGAGAAGAGCTTTTTCTAAGGTGATAAAAGTAATGGTAGAACGTGGTAAACCTTTAGAAAGTAACGTTAACTTTGCACCGTTTTTGGCTGCTCTGAAAATTCATGGGCTTAAGCTATTGCTGGTTACAGTAGTTGTAACGGGGTTAAGCCTGCCAGTGATTTGGTCGATGACGGCTAAGTATGTCTCGACTGCGACAGTATTGATTAAAGCGCAATCGGACAATGTCTCTCCGATTGATCCGATCGAAGATTATGACTCTGCTCGCTCACAGTACTATGAAACGCAATTTAACCTAATGCAATCTAGAGTCGTGTTGGTTAAAGCTGTTGAAGCGTTAGAACTGCAACAAAATGAAGAGTTTAATGGTTCAACGTTAACTGGCAATGGCGATTGGACACTGCCTCGAGAGCTACGCATTAACCATGCGGTTAAAGAGTTGAAGCGACACCTAACATTTACTTCAGTCCGCTTAACTCAATTAGTTTATGTGTCTTATGAATCTACGAACGCACAACAAGCTTCAACAATCGCAAATGCAGTGGCACAAGCTTTTATTGATTATACGGTGGAGCAAAAAATTGCTAAAATCCAGCAAGCTAAACGATGGAATACGCAACAGCTAGGTGTACTCAGACAACAAATTAGTCAGCAAAAGAAAGAAATAGACGCATTTTTGCAAAGCGAGGGGTTACTGACCTTCCGAGGTGTTGATGGTTTTGAAACAGAAGAACTTGGGATTATTACCAATAAATTGGCGGATGCAAAAGAGAGGCGCTTAGCTGCTCAAGCTAATTATGAATTGGTGAGCCAATATATGAAAGGTGATACAGGGACTCTCACCTCGTTGCCTGACTTCTCCTCCCACCCTCAGCTACAAGATCTTAGAATTGCACTTATACAAGCAAAACGGAAATTATCAGATCTTAATCGACGATATGGACCTAAACACCTTAAAGTTCTTGAGGCCAATGCTGAAATTGAGGTGATTCACAAGCAAACTGTACGCCTGCTTGATGAGCTAAAATTAGGGCTTCAGCAAAAATATCAAGCAGAACTTATCAAAGAAAATCATTATAAAGCGCTCTTAGCTCTGCATAAAAAAGACTTCTTTGCACTTGCAGATAAGCGTGATCATTATGATGGCTTGATGGCAGATCTTACTCAAAAGCAATCGCTGTATGAGCAGCTTTATCTGCGTACTACTGAGCATACTCTTAATACGACGTATAGAGAGCAAGATGCACGAATTTATGATCCCGCGGTGGCTAGTGAGCGTCCAGCGAAACCCAACAAGCCATTGTTAGTCGTGATGATAAGTATTATGACAATGCTAGTTAGTGCTTTGGTTGTCATTATTCGAGCAGCCACAAAGCAAACAATAACAACTCTTGCACAGCTGGAAGCAAAGCTTGGATTAATTCCACTAACTGACATGCCTTCATTTACAAGTGAACCGATGTCGACATGGATGTTAGGTAAGCAAATTCGTTCCAACCAATATGCCAACGAGATCGGAAATGGCGCTTATACCGCATTATCTTTAGCTCGCCCAAGTAGTCAGTGTGTCGGTGTCGTATCGTCATACCGACAAGAAGGTGCAACGACGACGGCGTTATTATTAGCTGCTGCGGTCAGTGAAGTGAAACCAACTTTACTGCTTGATTTGGATTATCGTGGAGAAGGCGAATTTACAAGAGATATTATTGCGGACAGTCACTGCAGTTCCCCTAAGTTTAACGTACAGGAAGAAATTGCTGGGTTTAGTCATTTGGTGTTTAGCCAATTGAGTTCGGTACAAATAGGTGATGAAAACAAGTCTTCATCATTACAAGAAGCACTACAACTCGATATTGAGCAAGTCATTATGCCAATATCACAGGGATTGTCTTATATCGCCCCTGGTACCCTGGCTGAATCACCATTAACTTTTTTTGCTCGCCCAGAATGTGAATCTGCATTGTTGGCACTTTGTCAGCGTTTTGAATCTGTCATCATAAAGCTTCCAGCTCTGAATGATAGTAAGGATGCACAGCTCCTATTGCGCTTTTTGGATAGCTTGATTGTCGTGGTCAAATCTGATCAACATACGGCGAATGAAATAAAGCATCAACTAAATAAGTTGTCGCCGTTGTTGGACCAGCGAGCTTTTGGAGTACTCAATCAAGTGAGTGATGACCGAGTTGTGGGTGAAGAGTCTCTGCGTTTTATTGCTCAAGGTAGTATGGATTTACTCAATATCGAGGGCTCTTAGTGAGCTTGCTTAAAAGCATTTCCACTATTGCGACATCATCGATATTGTCTCAGTTAA
Source organism: Vibrio sp. 10N.286.48.F5 (assembly GCF_041469785.1). Taxonomy (NCBI): domain Bacteria; kingdom Pseudomonadati; phylum Pseudomonadota; class Gammaproteobacteria; order Vibrionales; family Vibrionaceae; genus Vibrio; species Vibrio sp. 10N.286.48.F5. The sequence continues at coordinate 146,535 of NZ_JBFRLG010000014.1, read as the reverse complement.
TTGGGGCTGGTTCGATATGGTTGATTTCGCATTGGTACGGGATGTCGGAAGTCGGCTCATACGCGTTAACGTACAGTATTGCCTTAATCGGAGCACAAGTTTGTACGTTTGCATCACAGCTGCTATTGCCAAAACAACAGAGTAACGAGCTAGGGCAAAATGTCTCTTTTTGCTTGTTATTTAGTGTTTGTGCGTCGGTCATTTATTCTATGGGCATTGCATGTTTGTTTGACCGTCCTATTCTTCAAACTCTGATGTTAACGTTGGCACATGCATGGGTTTTGATCTCTGAGAATCTACTGCTGAGAGTTCAAAAAATGAAGTCACTAGCTTTACAGCGAACATCGATTTCGATGTTAGTGTTGTTACTTATTGCTGTCAGTGAAGACTTGAGTGCATTCTATTGGGCTTGGGGAGCATCGTTGCTAGTGTGTATGTTGCTATGTATTGGTTACTCTCTACCAAGAAACGTGATGAATCTACAGCAATTCTCGCTTTCATCCTTGTCACTGTTTTTCCGTAAGCACAAACATCATATTGTCAAAGTTGGGAGCGCTGAGATTTTGGCGATGGTGAATAATAATTTACCCGTTATCCTTATTAACGTGTGGTTCAGTCCTGTTGTAGCCGGTTATTACGCCGTAGTTAGCCGATTTTGCTTAGCGCCTATTGTTATCATTGGTAACGCTGTAAGAAACTCTATTTTTTCCACTTGGTCTGTCGACTTTAGACGCAATCAGTTTAATTACGCTGAATTTTCCAAGGTGCGCCGGTTACTCTTTGCTATGGGGACTACGGCGGTGCTTGGAGTTTTCATTTTCTACCCCATAGTGATGCAATTAGGGTTTAGCGCTGAATGGGTCGCTTCAGTGCCAACTTCTCGCTATATGCTACCGTATTTGTTTATGGCGCTAGCGGTGTGCCCATTGACCGTTCTTGAGTTGGTTTATGGCTCTCCCAAGTATTTCCTTCGCATTCAGCTTGAGCAACTTATGGTGGTGGTATTGGCTTTTGGTGCGCTGCCATTTTTTATAAGTGATTATGCATACTCGGTTATTGCCTTCGCCCTACTGTCTTCTATTCGATACCTGTTTATTTATTTTGAAGTGAATAAAACGGCTGTGCGACTTCGTCGAACGATGGAGGTTACTTGAAGATAAATAATGGTCTGTTTTTGCAGGTATACACGTTTGTAACGTTAGTTGCTTGTGGGCTAGTACAGTATCTGACTGGTGTCGGCGCAGTGCTTTGGCTGCCATTTGTTGCTGCCTTTGCGATGGTTTTGTTGCTATTGATGCAAACCAATTATGAAGCGGTTAAGTTAGATAATATAGAAACAGTACTCACATTGTTGTTGATGGGGGCCTATACGTTGATCTTAGCGTCGACAGTTCTACAAAATGGGCTGACGGTGACCATTGTAGGTTGGAAGAACGAACTTGCATTGTCGCTTATTTTTCTATGCTTACTATTGGGGTTTATCCGAGAGTCGCAGCTTTACCGCGTGGTGCAGATGCTATATTGGATTTTCTATCTACAATTCCCAGTTATCTTGTATCAGATTTTAGTTGTTGTCCCACAACGTGTCGCTTTGAAAGGTGAATTTGAAAAGTGGGACTCTGTGGTAGGGACTTTCGGTGGTGACCCTATGGGCGGGGGAAACACGGCAGCATTAGGGTTATTCTGTTTACTTGTCATGCTCCTTAAATTGTCTGAATTTAGGCATGGTGTAGTTAGTCGGCTTAACATGATACTGCATATTGTTGCCGCGTTTATTTTGTGCGTTCTTGGTGAAGTTAAGTTCGTCATTTTGCTTGCTCCTATACTTTTAATATTTGTTTGGCTGTGCCCTAGTTATGTTTACGGCGTTAGGCAAAAGGATATTAAGAAAGTGCTTCTTATGGTTTGTACCATGGGATTGTTAGTTTTATTGGCAATAGTTGTCCTTGCTGCCTCTTACGCAAGCGCTTTTGATACCGACCCTGACCACAGTGCTTTAAAGGTGTTTTGGGATTCTTTAGAGTATATATATGACTCAAATTACATCTTACCAACGGGAGAATTAGGGCGGATGACCACGCTATTTTTCTGGTTGGATAATAGTCAGCTTTATGGATGGTCTAACGTGTGGTTTGGTTATGGGTTAAATGCAACCAACCACGGTAGTTCGGTAGCTCCAGGTTTCTTGAATCAAATATTTAATGTCCTCCTAGATTCTACGTCACTAAGCATGATGTTGTGGGAATTTGGTGTCGTTGGGTTAGTCCTATTTTTATGTCCAATTTTATTGGCGCTAAAGGTGTCAATGCCCAAGGAAGTGCTAAAACGTGAGCAGTTATCGATGCAAGACATTCAATTGCTCTCTTGGCAACCTGCGTTTATTGCATTTAGTTTTGCAGGTTTATTAAGCTTACCTTACAGCCAAATTTTAATGTTGGTGCCTATGTTGCAGTTCCTTTTCTATTTTTCACTTGGCGGAAGTCTAATCATACGCAAGACTGTTATTCAATCGGGGGCAAGGTTATGAGTTCTTTACCTAGAATCACCGTGATTATAAAAACACTCAATGAACAAGGTGGTATTGCTGCAACGATTAAAAGCGTTCAAAGTCAGCTAAAGAATTATCAATATGATGTCATTGTTGCCGATAGCTTATCTGATGATGATACGCAAAAAATTGCGTTAGAGAATGGCGCTAAAGTCGTGACGTTAATCAACGCTAATGATCGTTGCTGCGGCGTAGGCCATCAACTTGGCTATTTATACAGCACTGGTGACTATCTATTGTTATTGGATGGTGACATGCGTTTACAAGACGGGTTCATTGATGCGGCGATAGCATTTCTGGAAAAAGAGCCGGCTTACGCCGCTGTGGCGGGGGCGGTTGAAATGGATGAAGCGAATAGCTACGAATTTAAATCTCGCCAACAAAGGCATCACAAAATATACCCTACTGGTGATTGTAGTCATTTAGCCGGGGGAGGGCTGTATCGGGCGAGTGCAATCAATGATATAGGTTATCTTACACATCGCACATTGCATGCCTATGAAGAGGCCGAGCTTGGTATGAGACTCGAACATGCTGGTTACAAATTGCATCGTTTGGATACCCCGTTTTTCCATCATACTTCTTATGATATGCCGACGTTAACGTTACTGCGCTACCGATGGAATCGTGGTTATTTGTTTGCGTCAGGCGAATTGCTAAAGAGCGCGTTTGGTAAAGCGTACTTTCGAAAAGCTGTGAGTGTGGTGCGTAATGAGTTGATCTTTGCTTGCTATCTTGCTTGGTTAATTTTGGCCTTGCTGGTGGGTAATGTTTCGTTGTTGACCATTAGCCTGTTGCCATTGATGCTTTTCTTTGCTGCTAAAGCGTTTAAAAACCGCTCAATAAAGGACGGTGCGCAGAGCATTATTAATTTGACCGTATTTTCAGCCGGATTGGTAAATGGTTTGTTGTTGCCCATTAAAGACCCAAATCAACCACCGTCACATAAAGTGTTAGAGCGAGATGTGTCATGAAAGTATTGGTGGTGAATAAGTTTTTTTTCTTAAAGGGGGGCGCTGAAACGGTCTTTTTTCAAGAAAGAGAAATGTTGATGGATCGAGGGTTTTCGGTTATCGACTTTTCAATGGCTCACAATGACAACTTGGTATCTGATTACAGTGCTAGTTTCGTCGATAATGTGGATTATCACGCCAATGCTACTTTACTCAGCGCGTTGAAAACGGCAATGCGGTTTGTACATAACGCAGAAGCGTGTGAAAAGCTTTCTGAGTTGATTACTACTGAGCAACCCGATATCGTTCACTTTCACAACATTTATCACCAGCTAACTCCCTCAATTATCAAGGTTGCTAAGCAAGCCGGATGTAAAACGGTACTCACCGCTCATGATACTAAAATAGCCTGTCCTAGCTATACTATGTATCGTGATGGACACACCTGTGAAGCGTGTTTACAAGGAAGTGTTTTTAACGCTTTAAGATATCGCTGCCAACAAGGATCATGGTTTAAAAGTGGCTTGCTTGTTGTGGAGGCGTTGTATCAATCGCTTGCTCAGAACTATCAATCACTGGATGTGATAGTTTCACCTAGTCAGTTTTTAGCCAATATCATTCGTCGTAAGCTCCCTAATAATAGAATTGAGGTCATAGTGAATGGCATTGACGAGAACGTTGATCAGCAAGATGTGGCAGATCATCGATATTTTTTATATTTAGGGCGGTTGAGTCAGGAAAAAGGCGTGGCGACAATGGTAGCGGCTTACGAGTTGTCTAACCAATCTATACCATTAAAAATAGCCGGTACAGGACCACTTGCAGACTCCCTATCAGGGAAACAGAGTAAGGTCGAGTGGCTAGGTTTTAAAACGGGACCGGATTTACATTTACTCATAAAACAAGCTAGTGCAGTTATTGTCCCTTCGGAATGCTATGAAAACTGTTCTATGTCAGTGCTTGAAGCTATGTCGTACGGGAAGCCTATTATCGGTGCAAATATTGGAGGTATCCCTGAGCAAGTTCGAGATGGAAAAGAGGGGCGTTTATTTGAAGCGGGTAATGCCCATGATCTTGCCAATGTGATGGATGAGTTTGCGATACGGCCAGAGCTTACAAAGTATTATGGTGAACAAGCAAGACAACGCTTAGAGTCGCGCTATTCATTGAGAGCACATCATCAGCAGTTGGTCGATTTGTATCAAAATTTATTGGGTGAGCAATCATGAAAGTAACCGTACTAGGGACGCGTGGTATTCCTGATGTATTAGGAGGAGTCGAAACTCACTGTCAGCACCTTTACCCTCTTATTGTTAAGCAAGGATTTGAGGTAGAGGTTATCGCTCGTTCTCCTTATGTCGCTTATAAAACGAGGAGTTATAAAGGGGTCGCGGCCAAAGCACTGTGGGCTCCGAAAAAGACATCGTTAGAAGCTATCGTTCACTCGACTATTGCGGCATTTTCTACCTTAACGGATGGCTCGAATGTGGTGCATGTTCATGCGATCGGCCCTGGGTTAGTCGTGCCACTGTTACGCTTGATTGGAAAGAAAGTGGTATTCACCCATCATGGTCCAGATTATCAGCGTGAGAAATGGGGGAAGCTAGCAAAGATTGTTTTGAAGCTCGGTGAGCGTTTTGCCGTTAAATATGCCAATGAAGTCATTGTCATATCAGAGGTGATTAATGACCTTATTAAGCAATCTTATCAAAGAGATGATGCACATCTTATTTATAATGGAGTTAACCCGGCTAAGTCTCTGCCTGTTGATGTCGTATCATCTATATTGGAGCGCTACCAGTTAAGTGCGCGAGGATATATTGTCGCGGTAGGACGTTTTGTTGAAGAAAAAGGCTTCCATGATCTTCTTCAAGCCTACGCAAAATCCAAGCTTGATATGCCGCTCGTACTGATCGGAGATTCCGATCATGAAAGTGAATACAGTCGCTCATTAAAACAAGCAGCGAAAGACACCCCAGGCGTGATACTGACCGGTTTTCTCAAAGGGGAGGATCTACAAGTTGTATTTTCTCAAGCTAAGCTATTCGTAATGCCTTCTTATCATGAAGGGCTGCCTATTGCACTGCTAGAAGCGATGTCATATTCCTTACCCGTGGTGGTTAGCGATATTGCGCCAAACAGTGAGGTTGGACTTGAATCTGATTGCTATTACCCAGTCAAAAATATAGATGAATTATCACAGGCAATAAATAAAAGGAGTGTGATGCCTCTACAAGACTATCAACACTTTTTAGAACGATATGACTGGCATAAAATCGCTGATCAAACGGTGGATGTTTACAATAACATGTTGGGAAGCAAGCGTGACTAATCGTCTTAATAAAAACAATGATACGGATGAGCCTAATAAGAGCCGGGCAGTGACTCAATTTTACCGAGTTTTACAGCAAGAAACGCAACAAAGCTTGAGTGAAGAACAAAGGCAAGCTATTGAAAAAGCAGTTAATCAAGTTGGCTTAGTCGCAAAACATTCCGTTGATATCCGTAAAAGCTTTCCTTGGTTTGGCAAGCGCTACTATGTCGTGCTGTTGAGTGGGCGTGATCGTCGTACAGCAGAGCGTCAAGGTGAGTCTAAATGGTTAGTCTATGCTACAACGGTATTGCTAACTACCTTTGTCCTTGCGGGGGGGATGCTCGCTCTACTGGCATTGTATTTGTTAAAGTCTGCACTGGGTATCGATCTGTTCGAGAGCTTTTCACTAGGTATATGGGACTGGTTTCAATCACTATAAGGGTTGAACTCGAGTGATAAATGATAGGAAATAAACAAGTGAAAAAAGTCACTAACTGGCAGTGCTCATGGCTATACCTATTATCGTTAGTATTCTTTGTTACCTCATACGCCTATGCTGACGAAGTAGGGGATAAAGTGACGTCAATCACGGCACTCAATACACCTATCTCTAATCCAGGTATGGGGGTTGAAACGTTTCACGACGGGTGGGGTACCGTACTAACTCTTGAGCAATATCCTGTCTCGGGAATGGGATACTACCGGTATTATTGGAGTGAACTTGAGCCAAGCGAAGGTGAATATAACTTTTCTCTCATTGATGACTTGCTTGAACAGAATGCCAAGCAATCAAAGCGAGTAGCTTTGCGTTTTATGACACTTGATGAACCATTCTCAGGAACAAAAATTCCACAATGGCTCATCGATAAAGGTATCGAAGGGCAGTGGGTTGAAAATGGAAAAACTTTCGTAGCCGATCTCGATGACCCAACTTATTTATACTATGTAGAAAAATTACTTAGTGCTTATGGGCAACGTTACGATAATGACTCGCGGCTGGCTCAGATTGACATAGGTATGGTGGGTTCTTGGGGAGAGTGGCATAACAGCAACTTTCCAGAGCTTGAACCACTATTTAGTAGGTATTCAGAACACCAGTTAAATAAGTTCGTTGATCTGCACTTTTCAGCATTCCCAAATACTGCAAAATTAATGCTTATCAACGGGGGGGATTCTTTCGCATACGCAATAGAAAAAGGTGCTGGCTGGCGTGCCGATTGCTGGGGCGATTGGCATAATTTTGGCCCTACTTGGAGTCATATGAATGATGACTACCCGTATCGAATTCAACAAGCAAACTCGCAAACACCAATATTTGATACGGCTTGGCAGCACCAGCCGGTTAGTTTTGAAGTCTGTGGTGACATGCATGGTTGGCTAGCCACACAACATTACACAAGAGCTCAAGTGGCTGCCTCATTAGACTGGGCGATTAATCAGCATGCGAGTAGCCTAAACTTGAAATCGAAGCCAATTCCCGAACAGTACCGCGATTTGTTAGATAATGCGTTGCTAAAAATTGGATATCGCTTTCGAGTCGATACGATTCGTCATTCAGCTTACCTGTCGATGGGGAAAAACCTCTCTCTGGAAGCTCATATTTTTAACGATGGAGTCGCACCAACATACCAACCTTATTATGCGTATTATCGATTAGTAAACAGCAACGGTCAGGTGGTTTCGTTTGCAAAAGATAGTACAAGTAGCGAAGCTTGGCTCCCTGGAGATTATAAATCTATTGCGAACTTCTCATTGCCGACAGATCTAAATGTCGGTCATTATTATATCGAAATAGCAGTGAGTGAAGGTCGTGACAGTAAACCTTTGAATTTGGCAAATATAGGGAAACAGCCTGATGGTTGGTATCGGCTAAGTGAAGTGATCATTGAAGAGTAATGACAATTGTCATTACTCTTCTAATGCATGCTAGATAAGATGGTCTGGTTAGCCCTGATTACTCAATCTAATTCGCAGGCAACACCACTGCTGACGCTTCCTCAGAGTCTTCTTTGCCTTCTACTTGTTCAGTAACCCAATCAATTGTCTTGGTTAAATAAAGCTTATTGGTTTCGGTATCACACCAACGCTTTGACAGACCTCTTCGGTTAAATTCGCTGCCAATAGCGGCCAGTGTTTGATTGCTCGGCCTTCCGTAATACAAGGTGTCGCACAGTTGTAGGTTCGACATCGACTGCGGGTATGAATTAACTGACGAAGAGTTCATGCTTAACGCTTTCGACTGGTTATGAGTGCAACCCGTAAGGCTCAAGAAAAAGATCAATGCTAAGGCTTTCTTCATCATATCTCTGAACAGTTACCAATAATTGGCGGGGATTATGAACATGATTAAGTCGTTGATTTGTCAATTCTTCGCTAACTGCTTAAAGAGCACGATCTTGCTCGCAATTAGAGCACGTTATTGAGCCGTTTAATTCCTAGGTCAAAAAATGTCTTAGCTGCCAAATGCGCAATTTTGTACAAAAGCTGAAAGAGACTATAGGGTAGACTGATAAGTCGCTCGATAATCAACAGGCTTGGGAATTGTTATGGAGAACAATAAACGCTCTAAAGAAAAGGCCGAGTATAAGATAACCGAAGAGCTCGGCGGCCTTGAAATTCTTAATGCTGAATACGAAAAGCAGAACTTCTCGCGCCACAGCCACGAGGGCTATACGCTGGGAGTCATCGAGCAGGGCGCTCAGCGTTTCTATCGAACGGGCGGGCATCATATAGCACCACAAGATGCGATTATTCTGGTCAATGCCGACGAAGTTCATAGCGGTCACTCTGCCACTGAAGGCGGTTGGGCGTATCGAGCCATGTATCCACTCCCAGATCAACTTGCCAAGATCACTCAAGAGCTAAACCTACCCAATTACGGGGCGCCTTACTTCCCAAGAGCGGTTGTTGAAGATCCTGAACTCGCCAATCAATTGAGATTAGTCTTTAACACGATTGATGAATCTGACAATCGCTTGTTAAGAGAGACCTTGATGTACGGGATGTTGGTTAAACTGATTAGCCGACACGGAAAATCGCCGCTTAACCCTCAACTCGACGGAAAAACTCAGCGCCAGCTTGTCTTGGTGAAAGAGTTCTTAGATGATTTTCCACAAGCCGATGTGTCCCTAGAGGAGCTGTCTAAGTTAGCGGCATTGAGTCCGTTTCACTTAGTGCGTTCTTTTCAAAAAGAGTTTGGTCTTCCGCCACATGCGTATCAAATCCAGTCTCGGTTAAGGCTTTCGCGTAAGTTATTGAAACAAGGACATACCATTTCAGATACCGCGCAAGAGTGTGGTTTTCATGATCAAAGCCATTTTCATCGACACTTCAAAAAGGCCAATGGCTACACGCCGGGGCAATACATCAAAATGCTCTAAACTTGCATGGCTAAGGCATGGCCAACTTGTGTTAAGTGCAGTTAAGTGCAGTTAAGTGCAGTTAAGTGCAGTTAAGTACGGTTAAGTGCGGCAAACAGAGGGGCATGAAATCGAGCAAGTTTGTACAATCGAACCGACTCAACTCCTCTTACATTGAATAGCCAATGTGAAGAGAGAAAAGAACTATATGGATAGTGAAACAATGGATAGACGAACACAGTTATGGAAGGGCGTTTTAGCGGGAATGCCGTTGAGCATTGCGGTAATCCCTTGGGGGGTTCTGGCCGGTTCATATGCGATAGATGCCGGATTGAATCAACTTCAAGCGCAAGCGATGTCGGCTATTTTGTTTGCTGGCTCAGCGCAACTTGTCGCCGCGGGTATGTTTAAAGCGGGTATTGGTCTAGGCACCATGTTGTTGACTACCTTATTCATCACGTCTAGACACTTTCTGTATAGCGTATCGATGCGTAACAAAATCAACCATCTTCCTGCGCGTTGGCGTCTATTACTCGGATTTTGGCTCACCGATGAGTTGTTTGCGATTTGTAGTGGGCAGTCTCAGAAAGAATTTAATCGCTGGTACGCTGCGGGTGTAGGCGGCGGTTTTTACCTAGTTTGGAATATTGCGAGCTTTGTTGGCATTGTCGCGGGAAGCCAGATTCCTTCGCTTAATGAAATTGGGCTCGACTTCGCGGTCGCAGCAACCTTTATCGCCATGGTGTTCCCATTAATCCGAACTCTACCCGTCGTGGTGTGTGTGGTTGTTTCACTGGTCACTTCGGTTGCCATGTCGGTTAACAATATTGAGGGCGGGCTAATGATTGCAGCGATTGCCGGTATGTTAGCGGGCTTTATCAGCGAATCGTTCCAAGAGCGAAACAACGGCAACAAGACAATTGTGGAGGGGAAATAGAGATGATTTGGTTAACGATATTCCTTATGACAGCGATTGTTTTCTTTAGTCGGTATCTGTTTCTAGAGCCTGCAATCCCGCTTCGATTAAATCAAACCACGCGTCGACTGTTACGCTATTCAAGCCCCGCTGTGCTTACCGCAATTTGGGGGCCGATTGTATTTGCACCAGAGCAGACATTTTGGCCAAGCTTTGAAAACCCATACTTGATAGGCGCGCTGGTCACAGGTCTGTTGATTTGGAAAACAGGCAATGTGCTACTTACTATCGGCGTCAGCATGGCGGTGTTTTTGTTCTATAACCTCGTTGCGGTTGATTACCTTTTTAACTGATACGTAGCTCAATTGATACGTCGTGTCACGCCATTAGTTATCCTCGTTTCAAGTGTATGACTCATTACTTGAAACGAGTGCTTTTAGGCTCTAGTTCTCTTGTGGTTCTTTATTCAAAAGCGCTCTGTTCCTCTCTTCGCCTTCCTCATATCTGTCCAATAAATTCCTCACATTCAAATGCAATTGATTTTATATTATTTTGTACTGTTTAATTCGTTTTACTTATGGATGAAAAGTGAGTAAATTTGCAAATAATTCAATGTGTTGAGATGTTTGGAAAGATATTTCAGCTGTTTTACAAAGCTAAAGGGACCTCAAAATGTATAGATTTTTCGCAATTTTATTTCTACTCGTACCGCTGCAATTATCAGCGGCACAAGATGATAGGCAAGCTCTGATAAAAGAGCTTCTTCAGATTATGGATGTCGATTCCACATTGGACGCGGTATACGTTCAAATGGATAGCATGATGGCTAATATGTCTAAAGACCTAGGGGTTTCAGAGTCAGAACAAGCTATTTTTGATGATTACTATCAGGGCATGAACGACTTAATGAAAGAGGAGGTTAGCTGGCAAAAGCTAGAGCCAGGAATTGTAACGATTTACAGCAATCAATTCACTGAAGAAGAGCTCAGTGCAATGATCGATTTCTACAAAACAGAACATGGAAAAAGCATTCTGAAAAAAATGCCAACCGTGACAACAGAGTCAATGATCATGACTCAGTCGTTAATGCAACAAGTTCTCCCAAAAGTTAAAAAGTTAACGACCAAACTAAAACAAGACCTTGAAGCACATAGAGGTTCTTGATCAGAAGCCGTTAGGTCTGTGATTAGAAATAACGCTCTATACTTGGTCGATAACGTAGATATTCTTGAAACACACGCTGCATTTCATGCAATGATTTATGTGTTTCAAGCGTAATCAGGCATAATTACTACCCCATAGCTGAATCATTTTAGGTGTGGGTATTGTGTATTTAGGTTTTGGTAAGGAGTTAGTTTGGCTAAGAAATATTATGTGGTTTGGAAAGGTCGCACACCGGGTATTTTTACCACTTGGAACGAGTGTAAAGCGCAAGTCGATGGCTTTGCTGGTGCGAGATATAAATCGTTTCCAACACTAGGCGAGGCTGAGTCTGCTTTCGGTGGTAAAACGTCGTCTGCGTCAGGTTCTACAGCGACAAAGCCAAGCTCTGCGGGTAAGGCGACGAAAGTGAAGGTGCCGCCTCTTTCGGAGCAGCAAATCACAGATATGCCTTTTGATATCAAGATCTTTACCGATGGTGCTTGTGAGCCAAATCCTGGTGAAGCGGGGACGGGTTTAGCGGTATACCAAAACAACCAATTAACAGAATTGTGGTATGGCTTGTATCAGCCTGTTGGTACCAACAATACCGCCGAGTTACATGGGCTTAAGCAAGCGTTTATTCTCGCGAAAGAGAAGTTAAACGCGGGTCTGTCTGTTGCGATTTATTGTGACTCTAAGTACTCAATTGATTGTATTACTAAATGGGCAACGGGCTGGGAGAAAAAGGGCTGGACTAAGTCGGGCGGCGAGATCAAAAACCTCGATATTATTAAGCCTGCGTATGCTCTCTACCAAGAACTGGCTTCAAAAATCACCATCTACCATGTGAACGGACACGTTGGTATTGAAGGTAACGAATTGGCCGATAGAATGTCGATTGTGGCTATTTCATCGAAAGAGCAGGAGCTAGCTCAATATCGTGACATCGAAGATCTTGAGTCTATTTTGGCACTTCGAGCCGGCTAGCTAGGCTTCTTAATGAAAAGCTAATAAAAGTTACTGAAAGCATAAGTTGCTATCATTAAGCAGTGCTTAGTTGAGCGCTACATTTCAAATGGATGTAGCGCTCTTTTGATCTTGTGGTGCTCAGTCGTTTTTGTGAGGCATAGCTGTCTGAGTTAATCCTTATTGAGCTGGGTTCTCTATCCAACGAGATAATTGCTGAGCTTGTTTGATCGAATTAAAACTGTCTTTCACTCTCTCACGTGCCTTTAACCCCATCGATGCTTTATCGTTACTGCTTAGCTGCGCGAAACGCTCAATCGCTTCTCTTAATTCTTCCACGTTCTTTTCGCTAACCACAAAACCTGTCTCTGGTGAGACGATCTCTTTGCATCCCATGATGTTGGTGGTAATGACGGGTGTGCCCACGGCCATCGCTTCTTTTAAAACCAGTGGCCCTGTATCCACACACCCAGTTTCGGAAAAACAGAAGGGCGCGATTAGGCTGTCATAGTTCGATAGTTTCTCTTTCACCCACTCGTGAGGTTTAGCGCCAAGAAAGGTCACGTTTCGAGTGAGCCCTTGCTCTTTGACCTGCAATTTTAACTGTTGCTCTAAATCGCCAGTACCGATGATATCGAGATGAATATCGAGAGGTTCGGCAATCGGCGCTAATGCATCAATAAGATGGTGGATACCTTTTTGCTCCACTAATCGGCCAAGGAAAATAAAGCGAAGTTGCTTCGTTTCGGTTTTTGGGTTGAGTTGGAACTGTTTGGTATTAACTCCGCAATGCAGGAGCTTAATGTTTCCTTTCGCCATGGTATTGAAGTCAGCAAGCATGTCTTTACACACTGCAACCACAAAATCACTCGATGAGATTTTATGTTCAATGTCATAAGCGAACTCGTAAACATCATGACCATGAGCAACGAACGAACAGGTGATATTCAGCAGCTTTGCCGCGACGATGGCGTGAGCTGTGGTGTGCTGACAGAAATGCGCATGTACGTGTTCGACGTCGTTTTCCGCGAGTTGCAGCGCTAATTTAAACCCATAAGCGAACAGTGACTTTTTCGGCATGCTGGTTTGCTTAGAAATAAATGAGACAGCCTTGATGAAACCTATCCAGTTAATGCTGGCGACTTTACCCTTCCGAACATTTTTACCTATTTCGACAATGTCGTAGTCGAACTGTTTTTCACTGTTTTCAATTTTGAACGTCATTACACAAACATCGTGCCCACACGCTTTCACAGAGTCGACTTCTGTTTGAATGAAGGTCTCACTGAGTACTGGGTAGGTTGGCGCCACAAATGCTACTTTCTTCATTCCTTACTCCTCAAATCCATATGACTAAAGCTATCAAGCCAAGGTAATAACCAATAAAGCAAGATACGAACCAAGATCGAATCGTAGCTTTGGAGGGCTTTCTGATTGCTTTTCGAAGGTTACCCCTTAAGAGGTAGCTCGTTTTCTCAAATTGATAATCAAATTGGAGTTGCAGTTTTTTTGAACATCTGTGTTTGGTCGTCATTTTGAGAATGGACGCGTAGGTGACTGATATAGAGGTGATTTTGTAGTAAGACACTCTCGGCATAGAACATGCAACGTCAGCCATATAACGTATAAATCTGAGGGCGTCATTATGGCTAAAGTAAGTGTTGTTATTCCTACCTACAATTGTTTGGATTACCTGCCGAAAGCGATTGGTAGTGTACTAAAGCAGACTCATCAAGATGTTGAGCTGATTGTCATTGACGATAACAGTAACGATGGAACGTCGACGTATCTTGCTTCTATAGACGATGAACGCATTATTACGTTGTCCACATTGGGTGTTGGTGCGCCTCAAGCGAGAAACCTAGGGATTGAAAAGGCGACCGGTGAATACATCGCTTTTTTAGACGCAGACGATTTCTGGTTTCCTGAAAAAATTGAGCGCCAACTCGAATTTCATCAACGTTACCCTGATCTCGCGATGAGCTTTACTAACTACGAGCATCTTACTGAAGATTACCAAGTAATAGTCGACTGCTTTAGTTACTGGTCGCAGTTTCAAGATCAAGATGAGCTGTTCATCAATATCGAGAACCCGTTGGAGTTCATCATAGAAAATAACGTGATTGGAACATCAACGGTCATGGTGAAAGCGGATGTGTTTTCTCAAACAGACAGTTTCAATGCTGACATCAAGTATGGGGAAGATTGGGAACTGTGGCTTCGAATGAGTGAAAACCATCAGATCGGTGTGTTGAACTCGGTGCAGGTTGGCTACTTGATGAGAGCGAGCTCTGTTACCCAAACTGAAAGTCTTAAATTGAGAAATTTGCAGTCTATAGAGACTATTCTTCAACATTACCAAATTGACAGTCAACGATGGAATCTACCCACTTCTAGCTTCAAAATCGCAAAGGCGAGAATACTGGAAGGTTATGCTGACTATTATCGAGGTTTACAACAGAATAGACAGGCTATTGCCTACAGTTTCCGTTCTTTGGTCATGTCACCTCAAAAACGCACATTGCGACACCTAATTGGAGACTGTAAAAGTTTCCTAAAGCCAGCTTGGTAAGGAAAAGGTGACGACTATGGGTTCTTTAAAGCAGTCGGCTTACTACGCCATCGGTATATTAATGATGAAAGGGATTTCATTGGTGATGATCCCGTACATTACGCACAATATGACGTTGGCAGAGTATGGTTCCTTAGAAGCCATTGTCTTGCTGGCAGACATTGGGACGATATTGTTCAGCTTCGGTATTGTCGATGCCATGTATCGTTATGTGGGTGTCGCCGAAGGTGATGAAAAGCAAAAGCTCGTCTCGAACTGCTTCACATTGAGCGTGCTGGTGTGCGTGCTTGGGGGCGCCTTGATTGCCCTCAGTATGCCGTTGTTAATCTTAATGTTGCCAGTTGAATTCCAGCCTTACCAGATACTGCTTCTGCTTATTCCTACCATGCTCGATGGGGCGATTTCTATCCCGCTAACGCTGATGCGTATGAACGCGATGGCGAAACGTTTTTGCATGCTCAATGTGTTGAAAGCCGGTGTTCAAGCCATCATGACTTTTGTTTTGCTTGAGGCTGGATACGGTATAGATGGCGTGTTGATTTCAGCTGCGGTATCCAGTGTATTGCTAATGGTTTGTTTAGTGCGTTATCAATGGCAAGAGATGGGATCTTTTGGTTGCTTCAAATACTCGGCGAAGATCTTAAAATTCGGACTGCCCGTTCTGGTTGGCGGTGCATCAATGTATATGATCATGGGGCTCGACCGCTGGGTAATGGCAAGCTTCGTCGGTGTCGAAGAACTCGCGATTTATGCGGTTAGCGGAAAGTTCGCGTTGATTCTTGGTCTGTTGTTGCAGCCTTACGCGCTTTGGTGGTTTCCAAACCGTGTGGCGATGCTTCAACAGCCGGGTGGCAGTAAGATGTGTGCCGATAGGGCGTTAGTCGGAGTGAACCTCGCCATTGTTTTAGGTTCGTTGATGATTCTAACGGTACCCGGATTTATTTCTCTCATTTTACCGAGCAGTTATCATTACGCGGGGGCCATTGTTGTTGCGCTGCTTGCGATTAGCGTTATCAAAAATGCAGGTGATTATCTTAACCTTGGTTGTTTCAGTGGCGATTCGAGTCAATCTCAAATGTGGATTCAAGGTGGATGTGCGGTCTTGGCGGCCATTGGTTATTTCACAGTGACGCCTATTTATGGCGTGTGGGGTGTTGTCGCGGTTCTTTGTGCAACTTATGTTGTGCGGCTCATGCTTCTGTATGTTGTAAGCCAAGCGATGGAACAATTACCTTATGAACACAGCAAGTGGGTAACCGCAGTTAGCATCGCATTAGTAGCGATAGCGAGTGATCAACTTCTGGGATTGGTGTTGGTTGATGTCCATGACTTTATTCTTGGATCGGCTGTTGGTGTAATCGCGCTGGTGGCCTTTGTTAAATACTCAGTGATCGTTGTCCCGCAAGCTCTGCTCGACAAGTTGATGCTGGGTAAGCAGTCTCACGCAAATTAAAATAAAACACTGTTCATAATGTGTGAGATTCGATAGTATTTATAAATTCAATGAATGCCATCAATGGAAAGATACATGAACAAGTGGATTGTGCTCTCAGCTCTATTCTCAACCTTATCGTACGCTTCGTCTGAATTGTCTAACCACGACGTACTCACTCAGCACTTTGACGTTCCTGAAGCTATCTCCTTAGAAAATCAAAACAGGGTATGTAATAGCCTTGTTTGTAGTTCGGTGTCTGCGCCAAAATCTGTTCCTGCTGTTGGCGACTTCCCAGAGCGAGAATCAAACCCAACGATAGATACAATTGCGAGCGCTATCTATTTCGTCGGTGAGATTGGTGTCGCCGAAAATCTAGCGACACCCGAGTACGAACAGTTTTTTGAGAACTGATTGAAAATTTACTGTATAGATTTGGTGCTTATTTTTTATGCAGTTACAAAAGATATGAAATGCTGTTATAAACGATAAGACCTTGTTTAAGGATTTTATAATCACGGCATTTGGCAATTAGGAAGCACCAATGGAAATCTGGAAGTTACTGCTGTTTATCCCCGCTTGTTTTGCGCTCAACATGACTCCGGGCCCAAACAATTTGTTATCAATGAACAACGCCCGTTGTTACGGATTTCAGGCCGCCTTTGTCGCAGGCCTAGGAAGAATCCTCGCTTTTTCTGGCATGATTGCTTTGGCTGCATCTGGCTTAGCGGTTGTGCTTTATACTTCTGAAACGCTGTTTTTCCTGATCAAACTATTTGGCGCGATGTATCTGTTGTGGATCGCGTTCAACCTATGGCGCTCACAAGCTAGCCCAGTAGCGGACATTGAACGTAATAAGAATTGGTTTGGTCTAGTTAAACAAGAGTTCACCCTTGCAGCTGGTAACCCTAAAGCGATACTCATCTTTACCGCATTTCTGCCTCAATTCGTTGATGTTTCAGCCAATGTAAACACACAGTTCTTCATTCTAGGTGGCACATTCCTAGTGTTAGAGCTGCTCGCGATATCTATCTACGCTGCCTTTGGTTTATACCTCAGAAACTGGTTCTCCAAGCCGCAAATGGCTAAGCGTTTCAACAAAGCGTGCTCGGTTTTTCTTGCGTTATCTGGCGCAAATTTGTTGGTTATTCGACAGTAAAACATAAGTAACCTAATCTACTCCTCAGGCGTTAGTTAAGTGGCATCTTCGTTAAGGTAGTTCGTAAGCCTTTAGGCTGTTGATATATTATTAATAGCACCTTTGAGTTTGCATGTTTAAACTTGAGGTTCGGTTTAAATGAGGTCTATCTATGAATGTTGTTTGTGCGGAAAAACAAGAACTGGCTGATATCTACCAGCTTGAACATGCTTTGTTTGGCGCTCACGCCTATCCGCTGTTTTTCTTTCGTCAGGCCTTTGATTGCTGGGGAAAAGGTTTATTGGTTGCTAAGCAAGACTCAAAGATTGCTGGCTATGCCTTAACGACAACCACAGACAAGCAGAATGAGTTTTGGGTCCTCTCATTGGCTGTAGACCAGAATTATCGTGGCATGGGAGTTGGCCGGAAACTGATGCAACAGGCGGTTGAGCAGTTGCCTCGAGATGCTAGGCTTTTGCTCACTGTAGACCCAAATAACACATCGGCTCGTGCGCTTTATGCATCGATGGGGTTCGTTACCATCAAGCAAGAAGACAACTACTTTGGTGATGATGAGCCGAGGTTAGTGATGAAGCTCATCATCTAGATTGTTGCTAACGGTTTTTAACAAAGGCGCTTAACTAAATCAAAGGCTCACACTTCAAAGACAATCTCGTAGCTCTAGGTTAGCATCACGATACCGTGCATTAACACGACACTAGAGGTCAGCCGAGTCCTCATATCAAAGTAGCCATCAGGACCTTGGCTCTGGTTCTCTTCTCTCATCGTCCTTTCAGCTCGCCAAACCGCAATATAACCAAAGATGAGAATCAGAGTTGTCACTAGCTCTTTTTGTTCGCCAAGCAATACTGCCAGCCAAGCGATGAGCACAATCGCGTTGCTTATTAGCAGTGCTTTGTTACTTGATTGGCTTTCAAAGTTTTCGATGCCATTTGCCCACAAGATCCCTGAAAGAAAACTCAAAATTGCCACGCTGTAGGTGATGAACAGCGTTTCACCGCTTATCCCCATAAATTGGCTGTCGGTGAGCGAAAGGAGAAGACCGAATAAAAACGGAATTAACCCCATGTACCCCAGTTTGGCCATGGTGTTACGGGTTTGAGTTGTTGCCATGTAATCCGCCTTCATAACTGCTGCTCAATCGCGTTTTTGAGTGTGGCACTCACTGGAGATGTGGAGCTAGGGAAGGTGGCGACGACTTTACCTTCTTTACTGATCAAGAATTTGTAAAAGTTCCATTTAGGCGTTACGCCCGCTTGCTGTTGTATCTCTGTAAACACGGGGTTGGCGTTGCTACCAGACAGTGAAGCTCGCGCCATCATTGGGAAGGTCACGCCATAGTCTAGGTAACAAACCTTTGCCGTCTTCTCTTCGCTTCCCTTGTCTTGGCGAAAATCATTACTTGGGAAACCGATAACCGTGAAGCCTTGGTCTTTGTAGGTTTGATGAAGTTGCTCGAGTTGCTCAAACTGCGGAGTGAAGCCACATTGGCTCGCTGTATTTACCACCAATAGAGTTTTGCCTTGAAACTCATCGCACAAGGCGATTTCTTCGGTTGAGTTTAACAAGCGCTGTTTGCCATTAAGTATTTCGGGACAGCTCGCTGCAAAGGCGATGGAACTCGTGAGGCTTGTAATCAGTGCGGTTGAGCAAAGTAGTGAACATTTCATAGGGTTGGCTCATTTTAGTTGGCGTAATGGTTATTACTCTTGAGCACGATGAAATGATCACTTTGCGTATTATTTACTGTCTCATTAACTCGCGCTTTTAGTTGTGCTTTTGCTCTCTGAGATAAGATATGGAGCGACCAAGCGACTGATATTCACTTTTGCACCAAGGCGAGCCGCTAATAGATACATGCCACCAATTTTTCGGTGCAGGAACAGCGCATCGGCGGGCGGCGTATGCCAATACTCTTGTTCCATGCTCAAAATGGTGCCTGCTTCACGAAGCCTTTGTGCCAATCCACTGGCTTTGAAGTCGTACTCTTCGTCAACTAACATCGGCTCACAGGCCATCTTCACTAGATTTAGAATCGCTTGGCGTTGTTCGGGAAGAATTGTCTCGCTAAAGAATCCTATTTGCTCTAAAGCTCGGTTGAGCACTTGCTCATCGTTGTTAATGACAGAGGAAAAGGCCAAGCGATAACCCTCGCTGAAGCGGTCACTGTACTCACGGGTTGCTCCGAAATCTAATAAGCCAATTTGTCGGGTGTTTTCAACATAAAGGTAGTTGGCGAAATTGGGATCGGTTTGCACCATCTTAAAATCGAACAACTCTCTGAACAGAAGCTCCAGTAAGCTGTGCATTACAAAGTCACGTGTGCTTTGGTCGTAACTTTCGATTTGCTCTATCGAGACGCCTTCGATGAAGTCCATGGCCAGCACCGATTCTGAAGAGACTTGCGGATGAATCTTAGGTACGACGAAGTGAGAGTATTCTTTCAATGCATCATGGTAACGAGTTGCGTAATCAGCTTCGCGAGCATAGTCTGCTTCATCGTGGAGCTGTTTCTTTGCCTCTTCTAACAAGCCTTTGTAATCGACAGACTTGGGTATCAACCCAACAATATTGAGCAATGTACCAACGTTGTCCACATCACTGTCGATGCTTTTTCGAATGCCAGGGTATTGGACTTTGACGGCGAGTTTGTCTCCCGCATCGCTATAGGCTTGGTGAACCTGGCCTATAGATGCGCTGGCGATGGGTTTAAAGTTGAAGGAAAGGAATTCGGCTTTCCAATGGCTCCCGAGCGAGCTTTCTAACACTTGATTGAGCTGTTTTGTTGGCAGTGGATCGGCATCGGAGCGCAGGCGAGAGAGAATGTCGGCTAACTCTGGTTCTAAGACATCACCCGCATCCATTGATAGCATCTGTCCTAACTTCATAGCCGCACCGCGCAGGTGTGCGAGTTGATCGGTCAGGCGAGCAATGTTTTGTGGCGTTAACAGTAAGTCTTTTGCTTTGGGCCTGTTGCCTTGTGCAATTTGTTTGGTGCCTTCCGTTAGCACGTTACCCGCGACTCTTGTCGCCAACGAAGCGAACTTACTGAATCTAGAAATTCGATGTGTGGGAAGGTTTCTCTCTTTTGCCGACATAAAGGTTCTCTCTGGGAATCAGGGTTGATACCAATCGTAGTAAATAACTGTTCACCCTAGCTTGTTAAAAATCTCGATAAAGTCGTTAGATTTTTTGATTGTAGAATAACTACTTATCTAAAAAATCCGCCTTGTTCTCAAGCTTTTTTCCTGCGCTATTTCTTGACACTTACCTACTGTGATTGGTATGACTACAAAGTTCTATCAATCATTACACAACCGTATGTTTTGTTGTGCTAACTTGTCGCGTGGAACAGTAAACAGAATTAAAAGGACAAAGCATGAAATTTATTTGGTTGAAAGTGGCCGTTACGGTATTGGTGTTCGCAGCCCTATTTGGCATCGTTTACTACAAAGTCGCCAGCGGCATGTCTTAACTCAACACTATTTTGTGCAGCTGTTACCGTTGCAACGTGATTTTCCGGTTAGCCAAAACGAAATCTTATATCGATTTTTGGCAAACCGTAGATAACACCAATCTGCCATTGGCTTAAAAATCGCCCAACGTAACGGGGCATACAGCCAACCCTTTCCTACTAGCTTCCACGCTTGGTAAGTCACGTCTAAACCGAGCAGCAGCTTTCCGTTTTCGTCCAGTGCATGCAAGATTGTATTGGCTGCCTCGGCATCTATTTGCGGGTAGTTTGAAAACGCTTCACTGTAGATATCGACGGTCTGGATCTGATCTTTGGAATCAGACTTAGTCAGTGCTGCCATCTCTTTTGCACAAAGTGGACAGGTTCCATCGTAAAATATCGTTAATGCAGTCATTGTTTTCCTTACTATTTTCGTCAATTCTCATTGATACGACATCACCATTTAGGTGGATCATTCTGCCCAGTTATCCGACACTGTTATTGTGACAACCAATTTACAGTATCATCTCGAGGTAACATCCGTTCCATGCATTTAAAAAATAAGAGCCTATCTCCAATGACAACAAAGTTAATGAACCGTTTGATTATAGCTGTGACAGCCCTGATGCTCAGTGGTTGTGTTAGCTACAGCATTACCGAGCAAGAAATGACGAAGTACCTTGAAGACTCAGTGATGCTAGAACAAGAGGTTGGTGTACAAAGTGTGATGTACGCACAAGTGGCTGTGGATGATCTAGAAGTGCAAATTGGTCGAGCCGATGCACAACGCGTGTCCGTGTTGGCGAATACCAATGCAAAAGTTCAAGTGTTCAATATGCCTAATATGGGGTTGGATTTAGACTTAGAGTTCAGCGCGATTCCCGAATACGACAAGGAGAGTGGCGAGGTGTATCTAAAGTCGCTGCGACTAGAGCGCTTTGAAGAAAAAGGCAAACAGCTTTCGCCTGAAATAGAGACACTACTCAAACCAGCTGTATCGATGATAGGTTTTGCTTTGTCCCAGTCTCCGGTTTACAAACTCGACAGCAACAAGGTTCAAGAGTCGTTGATTAAGTCATCGGAACCCAATCTAGTGATTAAAGACAATAAATTGGTTATCGAATTGTTTGATTAACCCTCAGTGCATTAGTTTTGACTAAGCTCTCACCCATAATGGCTGCCTACTAGGTAGCCATTTTTGTTTGAGCTCAGTCGGTCATGACTGTTTTTAGTCGGTTTACTCACCTTGTCTATCAGTCTCATTTATTGAATTCGCTGGGTATCTCACCTTTACTTTACTCTTGTGAGCAAGTCATCGCTTCAGTCATCAAATCATAAGAAAGAAAAGGTGAGCGAACTATGAAGAGTCCAGTAATTGCGGATAACAAACCCGTTAAAGTAGAGCTGACGAAGGGAGAGAAGTATTACTTCTGTACCTGTGGGAAGTCGAAAAACCAACCGTTTTGTGACGGTTCTCATGCTGGTACGGGGTTCAAACCGAAAAGCTTTGTCGCCGAAGAGAGCGGAGACGCCTACCTTTGTCGCTGTAAGTATTCCAACAACCTTCCTTTCTGCGATGGCACTCATAAACAGTTTACTGCGGAACAAATTGGGCAAGAAGGCCCTGAAGTTAACATTCAAGCGACAGCCCCTGATTTATCTCCAGCGGCAACCGCAACCAAAGAAGAGCCTACCGTGGAGTTTATTCATCAGTTAGCGCGTGATGGTTTATCTAAGGTTGGGCATCATGGGCCAATGACCTCTATGGGCGTGCCAAGACATCTATTACCTCACTGGGACGATATTCAAGTGATGGTCGCGCAAATGGCGACTAAGCCTTTGCTAGAAAATGTGCCTGTTGGTACCGAACTGATTATTGGCCCCAAAGCGAAGAAGCCGCTTAAATTGGACATCTCTTTGTTTGTGTCTGATATGAGCTTTGGCTCGCTATCTGAAGAAGCAAAAGTCTCATTGGCGAAAGGTGCCGAACTCGCAGGGACGGGTATCTGCTCCGGTGAGGGCGGTATGTTACCCGAAGAGCAAGCGGCGAACTCTCGCTACTTTTATGAATTAGCCAGTGCTCAGTTTGGTTACGATGAAGCTAAGCTCAAAAACGTTCAAGCCTTCCACTTTAAAGGCGGGCAGGGTGCCAAAACCGGAACGGGCGGGCACTTACCGGGCGCGAAGAACATAGGCAAGATCGCGGAGGTGCGTGGCATTGAAGCGGGCACGGCAGCGATTTCTCCACCCACCTTTGTCGACCTAAACACGGTCGAGGATTTTAAAAAGTTCGCCGACCGTGTTCGAGAGGTGACAGGCGGTATCCCGATTGGCTTTAAGTTAAGTGCCAATCACATCGAAGAAGACATTCAGTTCGCGCTTGATGCCAGTGCCGATTACATCATCTTAGATGGGCGTGGTGGCGGTACAGGGGCGGCGCCAGAAATGTTCCGTGACCATATCAGTGTTCCCACTATTCCAGCACTCGCTCGCGCTAGAGCGTATCTCGATAAACAAGGGGTCAGTGACAGAGTCACATTGATCATCACGGGCGGCTTGCGCGTGCCGATGGATTTCGTAAAAGCGATGGCGCTTGGTGCTGATGGTGTCGCTATCTCAAACAGTGCCATGCAGTCGATAGGTTGTGTGGCGGCGAGAATGTGTAACACCAATAATTGCCCTGCTGGTATTGCAACTCAAAAAGCCGATTTACGTCAGCGTTTGAATGTCTCGAAAGCATCGAACCAGCTTAAGAACTTCTTTGAAGCCTCGACAGAATTAATGCAAGTGATGGCGAGGGCATGTGGGCATGATCATTTGAATCAATTTAACCCTCATGATTTGGCAACATGGAATCGCGAAATGGCCGAGCTATCCGGTGTCGCTTACTCTGGTGTCTGTCCATTAAATCACTTTAAGTAAATAATACTTCGATAAAGCACACTCAATGTATTTTGGGTGTGCTGACTTTTTCCTGTGTAATGCCAACCTATGTTAAACCTTTCATAATCAACTGCTTTATAAGTGTTTTTAAACTATTTCCTATATTTTGAAAATATCGCTTTACCTCAAGTTAACTTGAGGTTTTATCATCATCCCCAATCTAAAAACACAATCTATCACCTTGTCGCCTAGTGCAGGTTTTGATGTTATCAAACAGACGTTACGAATCTTCAGTTATGAATTTTGAGCTCCGTAATTGAAGTCATGAGTGCAAAAAGGTGAGAAAAATGAACAAGGATCAACAATGAAAGTATTAGCGATTGGCGCGACCAACAGTACAACATCAATTAATCAACAACTTGCAGCGTACACCGCAGGTTTAGTCGAAGGCGCGCAAGTCGAGGTGCTCGACCTTAATGATTTCGAGATGCCAATTTACAGCGAGAAAAGAGAGCAAGATTCAGGTGTTCATCAACACGCTCAACGCTTTTTTAGCAAGATTGGCGAAGCAGATGCTGTGGTCATCTCTTTTGCAGAGTATAACGGCTCATACACCGCAGCCTTTAAGAATGTGTTTGATTGGACATCACGAATCGACATGAAAGTGTACCAAGGCAAACCTGTTGTGATGCTCTCCACATCACCAGGCCCAGGCGGCGCAAACTCTGTGTTGTCGTCTGCGGTAAATTCGGCACCTTACTTTGATGCAGATGTGAAGGGGTCGATGTCGGTGCCAAGTTTCTACGACAACTTTAATGTAGAAACGGGTGAGATCATCAATGCCGAAATGGCCGAGAGCCTGAAATCGATCATGAGTCAGATTTAGAGAGCGAGAACACCACAATAAAACAAAGCAGCCATGTTCACGATTGCTTTTCATTGCGCCCGTTGTCAAAGTTTAAGGACATTAATTGGTTAAGGTAACAATAGGTCGCTACTCTAAAGTTAAAGTAAGCTTTAAATATTTATGATCTCAAGGATAGTGTCGTAATGAGAAACATCGTATACCTCACCATAGGCCAGTTGGCTGAGCGCAGTGGCGTGGCTCCTTCGGCGTTACGTTTTTACGAAACCAAGGGGTTGATTGCTTCGATTCGTACTAACGGAAATCAGCGCCGTTATCAGTCGGCGATGTTGAGACGAATTGCGTTGATCCAAGTCGCGCAGTCGATAGGCTTCACGCTGGAAGAGATCACCGAAGAATTATCGACACTGCCGATGAACCATACCGCGACTAAGCGAGATTGGGAGCGCGTTGCTAAGAAGTGGCAGGGGCAACTCGACAGTAAAATGGCGCAGATTAAATCGCTACAAGAGAACTTAACCGGCTGTATCGGTTGCGGATGCTTGAGTATGCAAAAGTGCAACTTGCTAAATCCTGATGATATCTTGCATGACCAAGGGCAGGGCGCACAACGAATTGTTGAACAGACTAACTGAGTTCCCGAAAGGCATGGAACAGCGAACTAAGTTTCAGGTGTTTGCTCAATGGGTTAAGCAACAGTTGTGACAGAATAGCGTGCCTAGACAAACACGAATTATAGGTCTAGTTTAGATGGTTCTTTCAATAAAAGAAGAGGTTAGTTATGTTCAGCCATGTTTTTCTCGGTACCGATGATATTGAACGCGCGAAGGCTTTTTATGACCCAATCATGAAAGTGCTTGGTTATAGCGAAGGCTCTGTTGATCCCAAAGGGCGCTGTGTTTACGTTAGCCAAACGGGTGTGTTGGGCTTAACGAAGCCGATTGATGGTCAGCCTGCGACTCACGGCAACGGTATGACGGTGGGTTTTCTTGCGTCTTCTCCTGAAGTTGTAGATGAGTGGCATCGAGTTGGCGTCGAAAATGGCGGTACCAGCATTGAAAATGGCCCCGGAGCGAGAGGTTCTGACGAGCGTCGCTTGTACATGGCTTATTTGCGAGATCCTGATGGAAACAAGATTTGTGCAACGCACTTTATGCCGTAGTTTACGTTATGCCATCGTTCATTTTATGCCACAGTGGCGTATACTTAGATCATATTGATGGTTCGGAGTTGGCTAAGTTGCGGCTCTGGACTTGTTAGCTTCCCGATAACTCAAAATTTTGCAAAGGACTGGCTAGATGAAACCGAACGAACTGTTTTATGAAAGTTTTGAGCGCTGCCGGATTGACCAAGAATTTCTCGAAACGTTTTTGGCGGATTTTTGCGAGCATAATCCAAGATTTTCAGAACGTTTTGAAAAGATAGGATTAGAGCATCAAACCAAGATGCTTAAAGCCTCGATCATTCTTATCTATAACTCTGCTGGTCTACCAAGCGTGCGTAACTCAGTAAAGAAATTGGGTAAAAGGCATAAAGACCTAGGGCTGGATATTTCCGAGATTGAGCTCAACGAGTGGTTCAATTCGTTACTCAATACAGTTAAAAAATATGACCCTCACTACGATGAAAGCGTCGAACAAGCTTGGACAGAAACTCTCGAGGCCGGCTTAACTATCATGAAGAAAGAGTGCGTAGTTCCAAACACTGTGAATAACTAGGTCGTTGATGGGTAGTTTTGCTTGTTCGTTAGTTAAAACCGGCATTAACTCTTGAAAGATTGACATTGTCAGGTAAGCCTAACGATATCAGGCTTACCTCTTATTGTTTGACTAGAAATGAGCAGCCCAACCAATCAGGAACCCTTGCGATGCGGTATCGTATTCAAAGGTCCCCTTGTTTTCGTAATCAACCCAGGTCGATTTGTAGGCAACATTTAAGTCAGACCAACTGTTTATCTGGTATCGCACGCCAGTTAACAGAGATGAGGTAAAGTTGGTGTCACTACCAAGCCCTGCATCAATGGTTGCGTGAAACTTCCAATCCTTATTGATCTGCGTTATCCATCTCACACCTATTTGGTACTGTCCATCACGCGGTCACGTTTGGACGCACCTGTCACCTGAATACGAAGCGATGCTCGGTCAAAACGGTTGGGGACTCCAAGAAGTGGTCATGAAAGATCTTGATGATCACGTCGGTGAGATGATGGCGAAGATGGAAGAACTCGGTATTGCTGACAACACCATCATCATTTTCACTGCCGATAACGGCCCAGAGATCATGACTTGGCCAGATGGCGGTATGACACCTTATCACGGTGAGAAAGGCACAACTTGGGAAGGTGGCGTAAGAGCCCCTGCATTGGTTAGCTGGCCGGGTAAAATCCCAGCGGGTACTGTAGGCAATGGCATCTTTGATGGTATGGACTGGTTACCCACTCTGGTCGCTGCGGCTGGTGGTCCAACGGATCTAAAAGAAAAACTGCTGAAAGGTCACGATGGCTTTAAAGCGCACCTTGATGGTTACAACCAAGTGGATATGCTGACTGAGAAAGGCGAGTCAAACCGTAAAGAGATCTACTACTACGAACGAGACAAGCTGCAAGCGGTTCGTGTTGGTGATTGGAAGGCGCACTTTGTGGTCCAAAATCATGGCTGGAGTGGTCCGAAAGAGGAGCTAAATGCACCATTATTGTTTAACTTACGTCGTGACCCATACGAGCGAGCGGCGGAAGAGTCGGGCATGTACCTAAAATGGATGGGACAAAAAATGTGGGCATTTGGCCCGGCACAAGCTGCTGTCCAACAACACCTAGCAACCTTCCAAGAGTGGCCTCCAGTAACGCCTGATTCTCCGGCAGAGAAGACCGGTGGTGTAGGTAACTAGTTAGATATCATAAAAAATCCCGCTCACACTGAGCGGGATTTTTGTTTGAAAGCGTCTTAACGTTGGTTCTATTTTAGCGTCGTTTTTCGTTCAATGAACTTCACTGGCACCATCAGCTTAACCAAGCTCGTGTCTTGCTCTTGAATCTGGCTAACGACAATTTTCACGGATTCACGTGCAAGGCGTCTGAAATCTTGCTTGAAGGTAGTGAGTTGGTAGTTCAACCATTGAGTCTGTGGGATATCATCAAAACCAATCACTTGAAGATCTTCTGGAATACGCAGGTTAAATTCTAAGCGCGCCACATCCATTACTGCCATCGCGAGGTTATCTGTCGCACAGAAAATCGCTTGAGGATGTGTGGGTTCTGAAAACAGAGTCCGAATGGTATCTAGAGCATCAAGGTAGTCATAGTCAGCTTCAATAACACGAGCTTGCTTGCCTGTTAGATCTTCGAATTCTGAGCAAAAGCCCGATTCACGCTCGCCGTTGGTGTAGGTTGGCACGTTACCTGTCAGGTAAACCGCTGACTTTGTTCCTACGCTATGTAAATGCTGAGCGGCGACTTGGCCAGCGGCGTAGTTGTCACTTATTACATGGCTACTCTTAGTCCCCTCAACTACACGAGCATACTGAACAATGGGGATGTTGAACTCTTCACACTCTTCATAAAGCGACTTATTAAAGGTCGCCGAAGCAGCAATTACGCCATCAACTCGGTATTGGAAGATATTAGGAATCGAGTGGTTGTCGTTTCCATCCACTTGCCAAGGAATCAATACCGCAGAGTAACCCTGCTTTTGTAGCTCAGTAGAGATAAGCTGCAGAGTTTTCATGTGGATAGGGTAGTCGGCATCTGGGAAAACTAAGCCAATCAATTTGGACTCATTTGTCGTCAGACTGCGGGCAAAGGCATTGGGACGATAGTTCAACGATTTTGCTGCATCGAACACTTTTTGCTTGGTCTTTTCAGACACTGAACTGCCCGGGACAAATACACGAGATACAGTTGATTGAGAAACGCCAGCAAGTTTAGCGACATCTTTAGAGGTGACGGTTGGCTTTGACGCCGTGGAGTGTTTTGGAGAGCTCATAGACCATACTTTTGAACCAAATTGATTGTGCATAGAGTAACATAATTAGGTACGTACTCAAAAATACAATATGCCATGATTGGATGAAAAATAAGGGTTAATAGAGAGTGTTGAATATTATTCTGGGTATGACCCAAAAAAGCTCTGCGTAAGAGCAGAGCTTTGTTTAAAGAATTTATGAATCGACTAACTGGGCGTTAGAAGTAGTAACGAATACCTGCAGCGAATTGGTCATCTCTGTTTTCGAATTTATTGCCAACGAGCTGATCTTTACCTAGGTCGAATTGGTATTCAGTCCAAACTAGGAATTTGTTCTTCTGGAAGTGGTATTCAACACCAGGGATAAGCAGGTTACGCTCATAGCCATCTGTTTGGTCATCACGATCTTCCATGTAGTTGTAGTTCAACGTAGGGCGTAGGCCATTGTCGAAGTGGTAGTACGTGTAGATTTCACCACCTAGGGTATCGAACATTACATCCGTACCGCCTTGGCTTACAGCTTCCCAGTTTTCGCCAACATGGAAAGTGGCACCTGCGTAGAAGCCGCCGTTGCTGTAGTTCGCACCCAATAGCATGATGCGCATGTTGTCGCCATTTTCTACGCCAACCACACCTGAGTCTAGGTCTGCAATTTCATTTTGGTGGTAAGCTGCACCTAGTGTTACGCCATCAACCGGTTTGTAAGTGATTGACGCACCCATTCCGTTTTTCAATGAAGCTGTCGCATTACTCGCTAGTGCCACTTCTTCACGTGTCGTTTGGTAAGTGAAGCCGTAGCTTACTTGGTCGTTGATTGAGTTACGGTAAGTAATGGAGTTTTCTGCTCGACCTGTACCAGATGCAATACCCCAGTCAGAAAGGTTGTAAACACCTGAGCCGCGAGTACCGAAGACACGACCTAAGTCGGTGTACCATGCGACGTCATAAAAAGTAGACCACTGCTTAGTACCTGCTGCGATCTTGCCGTATTTGTCGTGCTCTACGCCTGCGTATAGAAGTCGGTCGTAAATATTGTCGCCGTTAGCACCTGAGTTGTAACCCCATTCAGCATGGCCAAAGCCAGTCCAGCCGTTATCGAGTCCCATTTGACCTTTAAGGCCGAAACGAGAGCTACCGCTGTTCCACTCACCGTTGTGGTCGCCGCCCTTATCTTGGTAACGAACGTCGAAACGACCGTCTAAAGTAAGGCTATCGCCCGCGTCATTGGTAAAAGTGTGTGCAGCAAAAGCAGAACCTGAGGTAAGTGCTGTCAGGATCACTGCTGAAAGAATCGACTTTTTCATTGTAATTCTCTTTATTCAGGCCGTAGAAAGCCACCGTGCTTTCAAGCCCGTTATATTGGTAATGGTTTGGCAGGGTGTACCCCATCCATGAGGCACTAGTAGATTCAGTTATTAGTGGAGCAATAATGAATTGGTTGGAGCACTTACTAGGAGCGAGAAGGGTCCCCCAGTAAGCGTGGCAACCTAAATCAGATGTCTATTTAGGTTGCCACTATTTCGTTTCAATCTTTTGGATTAAAGCGTATCGATTACAGTGTTGGGTTCATGATGCTTGAAGTGCGTTCGAACACATCTAGACCTTGCTGTTGTAGCCAGTAAGGAAGGTCGATAAGAACCCAGTTCTCAGACAGTTTGTCACCGTCACGGTAGTAAACGTCAACTACTTGCATGTTTGCACGTACTTCACCGCCAGTCATACCTAGGAAGCCACCTGTTGGTGTGTTTGATAGGTTTGGCCAACCGAAGAAACAAGAGAAGTTACCTTCAGCGAAACGACAAACGTGGCCGTTGAACTTCTTGTCTTTCAGGTTGTTACGGAAAGGAAGTTGGTGCTGTTGTTGGTAGCGAGGAATTGTGTAAGACGCGCCGATACCACATGGGCCGTACCAAATCATGTCTTTTGACCAGCTCTTCGCTAGTACTTCTGGTGGGCAACCCATCGCGCCGCTGTCGTTAAGAGCAGACAGGTCATCAACCATTTTGTTTACTAGAGCAAGTGTCGCAACACCTTCTTCTGGAACCGCGTCTTCGAATAGCAGACCGTCGTGGTTACGTGGGCCAGGGTATACGAAGTGCTTACCAGTTGATGGTGGAAGTGGGTAGCAACCCGCTTGATCCATCATGCCTAGTAGGTCTAGAAACAGGCCTGTCTTAGTGATTTTGCCATCAACAACACAGTTAAATTCTGCGTAGCGAACGTTCATGATCTTGCCAGTTGGGCGCATACCTAGGTATTCAGCGTCGAATAGACCCATGAAGTGACCCATGCTCATTACCCAAATCTCATCTGGGTTAACTTCGTTGTTACCACCGATGAAGATGTCTTGACGACGCTGCATGCGAGTCATTGACTTCATCATTGGTGCCCAGAATACGTCAGCTGCTGCTTG
Organism: Vibrio sp. 10N.286.48.F5; assembly: GCF_041469785.1. Lineage (NCBI taxonomy): Bacteria > Pseudomonadati > Pseudomonadota > Gammaproteobacteria > Vibrionales > Vibrionaceae > Vibrio > Vibrio sp. 10N.286.48.F5. The sequence continues at coordinate 115,599 of NZ_JBFRLG010000014.1, read as the reverse complement.
TGCGCCTTCTTGCTCACGGAATGGGTAAACACCGCGCCACAAGTAATCTTCAGAAGTGTGTGCTTTTAAAACTTCAGCAACGTTCTCGTGAGTTGCGTTTTCCATTGCATCGAAGTATTCACGAACAATGCGTTTCGCTTCTTGATATTTAGACATAATAATTTCTCTTTGTGTTGTCGAGTCAACATTCGGAACAGGACTCGATTTGGATTTTGTTACCGGCTGATTTATCAGCCGGCTTTAAACTTTTCGTATTTGAACTTCAGCGTATGAGTGTCGAATTAAGCTTTTGCTGCTTCAGCTTTTTTGCTCTTATCGAAGACGCCACCTTTTAGAGTTTCAGGCAGTGTTAGCCATAGTAGGCCGGCGATAATCCATACGATTGGTGAGCCCCACATTGCTGTTTGTAGGTCGGTACGCTCTTGGATGAAGATAAGAACCATTGGTGCCCACATGCCGATAATACGACCGCCATGGAATAAAGCTGCACCATAGCTACGCAAGCGTGCTGGGAACAATTCAGAGAAGTAACCGCCCCATACTGCAGAAGCAGACAGGCCGAAGTTGTAGATAAGACCTAGAAGAGCCAGCATGTTTAGGCCGCCAATCATCATGTCACCAGGTGCGACAAAGAAGATAGAAACCATGATACCTGCGAGGATGAAGCCGAACGCGTTGATCTTACGACCGTACTTATCTGCTGCCCATCCCCAGAACCAAGCACCGAAGAGTGAACCAAATGCTGAGATAGAGAAGATCAAACCGATGGTTGCACCATCAAACATACGAACATCTTTCAGGTAGGTAGTTACAAAGCCACCGAAGAATTGGAATCCGTAGAAGTTAAGACCAGAAAGAAGTAAACAAGTAATCGTAATTTTGCGGTAAGGCTTGCTTAACATCTCACCCCAAGAACCTTTTTTAGCTTCGGTTACTTCCCCAGCTGTATTGGTTGTTGTTTGTTGATCTTCTTCACCGTAGGCGATCACAGTTTTGTCGCTTGGTAATACAAAGATCATTAACGTTGCTGCTACAAGCGGTGGAATACCACCTACCCACATTAGGCTCTGCCAAGGTGCATCAACACTTGTAATGAAGGCTGCGTAAGCGCCCATTGCCACTAAAGCAACAGAGAACATTGAAGAAGCAAAAGCAGTCAACTTACCGCGAACCGTTGGTGTAAATAGGCCAATCATCAGGCTTACTGCTACCGTGAAGTAACCACCTAAAGATAGTCCAATGATGAAACGCATTGCAGCCCAAGTGGCGTAGTCGGTAAACATCATGTTGATGATGGTTGCACCACCGTTTAATGCCGTAATTGCTATTAGTGTGGACTTCTTGCCGAACTTGGTTGCGAACCATGCACAGCTCAGAGCACCAATCAGAGCACCAACCGACTGCCAAGTGTAGAACTGAGCGGTATCAGAAAGGCTAATACCAGCATATTCTTCCACAATGTATGGGCGTACGTAGTCAATAATTACAAAGTTATAACAATAAAAAAAGTAACCTACTAGAATGGCTAGATATGCGGCTACCCTTTGAATCATAGGAACTTCGCTCATGTGTTTTTTAATGGTCATGACCGATAAACCTTTATTTTATATAGGGTGGTTTTGGTTTTAATTATTGTGTGTTGATTATTTAGCTTCATCACACCGTCTTCATTTCGGGAGAGATAATAGAATTTTTGTGGTTATTAGATCCGTGATCAAAGTCAATTTTAAAATGAGTGCGTACCCATTTTGTGCGTTTTAGTGATCTTGATCTCATTTAACTGGGTTTTGTGCTTTGTGGGGTGGTTTGAGTGTTTAATCGTCTATCTTAGTGATAATAGTCACACTTATTGTGGGTTTTTGAGGGAAAATATCCATTTTTGAGTACTATTGGCAGCGAATTAATTGCGACATACAATAAACGGAATCTAAAAATGGTTACGTACTCAAGTTTTGTGGTTATTGCTCTTTATGTGCTAACTACTTTGTTTATCAGCTACTTAGTTAATAGGCGCTATAGCGTCGGTGGCGACTTTTCGACTGGTGGAAAACAGTTTGGTTGGTTTACGGCAGGTGTGTCGATTCTTGCAACCTACATCAGCGCAATGACGTTCGTTGGCATGCCGGGCTGGGTTTATAGCTCAGGCATGGAAGCGATGAGCGTACATTTGAACTATCCAATAGTGATCTTTTTCACTGTGCTTTTCTTTGTTCCGGTGTTTTACAAGCTCGGCCTAACCTCGATTTACGAATACCTAGAGCACCGCTTTGGCGTTGTTGCTCGCACGATCAATTCCATCGTGTTCATTGTGGTTCAGTGTATTTCGGCAGGGGTTATTCTGTATGCGGTAGCCCTGATCTTAGTGCAAGTGCTGCCAGTGAGTATCTCTGAGGCGATCATCTACATCAGCGTATTTACTGCGTTGTATACCTATGCGGGTGGTATCTCGACTGTAATCTGGACTGACATGCTTCAGTCAGCAGTGTTGATTATCGGCAGCATTGCGATCTTTGTTTTATTGCTGATGAAAATCGATGCGGGCGAGATGTTGTCTCCTGAACATTTGAATATCATCAATCTCGATTTTGACTTAGGCGTCGATACCACATTGTGGGCCGGCGTAGTGGCTGTGAGCTTCTTGCACCTGAGTGTGTACGGCACTAACCAACTGATTATTCAAAGAACATTGGCGACTAAGTGTGTTAAAACAGCGCAAAAATCGATGTTGCTTTGTGGCTACGGCGCATTTTTTGTTTATCTGTTCTTTGCTGTGATGGGGGTGCTGTTAAGTGTCTTTTATCAAGACAGCAGTTTTGAAAACAGCAACGAAGTGATTCTCGATTTTGTGTTTAACCATACCAACCCAATCATTGTTGGTTTGGTGATCTCAGCACTTTCGGCTGCGGCAATGTCGACATTGGATTCCACCTATAACTCAATGGCGACGGTCGCAACGTTCGATTTCTATAAGCGCTTCTTCCGTAAGCAAGCCTCTGACGCGCACTATGAATCAGTGGCTAGAAAAATGAGCCTGGTTGCTGCAGCGTCGGTTGTTGTGCCTGCGTTACTGGCTGTTTCTAATGAATCAGTGCTTAAAACGATTGCGAGCTTAACCTCTATTTTTGTTGGTATTCGCCTTGGCTCTTTCATCTTGGGTTTGTTCTTCAAACAAGCAAACGAGAAAGGCGTAATTGCGGGCAGTATTGGCAGTGTGGCCGTCGTATTCATCGCCAAATACAGCGGAATAGCTTGGCCTTGGTTTGCCTTGATTGGCACTGTGGTTTTCTTAGTGTTAGGTGTTGTTGTGAGCCGCTTCTGGGGAGAGGTAACCGAGCAACAAAATGAATTTATAGAAAAGCAAAAGCATTTGTTTGCAAAGCCTACCGCGAGTCATTATGGCTTGTTGGTGTTCGCTGTTGTGACGATTGCTGCTTGTACTGTTATCCCTGATTGGCTTTATGCCGCTCTTTCTTAATTGACCGATTTTTTACTGGTATATCTATGTTATCGATCTTTGATATATACAAAATTGGTGTTGGGCCATCGAGCTCTCACACCAACGGCCCAATGATTGCGGGTTTCCATTTCACACAATTAATCGCTGATAAAATCGCAGAAGTGACGCGTATTCAGGTGGATTTATACGGTTCTTTGTCATTGACTGGCATAGGTCACCACACCGACAGAGCTACAATATTGGGGCTACTCGGCAATAAACCAGACACCATCAAAATCACCAGCGCAAACCAAGCAATGCGTCATGCCGTAGACAGTGGTGAGATGGATTTAGCGGGCACCAAGCACATTGCCTTCAACTACGAAACCGACATGTTGTTCCACAAAGACAATCTGCCTCTGCATGAAAATGGCATGATGATTACTGCGTTTGACCAGAGTGGCAACGTGATTGTCGATGAAACTTATTATTCGATTGGCGGCGGTTTTATCGCAACTGCTGATGAACTGCAAAATGGTACTCAAACCCAAGCGGTAGAAGTTCCTTTCCCGTTCAAAAACGCCGATGAAATGCTTCAACAAGCTGACAATAGTGGGATGAGCCTCGGTGGTATGATTCTAAAAAATGAAGCGGAGTTCGAAGGCGCTGACATTATTTCAGAGAAAGCGGATCAAATCTGGCGAGTGATGAGTCGTTGTATGGAGCGTGGCTTTGAAACCGAAGGCATTCTTGATGGTGGTTTGAACGTAACTCGTCGTGCGCCTAACCTACTGAAAAAGTTAGAAGCGAATGCGGCGGTTGAAAACGACCCAATGGAAATCATGGATTGGATTAACTTGTTTGCGTTTGCGGTTAGCGAAGAAAATGCGGCTGGTGGCCAAGTGGTAACATCACCAACCAATGGTGCGGCGGGCGTTATTCCTGCTGTGTTGATGTACTACCATCGCTTCATTAAAGAGTTGGATACTAAGCAGTTAAAAGATTTCTTAGCCGTATCGGGCGCGATTGGTATTCTGTACAAAACTAACGCTTCGATCTCTGGTGCGGAAGTGGGATGCCAAGGTGAGGTAGGCGTATCATCCTCTATGGCGGCTGCGGGATTAACGGCACTACGCGGTGGCAGCAATGAGCAGATCTGTATTGCGGCGGAAATCGCGATGGAACACTCATTGGGTATGACTTGTGACCCAATTGGCGGCTTGGTTCAAGTGCCGTGTATCGAGCGAAATGCGATGGGTGCGATGAAGGCAATTAATGCATCTCGCATGGCATTGAAGCGAAACTGCAAGTCTTTGATCTCACTCGATAAGGTCATCGCAACCATGTACCAAACCGGTAAAGACATGAACAAGAAATATCGTGAAACATCACTCGGTGGTTTAGCCTTGATCCATTTAGCTCATCCTTGTGAATAGCTAAGCCAGTTAACCCAGTAAATAATAACGTTAAGCCCAGAGCCTTAGACTTTAGAAATCTATCGCGGCTGGGCTTTTTGTTTTATGTGTTTTAGGGAGCTAATCTGAAAGCGGTAATCGATAGCTGTTTTTCAACTCTTTTACTGAGATGTTCGACTGAATCGCACTCACGCCTTTGACTCGTCTGATCGAGCTAATACGCTCAAAGTACTCTTCCAAATCTTTGGCCAACACTTGCACCATGTAATCGGCGGCGCCTGCAATGCAGTGACACATAGGAATCCAATCGGTTACCGCGACAAATTCTTCGAATGGTTCTGTGTTTTCAACTTCATGGTTACCCAAGGTCACAAGAGTAAAACCAGCCACATGAAAGCCTAATTTCTTACGATTCAGCTTAGCGGCGTAACCATCGATATAGCCAGTTTCCTCCATGCGTTTCCAACGACGCCAGCATGGGGTTTCGCTGAGGTTGACCTTCTCTGCGAGCTTGCTGTTGCTCATGCGTCCGTCTTGCTGGATATGCTCTAAGATGGCGATATCTGTGTCATCCAATACTTCTTTGGTGGATTCTTTCTGCTTCATGGCTATTTTGGAAAATTCTTGCTCAAATTTGGATTAATATTAGCCTATATAGCAATTTAATTCCTAGTCGAATCTGTAAACTCTCTCCCTATAAATACTTTACTTATTAGGAGTGAGAGGAAATGAGCTCTCAATTAATGCTGGCGTTCTTGCTATTTTCAACATCAATTGCAATTACCCCTGGGGCAGGCAATATCGCATTACTTGGGATTTCAAGTCGTTATGGATTTGCTGCGACTTTACCTTTTATCTCTGGGAACGCTGTTGGCATCATCATCGTACTGGCGGGTTCTAGTGTCGGTTTGGTGAGCCTATTTACCCTTTACCCAGAGCTATACAGCATTTTGAAATACGCGGGTGCGGCTTATTTGCTGTTCATGGCGTGGTCGATTGTGAATATGCAAATCGAAGAAAGCACCACCGACAATCGTTCAGGCTTTGTGTCGGGTGTGTTGGTGCAGGTGTTAAATCCTAAAGGTTGGATAGCGTCATTAACCGTGTTTTCGCAGTTCATCACTCCGAATGCAGATTACTTGATTCAAGTCGTGACCATTATCGCGGGTATGGTGATTACCGGTGTACCGTGCATGTTGGTGTGGGCGTATTGCGGCACCATGCTTAAAAAGCTACTGCAATCACCAAAACAGATGATGTTTGTGAACCGTTGCTTGGGCGGAAGCCTCGCACTAGTGGTTGCCTTTATGCTTTATCAACCAGCATAAAAATTACAACGAAAAAAACCACTCCTAAATCCATAGGAGTGGTGTCTAAATATCGACAAAGTCGTTAACAATAATGGGTAAGTTAATAATAACTAATAAGTTAACAAGAACACTTAAGGAATTTTGTTTACAAGATTAAGCGGTTTCAGCCTCTTTAACTGGAGCTGGGTTGCGGATTAGGTGGTCAAATGCGCCTAGACTTGCTTTAGCACCTTCTCCCATCGCAATGATGATCTGTTTGTAAGGTACGGTTGTTACGTCACCTGCTGCAAATACACCTTTCATTGATGTTGCGCCATGAGCGTTAATCTCAATCTCACCGCGTGGTGAAAGCTCAACCTTCGAACCTTTCAACCATTCGCTGTTCGGCATTAGACCGATTTGAACGAAGATACCCGCGAGTTCAATTTGTTTCAGTTCATCCGTGTTACGGTCTTTGTATTCCAGACCGGTTACGCGGTTGCCATCACCCAACACTTGTGTCGTTTGAGCCATTTTGATGATTTCGATGTTTGGTGTTGCGTTCGCTTTATCAATAAGTACTTGGTCAGCGCGTAGCGTGTCTGCAAATTCAAGTACGGTTACGTGTTCCACAATGCCTGCTAGGTCAATAGCGGCTTCAATACCTGAGTTACCACCGCCGATAACGGCTGTTTTCTTGCCTTTGAACAGTGGGCCGTCACAGTGTGGGCAGTAAGCCACGCCTTTGTTGCGGTATTCTTGTTCACCCGGAACGTTCATTTCACGCCAGCGTGCACCTGTACTGGTGATAACAGAGCGAGCTCGTAGTGTTGCGCCACTCTCTAATTCAACATGGATGTAGCCGTCTTTTGTGTCTTCTGCAGCAATGATGTTTGCAGCGCGCTGCTCAGTCATTACTTCAACACCGTACTCTTTTACGTGCTCTTCTAAGCTAGCCACTAGCTTAGGACCTGTTGTTGCTTTCACTGAGATAAAGTTCTCAATTGCCATGGTATCCATTACCTGACCACCAAATCGGTCAGCAACCACACCTGTACGAATGCCTTTACGTGCTGCATAAATTGCTGCTGAAGAACCTGCAGGGCCACCACCCACAACTAACACGTCAAATGGTGCTTGTTGATTTAGGTTTGCTGCTTTCTTTTCCGCTGCACCTGAGTCTACTTTATTAAGGATCTCAGCCAGTGACATACGGCCTTGACCGAATAGTTCACCATTAATGAACACGCTTGGTACTGCCATGATATCGCGAGATTTCACTTCCTCTTGGAATGCTGCGCCATCAATCATGGTGGTCTTAATCAACGGGTTAATCGCTGACATCATGTTGAATGCCTGAACCACTTCTGGACAGTTTTGGCATGAGAGCGAGATAAAAATCTCTACATTAAGCTCTTGATCGAGTTCTTTAATTTGCTCGATTACGTCCGCTTCAAGCTTGATAGGGTGACCACCACTATGAAGCAGTGCTAGAACCAGTGACGTAAATTCGTGACCCATTGGCAAACCGGCAAAACCGATCGCGGTGCCTTTCTCTTGGTTCACGACCTGCATGATAGGGCTGCGAGTGCTTGCGCTGTCATCGCGAGTCACTTCAATTTTATCGGTTAAAGACGAGATGTCATTCGCCAGATCTTGAAGTTTGTTCGCGGTGTCGCTGCCATCCAGGCTAAGCACTAACTGAACATTGGTTTTTAGGTTTTCTAGGTATGCTTTTAGCTGCTGCTTCATTGCTTGATCTAACATAATCGTGCCTGCTCTTAAATTCTGTGTCTTGGTATTGACCAATACCTTCTTGCTGAAAAAGGAAAATAAAAAGGGGGCGCAAGTCGGCAAATATTGTGGTGTTGATGTTTTGAAAGGGTGGCGCGCGACTGCCCTTTAGGAGGGGGACCGAAGCGCGCCTGTAGAACCGTTTAGCTATTCTTGTTAGCTAGGCTTAGATTAAATCTTGCCTACTAGGTCTAGAGATGGAGCTAGAGTCTCTTCGCCTTCTTTCCATTTAGCTGGGCAAACTTCACCTGGGTTAGCGGCTACGTATTGTGCTGCTTTAACCTTGCGTAGTAGGTCTTCTGCGTCACGGCCGATGCCTTCAGCTGTGATTTCCATTGCTTGGATAACGCCTTCAGGGTCGATTAGGAACGTTGCACGGTCTGCAAGGCCTTGACCTTCACGCATAACGTTGAAGTTATTTGTGATGTTGCCAGTTTGGTCGCCTACCATGAAGTATTCGATAGTGCCGATTTTGTCAGAAGTATCGTGCCATGCTTTGTGAGAGAAGTGAGTGTCAGTTGATACTGAGTAAACTTCTACGCCGCGAGATTGAAGCTCTGCGTATTTGTCTTGTAGGTCAACTAGCTCAGTTGGACATACAAACGTGAAGTCTGCTGGGTAGAAGAAGAATACAGCCCACTTGCCTTTAACGTCTTGCTCAGTGATTTCTACGAATTCGCCGTTTTTGAATGCTGTTGCGTTGAATGGTTTGATTTCTGTGTTGATCATGATTTGACTCTCTTTCTAATTTATAGTGTTTAACGCTATCCCGCGTCGATGTAGATATATTGCATTGCCACCGAAAATTAGTGAAATCGGACATTTCTATAGATTCAATAGGCGAATCCTATCTTCGAAAGGAAAGGACTATCGGTAAAAGCTATCAACAAAAACGATTAACAAAAGCCATCAAACATCAGCAACCCCAATTTGAGTAGCTATGCTTTTTAGGTTGTTCTCTACATTGGGCTTATCTCTATTGGTGTGTGTATCTATGTATCTATGTGTCTATGTAGGTAGGGTTCGGTATGGTTTCTTTGCGTGAGTTGAGTTGTTATATCAAACTGTAAATAACAAAAAATTATCATTAATATAAATTATGATAATTTCAGTTAATTAACGCATGTACCTATACTCTCTCCATCGAAACCAGTCTTCGAAACGCACAGAATTAAAAACGAATTTGGAGCAAGTTATGAAAATGAATCACGTAGGCATCATGGTTGGCGACATGGACAAAGCAGTCGAATTTTACACTAAGGCTCTGGGTCTAAGAATCGTAATGAACAACACTAAGGTTTTGGAAGAGCGCGAATCAGCAATCGGCCGTATGTGTATCGCAGTATTTGGCGAAGGCTTCAAAGGCTTCAACATTGCACACCTAGTCACATCTGATGGCATCGGTGTTGAGCTGTTCGAAATGAAAGATCGTCAAGAGCGTCACGAAGTAGACTTCTCTCGTCTAGGTATCTTCCACTTCTGTCTGCAACTTCCAAAAGAGCAGTTTCATTCAGCTATTAAGCGCGTTGAAGAGTTTGGCGGTAAGGTTCGTATGGACATCATGCGTTACCACCCAGAAGACGAACTAAAACAAGCGCAAATGGTTTATCTAGAAGACCCGTTTGGCAACCTATTCGAATTCTACTCGCACACATACGAAGACACGTACGCGACTGATTACGAGTAATAGCGTTACTGCCTTCCATAGGTAGAAAAACCGAAACACCCCCTAAAGAGGATTGGTAGCGATACCAATCCTTTTTTGTGTCTGTAGGGCTAAATTTGGGAACATCGGATAAACTATCGGTTGCACTAAAACAAGCCGACATTGTTGCTCTATAGTGCACGTTGGACTGATTGAAAACTTAACTGATTGATAAGTATGATGTTAAACCATTGGCATATATGTTGCTCTATTGCCTTTATGTAAATTGTATACAATAAAAAATACATAAAGGAAGTCACATGGAACAGAACAGTGAATTGATCTACGGATTAGACGATCGACCATCAGTTAAAGCAGCCAGTTACGCGGCGCTGCAGCATGTATTAGCCAGCTTTGTTGGCATTATCACACCAACGCTCATTATTGGCGGTGTTTTAGGGTTGGGTGAACACATCCCTTATTTGATCAGCATGGCACTGATGGTGTCTGGGGTCGGCACTTTTATACAAGCTAGGAAAATAGGGCCAGTTGGCGCAGGGATGATCTGTGTCCAAGGGACCAGCTTTGCGTTCTTAGGTTCTGTGTTAGGTGCGGGTTTTCTTGTTAAATCAAATGGAGGTGGGCCGGATGAAATGCTCGCCACCATTTTTGGTGTCTGCTTCTTTGGTGCATTTGTCGAAATCGTCCTATCGCGCTTTATCGAAAAACTCAAAGTAGTGATCACGCCCGTTGTTACTGGCATCGTTATCACGACGATTGGTGTCTCTTTGATTAAAGTCGGCGTCACTGATATCGCTGGTGGTGTTGGCGCAGAAGATTTTGGTTCTGGAAGCAATTTGATGTTGGGTGCGATTGTGCTCGGAACCATAGTGGCACTTAACCTAAGCAACAACACCATGGTAAGGCTGTCGTCGATTTTAGTCGGATTGGTTGTAGGGTGGGGCGTTGCTATTCTGATGGGCAAAGCGCCAATGGTTTCTTTTGCATCTCAACCGCTATTGAGTATCCCAGTCCCATTTAAATATGGCTTCGCTTTTGATTGGCAAGCCTTCCTCCCTATTGCTTTTATCTACTTGATTACTGTTATTGAAACGACGGGTGACCTTACCGCCAATAGCATGTTCTCAGGCCAACCAGTTAAGGGTCCAAAATACATCAATCGACTCAAGGCGGGCGTGCTAGGTGACGGTGTGAACTCGCTCATCGCAGCGGTATTCAATACTTTTCCGAACACGACTTTCAGCCAGAACAATGGCGTGATCCATTTTACTGGGATTGCGAGTCGTTACATTGGCTACTTCATTGCGGCAATTCTGTTTCTATTAGGTCTATTTCCCATCTTAGGTGCGGTATTAATGACGATTCCAAAGCCAGTATTAGGCGGAGCGACATTGGTGATGTTTGGTACGGTTGCTGCGGCGGGCATCAAGATTATCGCTAGTGAGAAGCTGGATCGTCGCAGAATCATGACGATTGCCATCTCATTAGGTTTAGGGCTGGGGGTAATGCTGGTACCGGATTTATTGAAAGAAGCCCCCACGCTAGTGCAAAGCATATTTGGCTCGCCAGTCACGATGTCGGGTGTTGCTGCTCTTGTTATTACCGGGTTGATGTCTTTGGTGCCTGAAACTAAAGCCAAATCGATGACGAATTCGGTACAAACCAGTAAAGCGTAACTTATACAGCCGAGAAGAAGCGTAGGTGACTGATTACGGACAATTGCGCTTAAGGCAGAAAAACGAATTACCCCTAAAGAGGATTGGTAGAGATACCAATCCGCTTTTGTATTTGGATGTTTGGCTGAGTGACTTATCTACATGAAGCGATTAAGAAATATACAGATTTAAGACGTTGTTAAAGTTGACGTTTTGACGATAAAACCTTTCATGAATATGACGGAAGAAAGTGTCGTTCATGAAAACATTCCGTCATCATACCGAATGGTAGCCTTGGCTGAGCAGTGACTATACTCAGCATTATATTGCTAACCAACAACAACGAAAATAGAGAAACATGCAGAGATTAGCGCACACAAATTACATGAAAAAATTACATATTATCTTTACCGCTCTTATCCTTATGATATTAGCCGGATGCACCTCAACGTCGGCTGTCGGCAGTTCTAAAACAAAGGAATATGCCAAGTCACATGCTCTTGCTGGTAAAGCTTCTTGGTATGGCGATAAATTCCATGGAAGGCTCACAGCAAGTGGTGAGACGTATAATATGAATGCGACTACTGCGGCTCATAAAACCTTGCCATTCGGGACTATCGTGAGAGTGACCAATACAAACAATAACAAGTCTGTTGATGTGAAAATTAATGATCGAGGCCCTTATGTAAAAGGCCGAGTGATCGACCTGTCGCACAAGGCATTTGCAAAAATCGGCAACGTTAAACAAGGCACCGTGCCTGTTAAAATCGAGATTGTTGATGATAGTAATACCTTTCGATACAAACACTAGAATCCCCTCCTAACCTCCCCTTGGTTTACATCTCCGATCCCTTACCAGTAGTGGGAAAGGGGAGGAACAGAACCTCGATATCGGTGAATCAATAGCTCATTTATGCTTACTCAATAAGGCTGCTTTGTAGCCTTATTTGTGCCTTTCGATAATCCATTTTTAATAAGATTATCTTATTTCTAATATGTGGGTTGATGATGTTATGAGGTAAATAAATCAGTATCTTAGCTTTCTTATTATTAGGGTTCATTGAAATTCATTGTGAAATAATGAAAAGCTGAACTAATCCAAAATTGGTTGTGGCGGGCGTGTAATAGAAAGGGGGAGGTACAATTGATGGGAGAAGAAGACTCTCAAAGAGAGGGAAATTACATTTCGTTACTCACTGAAGTAAATCTGAAATATTAGTGACACGGTTCTGAAATTTTTGGTGTTTAGCTTATGGGCTTCTATATCGCATTCAAATAAGGAAATACCCGTGAAGCTAACCCCTGTCGTTGCAGCCCTAATTATGTCTTTTAGCTCAGCAAGCTATGCTTTCAGTCTTCAACAATCTGCCAATGAAAACAGTGAAGATCTCGTATGGACAGGGCACCTAAGCCCAGACAGCGACACGGTAATGTCTGCGATGCTCGCGGCTCATATCTATGGCGGTACAGCGACAGTACCAGAGCCTATCAATCCAGAATCCACCTTCATTTTGAACTACTGCAATGCTGAATCGCCACGCCTAGAGACAGATTACTCTTCATACCGCGTGGGGCTGGTGGATTTCAATCAGGTCACTCAGCTAGCGCCAACTATCGACCAAGCATCTATTGTTGCTGTGGTTGATCATCACGCGATTGGTGGCTCACCGATTAATACACCACAAATTGTCGAGATGGATATTCGAGGCTGGGGATCGGCTGCCACTATTCTTGCTGACAACGCTGAAAAGCTGGATGTGACCCTACCTAAGCATCTTGCTTGTGTCGGCTTAGGCGCAATCCTTTCTGACACTGTGGTATTCCAATCATCAACCACGACTGAGCATGATCGTGAATATGCTGAAAAACTGGCAAAAGTTGCAGGTATTTCAGATATCGAAGATTTCGGCCAACAGATGCTGATTGCTAAGTCGGATCTCAGTCATCTTTCTTCTGAAACCATTCTGACGCTGGATTACAAAAACTTTAAATACGGTGGCAAACAGGTGGGTATCGGTGTGGCTGAAACGCTAACGGCTCAGCAATTGATTGACCGCAAAGATGAGCTTTTGGCGGCTATGAAAGCCTACAAAGAAGAGAACGGGCTAGACTATCTGTTCTTCTCCATCACAGACACCAAGAACAAAAAAGCAAACTTACTTTGGGTGGATGAAAGTGACTACCAAGTCATCAAATCTGCTTTCAATGCTGAACCAACAAGCGATATGTTGACGCTAGAAGGCGTCACTTCGCGTAAGCGTCAGATTGGCCCTGCGGTTCAAAAGGCAATTGAGAGTTTGTAGAGAGTAAGAGCCGTTACTTTATAAATAAGTAGTGAAGGGATTGGTAGAGATACCAATCCCTTTTTGTTTTTGGGTGTGCTGAATTAGATTTGGATAAAATTGAGTTACGTTTTTTCTAATTTGACAAAGTTTATGGATAACCCGGATCTAACATAGCCCTTTATGACACGAACCCCCAAGGACATTCACGACCAAGCACGTGAAGAGTTGGAGTTGGACTTAGAGTGGTCTTAAACAAGTAACCAATGCTAGTCGCGGATTTCCATTATCGGTAAGTTAGTATTCATAGCTTGAACTAATAATACAGTGTTTTATTGTTTATATTAAATCCCAGACAGAATGACTAACAGGACAATGAAATGACCTCAATCAAAACCATTGGTTTAACAGCTATCGCACTTGCACTTATGACAATTACTGGCTGTACCAGCTTAAAGGTAAAGGCTGCGAACGCCTTCGTGTCTGACCCAATTATCACACACGCAGACCACGACCAACTTACCGAAGCCAGTTCGAAAATCGATGGTATCCGTTATACATCAATGACGACGACGATCATCACGACCAAAGCAGCCAAGCGCACAAATGGAGTTGCTCGCGTAGACATCGAGGCTGATGGAATCGAAGAGGTGCAATCAAAATGGCATGGTAAAGATCAGGTTTGTCAGATGTACCACGATCGCATGAACAATCCAGAAACTGAGGGCCTGTCAGACATCGTCGGCAATGGATTGGCGTTGAACTACCAGATCGCTATTCGTGGTGTTGATGGTCAGTCCTATACTTGTTCTGGGCATGTAGATCCACAATAACAAAAAAATAACACTGCGCTTTACTGGGTCTATTTCAAAATTTGGAAACGAATTTTTTTATCGCTGTTTGGTGAGCAATGTGCCTGTTTTTCACATTAGCTAGTTGTATTACTCGTGCCATACCTAATGAAACGTTTGAGGCACTTTCGAGAAAGGAAGTGCCAAAGGTAAAAATTCATCCTACGAAGCATTTGGACAGAAATGAGCTTCGGAGAACCAAGTATTAGCAAATCACGAATTAGCATAAGTATGGAAAGTCACTAAGCTCACTGTCCAGTATTGTTTTTACACAAATCTGACATTGATGAATGCCATAAGCTATCGATATAAATATCAATATATTGTATTATTATATCCGTATTTATACTTATTAGGATTTTCTATGTTGATTCACGAATTTTCGAATAAGGACGTTACCGCTGAGCATGTAATTTTAGCTCAAGCAATACTAGCAGGGACTGCTCAAGGTGATAAAAGTAAAGCACAGCGCTTTATGATTTTTGTAAATGAGATTCCAGATGCGCCGACTGTGCAAAACCTGATTCCACGCTTTAGTCAATTTATGAAGCGCTTTAAAGCCAGCTGACATTCAGAATACGTTACACAGGGATGTGTAATTAAGATCACCAACTCCCCCCTAACCACTACCTACTTTTAAACTCTATCTGACCCTATGCTCGCTCTATATCTAGCCATTGTTGTCGGAGGACAATAGAGTTTGATCAATTTTAAAAACGTTTCTGGACATAAACGTTTCAGCGTCTTCGCTAAATTAAGAAATTATGGATAACTACAAGTATCGAAAGTTGCTTAGCTTGGTATTCAGCATTAATAGTGCCGAGCAAAAGAAAGTAGTAAAGTAGTGAGACAAAAGAATTTGATTGAAAAAATGGTCACTAAATGCAAAAAATGGATAGCCCTAGGGCGCGAGCATACTTTGATTGATTTATAACCCAAAGAAGACTCGAGCCCGATAATCATCGTTCCAACCAGCTTTCTTCAACTTCACTTTTTGGCTTGGCGCACCACAATCACATTACTTCAGCATGTTCATCACAAAGCGTCTAAACAGCGCTATATCTTCTACTGCACCATCTAACGTTATCCGTGAGCTATCATCTTTAAAAACAACATCTAAAACGTAATGCTGGTTGTTTTCAATACGCCAATGCTGACGAATATGTTAGTAGGGGCTTGAAGCTACTAAAAAACCTTCGGTCTATCTATCGCAGACATACCAATTATCAGGATAATCCCAGATAGTGCTCTCCTTAAAACCTGATGCTGTCCATCCATCGCCGCCCAAGTGGGCAACATGGACTTTGATTTTTTTATCGGTGAAATCCTCGACAAACCCTGTATATTTTCCTTGATAGCTATACTTCGCGTTTTGGCAAATTCTTAGACCACGAGTTGAAAGCATTTGAATTCTATCTGCTTCTTTGCGCTGTTGTTCACGCAACGCTTGTTGCTTTTTCGCAATTTTTTGGGCTTCGAGAGCAGTTTGACGTTGCTTTTCAGCCGTCTCAATTTCAGCAGCAGTTTCAAAGCCATTATTTTTTGCGAGAGCAATCCACTTACTATCGTTTGTGTCTGTATCGTTTATGGGGGCAATAACCTCTGCATAAGAAGAAGTGCCAGTTGAGCACTGCATGTTACTTTGGGCTATATGCATTTTAAAGAGAGGGGTGTCCGAATTGGATTTTACGCACCATTGACCACGTAGTTCACCACCTTTGTTTTGACACAGATCCTTTAAGTCATCTTTAAGGCTGTAAAAGGCCGCTTCTGATACTGCACACCATGACTTTCGATATTTACGGAAATTATTTCCATCATCTCGACCGCCAACGAAAGCTAATGGGTTAAGTAAACCTTTTTCAGAAGCTGCTTGGTACTGTTCAACATAATCAATAGGGTCAGTAACGGAAGCATCAGGCATAGAAGCAAACTGATTTACACAGCCTGTGAGTGCAAGAGGCAAGGTTGTAAGAAGAAGTAATTTGTTCACTATGCATTCCTTGATATGAACGATTAAAATACTTGTAACATAACATGTTGTTTAATACTAAATCTATGAAGTAAATAGAAAAATAAAAATGTTAAACTTTTCTTGTTAACAATATTAAACAGCTTTGGTTCCTTCCTTACTGCTCTTCGGAGGAGCTGACTACATTCAGCCACTGCTATTAGAAAATGTTGGTCATTATGAATTTGTTTATTTTACGAAGAGCATATGCTCTAACAAGAAAAGGGGCAAATCCGTGTTAGCCCAACCTCCCTCGGTAATCACACCAACCTCAAATTCCCTCCTAATCTCCCCTTAATCCGTATTTTCGACCCATTATGATTTCGTGGAAAGGGGAGGAACTGAATGCTGATGGCGACATGCGCATTTTCACATTCAGCGCCAAAGAAGATTCTCCCCCTCGGTCGTCAATCTAGAGAGGGGGATAAACTCAACTTGAGGGGGAGTTAGAGGGGGAGGGTGTTTCAAAATCGACGAATACACGGCAGCCTATCAGCTATTGAAAGCACTGCGATTGAGCCTGATATGAATGGAACGCACATACGTTCCAATTGAAAGGTTTAGCGTTCTAAAACTCACAACGTATAAGCGTTATTCGATTCCAGCCACTCTTTTACCGCTCGGTTAAAAGTGACTAACTTCTGCGGTGTTACTCTTCTTTGAGCATAGATAAGGCTTAGCTTTTGGGCTTTAATCGACCATTCTGGGAACACGTGAATAAGCTCACTTTTTTTGAGCTGCTCTTCAACTTGATAGAACGGCAAGCTGGCGACACCTATCCCTTGCATCGCTAACTCCAAAATTGAACTGTAGGTATTCGAGCTAACGCTTCCGGTTACTTCAACATGGTAGGTTTGTTCGCCATTGATCAACTCCAGCTGATTCCAACGTTCATTTTGACTGTTAAGAATGAAGCTGCATTTATGGATGTCTTTGGTGGTAATGAGTGGGTTAGTCGATGCGTAACCTGCACTGCAAACGAGAACATTGCGGATGTGCCCGAGATCGTTGGCAATCACATCATTAGGGAGTTCATCGTAGGCTCGGAAAGCAATGTCAAAGTCTCCAGACTCTATCTTCTTTTTCATCGGCCCAAAGTCGAGAATCAAATCCACTTTTGGGTACTCTTGCTTGAAAGTAGGGATGATATGACGACAAAGCGCACGCCCAAACTCTATCGGTGCGGTAATTTTTAAATCGCCTGCCACTTCCTGCGTCATGTCTAAGACACGCATTTCCGCTTCGATTGCTAATAGTTGAATTTGCTTCGCTTTCGAATACAACTCTTCACCCACTTCTGTGAGGCTGATAGAACGAGTCGTTCTGTGAAACAGCTTAGAATTCAATGTTTCTTCGAGTCGTTGTACATGCCGAGACACCAAACCTTTCGACACATCCAATACTTCAGCGGCCTTGGTGAAGCTTTGCTCTTCGGCGACAGTCAAGAAGGTCTGCATATAAATCAAATTCATCATTAACACCATTTAGTAAACAGTGAAGTCATTTTGTACTGTTTTTCTCACTCTTTCAAGAAACTAAGATTCAAAACGTAAACAGAAAGGAGAAGAACAATGAACAAATTACTACTTATTAGCGCTGCAATGGCTGCCTCTATGAATGTTTCAGCTGCCTCTGTTGTAGAAAGCAACCCAACACTAGTTGGAGACTCATTCGGCTTTGTTGAAGGCCCAACATGGGATGTGAAACATCAACGTTTCTTGTTTAGCGATATTCCAAATAACACAACCTATTCTTACGATCTTAACGGCAAGTTGAGCGTTTTTGATGACAATTCAGGCTATGCCAATGGTCTCGATATTGATGCGAAAGGCAACCTTTGGGCAGCCCGCCATGATAGAAAGCTGTCGTACCGTGAGGGCAACGGAGAGAAAGTGATTGTCGCTGCAACGTATAACGGCAAACTGCTTAATAGTCCGAACGATTTAACCGTTAACAGTGATGGCAGCGTGTGGTTTACCGATCCTCCGTTTGGTATCCAAGGTTACGGCCCAGCAAAGGCAGAACCAGAGCAACCGGTTAATGGCGTTTATCGTTATTTAGATGGTGATCTAAAGTTGATCACCGGAGAGTTCAAGCTGCCAAACGGCATCGCTTTTTCTTCTGATGAATCTTCTTTATACGTTGCCGACACATCTGATGGCTGGGTATACCGATTTGATGTTGATGGAGAGTCACTCAGCAATAAGACTCAGTTTGCTCAAGTGAAGGCGGAGTCTGGCTCTGAACCTATGGTTGATGGTGTCGCTGTTGATGCCGATGACAACCTATTTGTTGCAGCGCACGGTGGCGTGGGTGTGTTCGATAAAGACGGTAAGCAGATAGACTTCATTGCTATTGATGCGGGCCATATCAGCAACCTAGAAATTGGCGGGAAACAGCAAGACTTACTGATGGTAACGGCATACAACAAAGTGTTGGTGTTCAAGCTTAAGTAACACCTTATACAAACGAAAATAAAAAAGGGACGGGTAGAAATACCGGTCCCTTTTCTCATTTGAATAGGTCGAAAGTGGGTTAGCTCGATGCGCTTTAATGATGCTGCCGACGATTAAGGCTTAGGCTGATTGGCCTCTATATCTAGCGCCGTTTGATTTGACCTGCTGAAGTACTTTTTCCATTTTATTGGCATCATAGGAATGACGATCAGGCTGATGCCGACAAGGGTCAACATGTCTGGAATCTCGTCAAACCACATCACGCCAAATAGGGTCACAAACACCAACCCCGAATATTCTGCGAGAGCTATTTGGTTTGCTGGCGCTTTTTTATAAGCCACCACCACAAGGGCATGGTATCCCAGAACGAATAGGTTGATTGCCATAATCCACCCAACATGACGCCATTCAATCGCCGCCCATGCAGGCAGAGCAAGAGCCAACGCCAGAGGCAGGGTCATTACACTGGTCCAAAATAGCGTCGAGATAATGTGTTGTTCTGCGTGAAGACGTTTAATCAAAATATTGCCGACACCCATAGCGAGCGCACTGCCTAAGCCTGCAATAGCGGCCCAGTGAAATTGCTCTGGACGCAAAACGATTAGCACACCCACGAAACCAATCAATGTCGCGACCACTTTTGATGATGTCGGCTTCTCTTTCAGTAAAACAATAGAAAGCGGGAGCATAAGAATGGGCCCAACATAGAACATCGCATTTGCGGTCGCCAAGGTGAGGTGTGTGATGGCAATCATTGCGCAGCCACTCCCCACTAGGATGAATTGAGCCCGCAAGAAGTTGATGCGACAACCACCTTGCATGCGCGTCTCTTTGGGTAGCTTTAGCCAAAAAGGAAGCAGCAACATCACGCTCAATAGCTGGCGGATAAACACATATTGGAACGTGGGCACTTCACCGTTCAGCACTTTGAGTGAGACGTCTGAAAAGGAGGCGAGCAGGTTGGCGAATACTAAGAGCAAAATCGCGTGGTTGGTGGCTTTGGTCATACAGAAACAGCACTACATATTTGTCATACAATTATGGGCGCACATAATACATGAGAATCGAAAATATGTAAGAACAAAAACCAAGTAAGAACAATGTCGTTCGATGCTTAGTGATATGGGGGCGAGATCTGCTATTACGACCTGAGCTCAGTAGGTGAGTGCCCAGTCCAATTCGGTATTTATCGAATAATCGAATGAATATGCAACAATATCAGCGCATTGGAGATCATCGCTGCTTGAACCTACTTGGCAGAGAGACACTGTCGGGTAGGATCTCGCAGCTCAATAATGGTATTGCCTGTGTCTTTTCGTTTGAAAGCAGAGTCATTAACTTGAGCATTGCTGAAGTCAGTGCGAAACAAGTCGGCACGCAGTAAATCGACGTTGAGCATTTGGGCGTAACTCATGTTGGCGTTACGTAGGTCAGCATCGCGGAAGCTCGTATTGTTGAGGTTCGCGTGGCTGAAATTGGCATAGGTGATGTCAGCCTCATTCATGTTCGCACCCGATAAATCGGCGCCACTAAAATCAGTACGTATCAGGTTGGCGCAACGAAGGTCAACATCTTGAAGCGCTAGATTACTTAGATCGGTATTACCTAATTGTGCTCGTTCGCCGCCTTGGTTTTCCAACCACAATTTATGCTGATCTAAAATAGAATCGAGTTGTTGTCAGAGTTTGTTGGTCGAAAGCGAGATCAGTTTTAGGCGATTCAAAGAAAAGCAAACAACCAAGTTAGTCATCTCGGTTATTTGCTTTAGATTTGTTGCTTTTATGGTGAATGGACGAGCGCTTTTCGAGGTTAAAGCGTGTTTTTGTACACCTTGCCGTCTTTCATGATCAGTTTTTGTGTCTCTGTGTTCGCCACACATGCAACACTTTCCAGTGGGTTGCCATCGATGATCAATAGGTCGGCATACGCGCCTTCAACGATCTGACCTAACTTGCCTTCTTGGTATGGGTGTTGGTAGGTCGACATTTCGAACAAGCGACCACAGTTTGATGTCGCCATGCGAAGCGCGGTGATGGTATCGAATACTTGCTCAATCGCACCAAGTTCATTCAATTGTGTCGCGTGAACGTTGGTTTCACCTACACAGTCAGTGCCAAAAGCGATGTTCTGGATGTCGTATTTCTTAATCAGTTCTGCTGACTTGAACATCGCTTTGCCTACGCGTTCTGTCTTGCGGTATGTCTCTTCATTTGGCAGCGGGATCTTACGCTCTGCAATCAATGAAGAGGTAAAGTAAGAAGGAATCACCCAAATGCCTTTCTCTTTAATGATTTCGGCAATGTCGTCGTCCATGATGGTCGCGTGTTCGAAAGACATCACGCCCGCTTCAGCTGCTCGGCGCATCGCATCAGAGGTGTGGATGTGCGCAGCGACATAAGTGCCGTAATCTGAAGCGGCCTCAACTGCGGCTTTCATCTCGTCTGATGTAAATTGCAATGTGTCTAGCGGGTCGAAGGTTGAAGATGCGCCACCGCCAGCCATGATCTTGATTTGTGATGCGCCCATGAATAGCTGTTCACGCACCGCTTTCAATACTTCTGAACGCCCATCGGCCACTTTCATTGAGCCTTGCTTCATCATTGGTGAGTCTTCATGGCCGTTTGCTAAACGCTCTTGTGCTTGGTTTTGACGGTAATCGGAGTGACCACAGGTTTGTGAGATAGCCGCCATTGAAGGAAGAATGCGTGGGCCAGTCGCATAGCCCTTGTCGATACTGTTTTTAAGGCCAAGCGTATTGCCCGCCACGTCGCGAATGGTAGTAAAGCCGCGCATTAACATCTCTTCTGAAATCTTTGCTGAGCGAATCGCCACTTCTTCACGAGTCATCGTATCAATGACATTAAAAGAGGCAGAGAGCGTGATATGAACGTGCGCATCAATCAGGCCTGGAATGACTGTGCCACCTTGAGCATCAATGATTTCATCCGCTAACGTTGCATCAACCTCGCCAATTTGAGTAATCAAGTTGTCTTCAATAAGAAGTGATACGTTCTCGATTAGGTTGTTATCAACACCGTTAAATACGTTCGCGTTAGTGATTAGCTTTTTCATAGTCTGCACCTTTTGGAAATGAGTGTGTGTCGCTGATGGGGTCATCATATGGGGCGCAGCATTTGAAGAATGGCCATTTGGTGACAAGCAATGACGAGACTTATCTTTTGGTGCTTTTCAATATTTCTAAGTTTTTCCTACTCGAACGTTAAATTGACAATATCTTATAAAATGTTAAATCGGTGTCAGTATTTAGGGGCTCTGACATTGGTCTGAAATTTAAGTTCGTTCTATGAGGCAACATCCTTACATCAAGAAAAATATATGGTTAAGAATTAACTCATGAAAAAACAAAATATCTCGGCAGTCGCCCTTCTAGCACTGATTATTACGGGTTGTGGTGGAGAGAGTTCATCAGGAGGTGACAGCACAACGTCTAATAACGCTAATGTTCCAAGTAATCCAAGTAATCCAAGTAATCCAAGTAATACCGGCTCATCATCTACCTCTCAGCAGCCTGACATTAAAGCTCTTAGCAACAATATGATTTTTGCGATCGAAGGTTTTATCGAAGAAACGGATCCAATCAGAAATTTCTCATCTATTACCGTCAAAAATGAGCTGCCTGCGTTCAAGAGTGGAGATACTCAGGAGGTTGATGTGACTATCGCTGTACCAACAATCGTTATCGATAATGGCAGCAACTTTGTTAACGATTGGCACTGTTACGAAACCACAGGATTAAGCGCGCAAAGGAAGGATCATCAGTTACTTGTGGACGGTACAATTTCTGAATATCGATACGATATGCAAAGTAACTCTTGTTCTAGTGAGCTCTTGGGATCGTATGTGTTTAACGATGCGGTGTTCGACAGTTCGTTGGAATTTAAAACCGTTGGCAGCGTAGTTTCCAAAGATGGGAGCGGGATAGAGTCTAATTTACCTACTTACGATTTTATCGCTCAAGCTTATGGAGAGCAGTCAAAAGAGCGGTTTGGTGATTCGTGGGAATTATTACAGCGCGACAAAATTAACGCAGCAGCTAAGGAGGTTGGGGCCTCGATCTTTGAGTTGAACACTTCATCTGGAAAGATCGATTTGGATCTAGGTCAGCTTAATAGCGACACTCTCATCGATTTCGCTTCACTAGATACAAATCAATTATTGAATGGTGCGATTTGGGGGATGCCCGGTCAAGGCGTTGCCGATGAAAAATGGTGCCGAATTGTGAATATTCCAGAAGATCTAAGTCAGAACAGTATCAAGTACCAATCTGTTATCTCGACAAATTGTGCGAGGTCGACACAACGTTATTGTGATGCCTTTGGTTCATCGTTTTCGAGTGGTAACTACCCACCAGCAGCTCCTATCGCTTGGGACAATAATACGGCGAGTAATGCCCAGTTGAACTCAGATGAGCAGTACCGAAGAGATGCTCAAGGTCACTTTGTTGTGAACAGTTCTGGTCAGAATGCGTTTGTCCTCTCATCCAATTCGGTTGTGATTCCTATTTTCGGTTACACCAGTCCACGAAGTGATGGGCAAATTAACAATGCCGGTCTTAATAGTTGGGCTGGTCACGAAGGTCACTGCCAAAACGTGATGAATAGCCGACACACAAAGATGGGGATTGGATACAAAGCCAGTAAGTCAGATGCATCGAAGATGTCTTATTGGACGCAAGATTTCAATTAACACACTCATTGCTTAAATAAAGGTCATCCATTTAGCGTCGCTATTCTTTCTTTAGTTGGTAGTGGCAGGTTACTTGGTAGTAGCAGATCACTCGAGAGTGCCATTTTACTTTACAGTGATACGTGGGCGATCAGGATTATTGAAGGTGGAGGGGCGAAGACACTATGACGATTCATTTGTGTTGTGAATGATTTTGAGTAGTGTCATGAAATGGTAAGTTTTGCTTCGATTCGAACGCTAAGATGTATTTCAAATCAAGGCTACTTATCAAATTAGAGAGAGACAGAATGATTAAATCAGACAAAGTTTACGGGTTCAACACACCACAACGTCTATTCGTAGGTTACACGTTAGCCGTGCTGGTGGACTTGGTCGTACTTAACTTCTTCGATGAGTACTGGGACTTCGTCAACATTGAGTCTTTCACTATCTCTTTGATTGCGGCGTTGTTGTTGAAGCTCTCTATTGGTTTAGAGCACAAGATTGCCGAGCACTTCAAAAGCAAGCCGGGCACCGCGCCTAAGGTTTACCGAGCAATCACCACTTATATCATCTTGGTGGGCTCAAAATTCGTGATGCTAGAAGCGATTAACCTTCTGTTCGGAGATAAGGTGAGTTTTACAGGCCCTTGGGGCGGTGTTGTCGCGTTCTTCGCGGTGGTATTTACGATTCTGGTTGCTGAAGTGATTGTATCGAAGATCTACTTTGCTCTGGATGACAAACAAGATTCAAATGTGAAAGCGCTTAAAGAGACCAACGCGTAACACAACATAAAATACCTATGTGAATAACAGACGAGCCAGCTGAATAAGCTGGCTCGTTTTCGTTTGAGTTGCGATAACCAATTCGATACGCTAATTGGCTTTATTTTTCGTAAACCACATCCCCGCGTAACACCGTCATCAACACCTGAGTCTTAGCGATTTGTCTTGCTGACACTGTGGTGATGTCGCGTTCGAGAATGGCGAAGTCAGCGGATTTCCCCACCTCAATAGAACCTGTTACGTCTTCAATTCCAAGACTTTTGGCGGCATTGAGTGTGTAAGCATCAATCGCGGTATAAATATCAGTTAGGCCGGTTTTGCCCATGATTAAGCTGTTCGCGATGCCGACCAAAGGGTTGATGTCGTGTACGTTCCAATCACTGCTTAAGGTGATATTCGCGTCGGTCTTGAGTATTGCGTCTAAGTTCATCATAGCTTTAGCTCGGCGAGCACCAAGGAAAGCTTCGGCCCATTGGTGTTGATGCCTTGCAACGTAATCAGAGCCGACTTGGAAATCTGCGGTTACGTCTAATTGGCGAAAGCGTGGCACATCTTCATCATTGATTAATTCGACATGGGTTAGGGTGTAGGGTTTGGTTGAGCCTTGTTTGCGAATACTTTCTATTGCATCAAGAGATTCACGAACCGCGCCATCACCAATGGCATGAATGTGGGCGCTAAACCCTATTTTTTCGAGCGCAGTTAGCCACTCTTTCATTTGTTCTGGCGGAATATAGTTCAAGCCATTAGGAGACAGGGGTAGATAGGTATCTAAGTAGGGTGCGAGCGTTTTGGCGGTGCCATTGATAAAGATGCCGTCGCTGTACATTTTCACCTGATCGACAAGTAACAGACGGCTTTTATCGTCGGAATACATCTTCTCAAAGACTTCTAATTGAGAAGGTATCGCCATCGATGGATACACCCAAGGGCGCAGCGACACACGCGCCGTTAAGTCTTGATTTTGCTCGGCCTCTAACCAAACGTCATACCAACCTCGTTTCCAATACATGCGACCGTCACCAATGGTGGTGATGCCGTGGGCTGCTGCTTCCTCAAGCCCGAACATTAACCCTTGGTAGCTTTGCTCAAACAGTTCGCTTTGGCTGTTCCACGCCATCTCCATCACTTGATCGCCAGCATTGTCTAGCAAGATGCCATTGAGCTTGCTGCTATCAGGATCTTTTAAATAAGCGCCACCTTGTGGATCCGGAGATTGTTGGCTGATTCGGGCGATTTTTAGTGCTTTGGAGTTGACCCACATTGAGTGTGATGTCTGCTCCATGATCACCACAGGGCGATCCGGGAAGATACTGTCGATGATCTCTAGTGGCGTGTAGTCAGAGTCGCTATCGAGCGTCGCTTCTAAAGAAAAACCATAACCCATTAGCCAACCTCTGCCATCGGTATCAGCATTGATCTTACACGCTTCTAAGTAGGGGATTTGCTCTTCTAATGTTGCTTCAGAGTCGAGTTCACAATTGCCACCCAGCTCTGAGGCGGCTTCAAACACATGGTTATGGTTGTCAATGAACCCCGGCAAGACAAAGGCATTGTCTAGATCAATGACATCAGTGCTTTGCCCTTGAAAAGTTTGCGCCTGTGATTGGTTACCGATAAAGATGATCTTGCCTTTGTGGGTAACGATCGAGTCTGACTCGCGATGCCCATATATATCTGCATTGGTAAAAATTTGGTCAGCACTTTGGCTTTTAACAGTTGTTTGCGCTTGAACGGCTGTTTGTGTTTGAACAATAGTGTTGGCTTGTGCAAGCACCGGCGCTACGGCCGATAAGCTTGCGAGTAATGCTATCCATGCAGTGCGTGACAGAGTGAGCTTGTTATTCATTATTATGTCTTCCATGTTCCACTGTTTAGTAAGTATAGAAAGCGAGTGGCCAGAATCATATCGTGAATTTTTAATAATAAAGTGTCCTTGGTTGCTCTCTTGTTTGAATGTAATTCCAGTGCCTTTTGAGGTGGTTGTGGGAATACAGCTCGTCAATAAAGGATTGCGAATCCATTCGCAGACTAAACAATTCACATAAGGTTCTGAATAAATTACAGTTAAGTGAGCTATAAAAATGGATTTAACGTATTACCAAGGATGTAAGTTTATGTTTTCAAGAGACTTACTCGCATTACTAATAAAAACAAGTCGAGGTTAGGATGAAAAAAATATTATTGCTGCTTAGCGTGATCTTATTGGGTGGTTGTGTTGGCATGCCCGAAACGGTAAAGCCTGTTCAACAGTTTGAGTTGGAACGATACCTAGGGAAATGGTACGAAGTGGCTCGTTTGGATCACTCGTTTGAGCGTGGCTTAGACAACATCAGCGCTGAATACAGCCTTCGTGATGATGGCGGCGTGAAGGTGATTAACCGTGGTTATTCGGCGGAAGAAGGTGAGTGGAACGAAGCGGAAGGAAAAGCGTACTTCGTTGAGGGCTCTGAACAAGGCTATTTGAAAGTGTCTTTCTTTGGCCCTTTCTACGGCGCTTATGTGGTGTTTGAATTGGACAAAGAGGGATACCAGTACGCGTTTGTTTCTGGCCCTGACACCGATTACTTATGGCTGCTTTCAAGAACACCAGAAGTTGCGCCAGAGGTGATGGAGAAGTTCAAAAGCATGTCTAAAGAGCGTGGCTTCAACACTGACAAGTTGATTTTTGTAGAGCACACAAAATAACGATTTCTGGCTTCTATTTGTCTTTACCTAACTTTACGTATTTACCCTATAAAACGTAATGATATTAGGCGAAAATAGCATCAAGTTTAGAGACATAAAGTGGTCATTATGAGTAATTCGTTATCGAAAAAGACTGTTGTTTTCCATTGGCTTACCGGTATTTTGTTCCTTGTCGTGTTTGTGATTGGACTTCAATTTGAAGGTATGCCGCGAGGCCCCGAAAAAGGTGAGTTGATGGGGCTACACAAATCGTTGGGTTTGATTGTTTTAGTTGTCGCACTTTCACGCTTGGTATTGCGTTTTAAAGAGGGCGCAATTGAGAGTGTTGCCGTATTGACGAGAGCACAAGAAATCGCAGCGAAAAGTGTTCACCACTTCTTATTGTTGGTGACGTTGGCGATGCCAATTTCTGGTGCTGTGATGAGTGTTGCTGGTGGGCGTGCATTAGACGTGTTCGGTTTCGAGCTTATCGCTGCTGGTGAAAAAGCCGAATGGTTACAGTCTGCGGCTTCTTTTGTTCATGTCAATTCAGTGAACCTGATTATGGTGGCACTTGCTCTGCATGTATTAGGCGCATTGAAGCATCAGTTTGTCGATAAAGATGGCACGCTAAGTCGTATGCTTGGTCGCTCATAGCCTGACGTTAAAGTTAACGATTTAATACGAAAACACTCGGCATATACCGAGTGTTTTTTTGTTTGTGCTATCTGAACTCATTGGTTAAGCTTGCTTGCGAACCTGCAACACGCTCAGTATTGATAGAAACAGGAAGAACGCAGGATCACTCCAGCCAAAGCCAACAAAGATTCCTGTAAACGCCGCATACAATGTGATGATAGCGCCGAGCATATTCGTAACCACCAAACCTTGGATGAGCTTTTTAGCTGACACGCCAGGTTCAATGTCTCTAAGCAACCAGCTTATCGCTGCGATACCACCCAAAAAGATACTGGTGTGTTGAGAGAGAAAGTAAGCGTACTTATCATTAATTTCCACGCCGTACATGGGCCACATTACCGTTGGGATAAAAAACAGTGCGATGGCAAACCCTGCGTAAATAATGCCGTGTAGGCTAAGAAAAGTTTTGTTGTTCATTACGTATCTCTCTATTTATTACTTAGCGACTTAGCGACTTAGCGACTTAGCGACTTAGCTATTCAGTATCTTTGTTGTCATTCAGCGAATGAACAAGTTTGATTAACCGTTGATTGGGCCTTTATTAATGGTAGTTAATGGCTGATTGACGTCAAAAATCACCCCACGTACTTCGTCGACACCCATCTCTTTTAAGCGAGCGCTATGCATCGCTAGGTAAGTCTCTGCACTGAGTTGGTCTTCAAAAAGGTAGACACCACCGCCCAGTTTTTCAGCTTCGTTCTCTGTCCAGATTTTCCAGATCATGCCCGGTTCGTTGTTAATAGACTTTGCTAGGTCAACGAGTGCGTTTGACATCTCTTCACCAAATGGGCCGCTAAATTCAAAATCGACTTGTAATAATTTCATGGTTATTTCTCCAAACAGTTACTTGGTATTGCGCTGAGACTCATGGTCATTTCGCAAAACGTAGGGGGCTTGATTGCCTGTTGGAATAGATATTACCTGTAAAAAACAGACAGAAAAGTTCATAATATAGTTATTAACTGTCAGGATTTTAGACCAATGAGATTGAAAACCACCCTCGACCAATGGCAAACCCTTTACGAGATTGACCGCGCAGGCAGCATTCAGGCGGCGGCAGTGCAATTGAACAAGAGCCACACCACGCTGATTTATGCGCTGAGAAAATTGGAGGACCAATTAGGCGTGACTTTAGTGCAGGTTGAAGGTCGTAGGGCGGTATTGTCGGAGGATGGGAAATCACTGTTGCGCCGTGCAAGCAGTATGTTGGAACAAGCTCGCGAGCTAGAGTTGATCAGTGAACAGCTAGCGAAAGGTGTTGAGTCTGAAATTGTGGTTGCTGTTGATCACTTGTGCTGCCTTGAACGCCTTTATCAACCAATGGCTACATTTTTGACGGAGAACAACACCACATCGATACAAGTGATTGAAACGTCTCTGTCTAAAACAACGGAAATGGTGACTCAAGAACTGGCTGATGTGGCTATCATCAACTTGCCTATTACTAATTACTCAGCCGAAGCCTTTGGTTTTACGATGATGGAGCCAGTAGTTGCTAGCTCACATCCGTTAGCAAGTGCCGTTTCAGTGTCGTTGAATCAACTGTCGTCTTTGCCGCAAATTGTGGTGCGAGATTTAGGTACACGATCTAATCAAGGCACTAAAAGCCAAGGGAACAAACAGGATGTGGGTTGGTTGAAGTCGAGTCAGCGCATTACGGTGGATAATTTCGATCATGCGTTTGGCGCGGTAGAGCAGGGAGTCGGTTATTGTCGACTACCAAAGCACATTGTTGAAAGTCGAGGTAGCGACAAGCTCACTGTGTTGAATGTCGAAAATGGCAGTGGGTATCACGTTCCGCTGCACCTGACTTTACCAAAAGGAGCCAAGACAGGCCCTGCTGCTAAACGTTTCTATGAGTTACTTCTTGAGTCAGCTTCAAATGCGAGCTAACGGTTAAATATTCTAAGATTAACGAGGCTGGTTGCCGTTCAAGAATAGCGCGACACATTCGCGAGTGTAGTGAAGCCTTTCTTCTTCGGATTCTCCGCTATCGTGTCCGAAGAATCCCCAATACGCCGATTTGCCGTGAAACATCAGCAACAGTTGGCGTGCTGCAATGACTGGCGAGCTTGATGTCGACAGTGTGAGATCACCAGAGTCTATTTTCGACTGCAAATAATCAGCAAGTAACTTGGTGGTTTTCTGAGGCCCAGTTTCTAAATAGATAGAGGCGATCTCTGGATGCGTATTCGCTTGGCTAATGGCATTTTGAAAGGTTTGTCTAGATTGTTCATCAAGTAATAAATCCTGAAACTTCACACCAAATTTCACCAACTCATCACCCACCGCAGCATCCATATCAAAGGCAGCAGGACTGAGTTCTCGCTCCGCACACTTGGTTTGCATGCAGGTTTCGAAAAGTTCGTCTTTGTTTTTAAAGTGAGAATAGACCGTTTGCTTAGAAACGTTCGCTGCTTTGGCTATCTGATCCATATTGATCTTGAAGCCATGTTCAGAGAAAAGTTGGCTGGCTGCGGTTAAGATCTGCGATCTCTTCTGTTCACTCTTGATGATTTTAGTCACGTGCTTGCTTCTCGTTACCTAGTTTGTCTCGTTGCGTAGCGCCTGTTGGTGCTCAGTTCTATGTGTCTCGTTTTACGCTAAGCATTATGCTTTTTGTGATGGTTTTATCAATCATTAACGATGAAACTTATTTTTAACACAATCAAACTAGACAGTCTAGTTTGATTTGGTTAGTCTAAAAAAAGAACATAATTGAGTACCGCATAGGAACAGTACGTATGTATAAATTGATGAAGGGAAGCGCAGTGGCAGTGGCGTTGTCGGCTTTTCTTGTTGGATGTGGCGAAAAGGAACAAGCCCAAGAGTCGGTTGATTCAACCTCTGAAACGGCATCGAGCGTCCAAACTATTTTAACCGTGGAAACGATGGCCTTGGCGCTGTCTTCCTCTTATGCAGTACAACGCGAATATGTCGGTGTGGTTAAGGCGGGTCAACAGGCCAATTTAGGTTTCGAGTTGGCCGGAAAAGTAAACGAGATTCTGGTGGATGTCGGTGACACAGTCACAACGGGTCAGCCGTTGATCAGACTGGATACCCAACTTTTGGAAACCGAGTCTAGCCAACTGAAAGCGCAGGCTGAAGAAGTCAAAGCTCAATTGAGTTTGGTGGCAGCGAACCTTAAACGTCAACGTTCATTGAAAGCGAAAGGCTTCAGTGCCGAAGCGGAGATTGATTCTCTCACCAGTGAGCAACGCGTATTGCAGGCGAACTTGTTGCGCATCGATGCATCGGTAAAAGGCAATGAACTGAAATTGGTGAAGTCGACAGTGCTTGCGCCTTATTCTGGAACCATCGCGACGCGCTTTGTTTCGCTCGGAGATGTGGTGAATGTGGGTAATCCAACTCTTACACTGCTCGCTTCTGAGGGCAAAGAGGCCTTCATCGGTATTCCTGCTCACCAAATGCAAAAAGTCACCTCACTTTCTTCGCCTAACATCCGAGTTGGGAGAACAGATTATGCCGTGGAGCTATTGAATCCCGGCGCAATGGTCGACACCCAATCTCGCAGTGTCGGTTTGCGTTACCTATTCCCTGAACAATCATCGGTATTGGAAGGGCAACTTGCCTACCTTAAATTTGATGAGCAGATTGATGACTCAGGTTACTGGGTGCCATTAACGGGTTTGATTGATGGATTGCGCGGTGTGTGGAACATCTTTGTGATTGGTGAAGACAATAAGGTTGAACGTAGAAGTGTTCAGGTGTTGTTTGCCAACAATCAACAAGCGTATGTGAGTGGGGCGATTGAAGACGGTGAACAGGTCATCGCCAGTGGTTTACATCGTTTAGTTCCCGGACAAACCGTGAAGCCAGCAAGCATTACTGCTGAATAGGAAATAGCATGAAAATCATAGAGACTATTTCCAACACTCGACTGCTTATCTTAATGACCGCACTGCTGATGGTGAGTGGTATTTCTGCGTTCATGACGTTACCACGTGCAGAAGATCCAGTAATCATCAACCGTTACGCGAACATTACTACCAGTTTCCCCGGCGCCAGTGCCGAGCGTGTTGAAACCTTAGTTACTGAGGTTATCGAGAACAAGCTGCGTGAGCTGAGTGAAGTTAAACTCGTGAGCTCAACCTCAAGGCCGGGCGTGTCTATTGTCACCTTAGAATTGAATGACACCATCACCGAGCCTGAGCCGGTTTGGTCTCAAGCTCGCGACAAGCTATCTGACATCGAATCCATTTTGCCTGCGGGTGCTCAATCGCCTGATCTCGATAGCGACCATACCTATGCTTTCACGACCATCGCATCTCTAACTTGGTCTGGTGCAGGCGAGCTTGATAGGTTAACGCTGGGCCGTTATGCCAAAGAGCTCGCCAAGCGACTAAGAACTTTGTCGGGTACTGAATTCGTTGATGAATACGGGATGCCGCAAGAAGAGATTCAAATCAGTTTACGTACGGCCGATGCCGCTGCTCTAGGGCGTTCAAGCGCCAATATCGCTGAATCGCTCGAAGGGGCAGACGCCAAGAACTCGGCGGGTGAACTGGTCAGTGCTTATTCTCGCTTTGGCTTAGAAATTAAATCTGAACTGGATTCCATTGAACGCATTAAGCAAGTGCCAATAGCCACTGATAGCAAAGGTCACATCATCCGTATGGAAGACATTGCTTCGGTGAAACGTGGTGAGAAAACCCCACAAGACCAGATTGCTATTGTTGATGGTGAGCCGGGTGTGATTGTCGCGGCAAGAATGCACCCTGATCTGCGAGTTGATAACTGGACGTCGCGAGCTAATGCTCTGATTGGTAAATTTGAGCAAGAGTTACCAAGTAACGTTAAGGTGACCGTGCTCTTTAATCAGCAAGGTTATACCGAGACTCGCTTAGACGATTTAGGCAAAAGCTTGATGATCGGTTTCGGTCTGATTTTGATTGTGCTGTTTGTCACTTTAGGCGTGCGTGCCGCGATCTTAGTCGCCATTTCTCTGCCGTTAACCTCATTATTGACCTTGTCGATCATGAAAATGACCGGTGTGCCGATTAACCAAATGTCGGTGACAGGCCTAATTGTGGCGCTCGGGATCATGGTTGATAACGCGGTGGTGATGGTCGATACCATTCAGGCGTATCGTTTGAAAGGGCAACAGCGCGCTGAAGCGACCATGAATGCATTGAAGCATTTATGGGTGCCGTTATTAGGCTCAACCTTAACTACCGTGTTGGCGTTTGCTCCGATTATCTTGATGCCGGGTGCATCGGGTGAATTTGTCGGTGGTATTGCGATTACCGTTTCTTTCTCATTGATCGGCTCTTACATCATCTCGCACACCTTAATCGCAGGCTTAGCGACCAAGCTATTGCCGAAACAACTCAGTGATGTCGATAAGAAAGGGCAGCACCATTGGTACATGACGGGTTTGAGAATCCCGGCTTTGACGCGCTGGTTCTCATCTTCTGTCCGCTTTGGTGTGACGCATCCAATCATCACGATTGCTTTGGTGTTATTGGTACCGTTTACCGGTTACTGGAGTATGTCTCAGCTGACTGAGCAATTCTTCCCGCCATCAGACCGAGACATGTTTGAGATTCAGGTTTACATGCCGCCGCAAGCGAGCATTTACGCCACCAAAAACACCTCTGAAAAAATCGACGATATCATTCATCGTTACCCTGAAGTGGAACGCATTGATTGGCTAGTGGGCGCAAACTTCCCATCCTTCTATTACAACCTGCAAGCAAGGCAAAATAATGCGCCGTACTTCTCGCAAGCCATGGTGAAAACAGAGAACTTTGACCAAGCCAATGCGCTAATTCCACAGTTGCAAAAGGTGTTGGATGAAGAGGTGCCGGAAGCACAAATCTTGGTACGTAAGCTTAACCAAGGGCCTCCATTTACCGCGCCCGTTGAACTGCGAGTGTATGGTGAAAACCTCGATACGTTGAAAGCGATTGGTGAGGATGTGCGATTGATTTTGGCGGGTGTTCCTCATGTGACGCACACAAGGGAAACGCTGCAACCGGGTACACCTAAGGTGTGGTTGAAGGTCGATGAAGACACCGCAAAGCTGAACGGTATTTCATTGAACCAGTTCGCAGGTATGCTGCAAACTACGCTGACAGGTCGTGAAAGTGGCTCTGTGATTGAAGGCAGTGAGTCGGTACCAATCCGTGTTCGTGTCGCGGATGAAGCGCGTGAAAACCTAGCGCATTTAAGCAATATTCGTTTGCCAATTAGCTCTGAGGTGTACTCAACGGGAATTAATGTTTCGACTCTGGCAGAACTGGAATTGACGACCAGCCGCGGCGCGATTACTCGTCGTAACGGGCAACGAGTGAACACCATTGAGGGCTACATTGAAGCGGGTGTCTTGCCTCAAACCGTGCTCAATGAATTCCAAAAACGCCTAGAAAACTATCAGATGCCATCAGGCTATACGATTGGTTTTGGTGGTGAATCTGCTGAACGAGATAATTCAGTCAACAGCCTCATCTCGAATGTCGCAGTCGTGGTGGTATTGATGGTTTTGGTGGTGGTGATGTCATTCAACTCGTTCCGAATGAGCAGCATCATCTTCATGGTAGCAGGATTGGCGGGTGGGCTAGGGTTGTTGTCGGTTTGGACTTTCGGTTATCCGTTTGGCTTTACGGTGATCATCGCGATGCTCGGCATTGCAGGTTTGGCGATCAACGCGGCCATTGTCATTCTGACCGAATTGAAGCTAGACAAGGAGGCTTCCTCTGGGAATGTTGATGCGGTCGTTGAGGCGGTGATGTCGTGTACTCGACATATCAGCTCGACCACGATTACGACGGTGGGGGGCTTTATGCCGTTGATCATCGCTGGCGGTGGTTTCTGGCCTCCGTTTGCGGTCGCGATTGTGGGCGGTACCGTATTAACCACGCTTATTTCATTCTACTTTGTGCCTGTGGTTTATCATTTGATGACTCGAAATCAGCGAAAATCCATGACTACTCAAGCGGCATAACTGTTTTTCGATTTAACGTCTCTTCAATTTGGCTACTCTTTAATTGCCCATAATCGAGCCGTATCTGGCTCGATTATGGTGTTGTTATTCTCGATAAATTCACCCCAATTCCTACCATTTTGTTGTGCTTTTTACCGCTATTACGCCCTCAATTAGTCAAACTATCCTTTCTGTTAGTCATTATATTCTTTCAATTCGTCACATTAGTGCATCGATGAATGCTTGATTATCTTTTTGGTGAATGGGTGTGGGTTTTGAATAATCTAACCAGTGAATACCTTGTAAATGGTATGTGAATTAACAATTTTGACGGGCGTCACACTTCTATTTATTCGCTCTTTCTAATGTACCTTGAACTTGCCCCGAGCTTTGGTGGTGAGCGAGTGTTTATCTACTTTTTCTAAACCCCTTGTCAGTACTGGCTCCACCTGTGTAGCACGCTATTGGTGTGTGTCTTAATCGCTTACTGCTTCTTAGTTTTCGTCTTCATAAATGGAAGGTTAGTTTCCAAGTTTGTTTGGTGAGCTTTCAATTTCAACTCTTCATAATGCACCAAATGTAACAATGTATTTCAAAGTGTAACAATTAAGTCATGTTTTCTGTGTGGTTTTAACTCAGCAGTAACGAACCTTATTGCATTGCTTTTTGAGATGCGGCGTTTCACATGCTCAACACATAAATATTCTAATGACCATGACAACCAGTACTCGGGCGTTCGTTCTGAGGCTGGATAACCATCGAGAAAGTTAATGGAAGCTTCAAGATATAAACGCATTTTATCGAGGACAAATCTGTCGAGGATTGGTTTGGTGGGAACCGTCCTGATGCTCGAAGGATGTAACTCCGCATTGCTCGACCCAAAAGGTAGCGTTGGCGTTCAGGAAAAGGAGCTGATTATTACTGCTCTGTTGCTGATGCTGATTGTCGTCATCCCCGTGATCCTGATGACCATCTACTTTGCTTACCGATACCGCGAGAGCAATACCACGGAAGAGTATGCACCTGACTGGGCACACTCAACCAAGATTGAAGTGGTGGTATGGACGATTCCAATCATCATCATCGCGATTCTAGCCACCATCACTTGGCGAACAACACACGAATTAGAGCCATCAAAGCCTTTGGTGAGTGACGTTAAGCCTATGGTGATCGAAGTGGTCTCTCTGGACTGGAAATGGCTGTTCATCTATCCGGAGCAAAACATTGCGACGGTTAACTATGTTGCGTTCCCGAAAGATGTACCGGTGACGTTTAAGCTGACTTCAGACAACATCATGAACGCGTTCTTTATCCCGCGTCTTGGTTCGCAGATCTACGCGATGCCGGGAATGGTGACCAAGCTGAACTTGATTGCTAACCATGAAGGTGACTTCAAAGGTTTTGCATCGAATTACAGTGGCAAAGGTTTCTCACATATGAAATTCACTGCATCAGCCATGCCTGATCAAGTGGCATTTCTAAACTGGGTGGAAAAAGTGAAAGCAAGCCCTGATCGCATTGAAGATTGGGAGCAGTTCCGTTCATTGGCTGCGCCAAGTGTGGCTGAACCCGTCACTCTGTTCTCCAGTATCCCACCATTTTTATTCACCGATGTCGTGACCCAGCACCCTGGTTCAATGAACTGTTTGCCGGAAACCCAAGGATAATCGTCATGTTTGGAAGATTAACTCTAGACTCAATTCCCTACCACGAACCCATTATTTTGGTCACGTTAACCATGATCGCTTTAGTGGGCAGCTTAGTGGTGTACGCGGTAACCAAAGCCGGTAAGTGGCAATACCTTTGGAATGAATGGTTTACGTCTGTAGACCACAAAAAATTGGGCTTCATGTACATTGCTGTAGCGATGGTGATGTTAGTTCGTGGCTTTGCTGATGCGGTCATGATGCGTAGCCAGCAATTGCTTTCTGCAGCCGGTGAAACGGGCTATTTGCCGCCACATCACTACGACCAGATCTTCACGGCTCACGGCGTGATCATGATTTTCTTCGTAGCGATGCCTTTGGTTATCGGTTTGATGAACATCATCGTGCCGTTGCAAATCGGTGCTCGTGATGTTGCATTTCCTTATCTGAATAACCTGAGCTTCTGGCTGTTTGTGGTGGGTATTATCCTAACCAACATGTCACTGGGCTTAGGTGAGTTTGGCCGCACGGGTTGGTTGGCGTATCCGCCGCTTTCCGGTATTGAGGCAAGCCCGGGGGTGGGTGTCGATTATTGGATATGGGCGCTGCAAATATCCGGTGTGGGTACTACGCTAACGGGTGTGAACTTCTTTGCGACCATTTTGCGCATGCGTACTCCGTCTATGCCAATGATGAAGATGCCAGTATTCACGTGGGCGTCTCTGTGTGCCAACATCCTGATCATCATCTCTTTCCCAATCCTAACGGTAACCATCGCGTTACTGACTTTGGATAGATACATCGGCACGCACTTTTTCACCAATGACCTTGGTGGCAACGTGATGATGTATGTGAACCTGATTTGGGCATGGGGACACCCTGAGGTGTACATCCTAATTTTGCCTATCTTCGGTGTGTTCTCTGAAGTGACTGCAACCTTCTCTCGCAAAAAACTGTTTGGTTATACCTCACTGGTATGGGCAACAGTGGCGATCACTATTTTAGCGTTTGTGGTTTGGCTGCATCACTTCTTCACCATGGGTTCTGGCGCCAATGTGAATGCCTTCTTTGGCATCGCGACCATGATTATCTCTATCCCAACCGGGGTTAAGATCTTCAACTGGCTATTTACCATGTACAAAGGTCGTATCCGCTTCACCACACCTATGATGTGGACAGTGGGCTTCCTAATCACCTTTACCGTGGGTGGTATGACGGGCGTATTGATGGCAGTTCCGGGGGCAGATTTCATTCTGCATAACTCGGTATTCCTGATTGCTCACTTCCACAACGTAATCATCGGTGGTGTTGTCTTCGGTTGTTTTGCTGCGATTGGTTACTGGTTCCCGAAAGCGACCGGTTTCACTCTGAACGAGCTTTGGGGCAAACGCGCATTCTACTGCTGGATAATCGGTTTCTTGATGGCGTTCTTGCCGCTTTACGCTCTGGGCTTTATGGGCATGACACGTCGTTTGAGCCAAGACATCAACCCTGAGTTCTTCCCTTTACTGGCGGTTGCGGCTGCAGGTACAGGCGTAATTGCGATGGGTGTGGTGTGTCAGTTCGTTCAGATTTACGTAAGTGTTCGTGACCGCGACCAAAACCGAGATCTAACCGGTGACCCGTGGGGCGGACGTACCTTTGAATGGGCAACGTCTTCACCACCGCCGTTCTATAACTTTGCAAAACTGCCTAAGGGCGATGAGATCGATTCGTTCTGGTATCAAAAGCAAAGTGGCGAGTTTGATCCAACTCAGGAAGAAGAATACGAACGTATTCACATGCCGAAGAACACACCGACAGGCATTTATGTGTCTGCATGGGCGTTGGCATTTGGCTTCGCAATGATCTGGTACATCTGGTGGCTAGCGGCTGCAAGCTTAGTAGGCATCGTGGTGACGTGTATTCAACACAGCTACAACGACGATGTGGACTACTACGTGGAAGTTGAAGAGATCAAAGCGATTGAAGCGGCTCGACGTGCACAGCTTGCAGAAGCGAAGAAACAGTCAGTGAAAGGCGACCATTCTGGTCGTGGTAACAGCGCTGACACTGATAACAACGACAAAAAAGATGACTTGGAGACGACGTATGCAAGCTAATACTCCGTCACACACTTATGATCTTGCACACTCGCATGATCATCACCACGAAGCCGCGGGCAACAAGTTGTTTGGTTTCTGGGTTTACTTGATGAGTGACTGTGTCCTGTTTGCCACGCTTTTCGCGACGTATGCCGTGCTTGAGAGTGGCTCAATCGCTGGGCCGACAGGTAAAGACATCTTTGAACTGCCGTTCGTGTTTGTCGAAACCATGATGCTGCTGTTCAGTAGTATCACCTTCGGCTTTGGCATGATTGCGATGAAGCGCAAAGACGTTCTAGGACTCAAGCGATGGATCAAAGTGACTTTCGTATTGGGCTTAGCCTTTATCTGTATGGAAGTGTATGAGTTCCACCACTTGATTGCAGAAGGCTATGGTCCTCAAGAGAGTGCGTTCCTTTCTGCGTTCTTTACCTTGGTTGGTACACACGGTTTGCACGTAACGTTCGGTCTTATCTGGATGGCGGTGGCGTATCACCAACTTTCAACCAAAGGCTTGAACGACAACATGTCGATGCGTTTCCAGTGCTTAAGTTTGTTCTGGCATTTCCTTGATATCGTTTGGATTTGTGTATTTACCATCGTGTACTTAATGGGGGTGATGTAATGGAACAGCATCTAGACAGCGGTGCAACGGATTACGTGAAAGGCTTTATTGCTTCACTAATTCTCACCATTATTCCGTTCTACATTGTGTGGGCACATGCGCTACCAAGTACGGAAACTTACGTGATCTTGTTCGGCTGTGCGCTGGTGCAAATCTTTGTCCACTTTAAGTACTTCTTGCACATGGAAGCGAAATCTCCCGATGGGCGTTGGAACTTGGTGTCATTGATGTTTACCGCCATTGTTGTATTGATTCTTATCGCTGGCTCGGTATGGATCATCTACAACATGAACGTCAACATGAAGTTGTAGGCTAGGTATGCTGAAAAGATATCTGTCTATCACCAAACCGGGCATCATTTTCGGCAACCTGATTTCTGTTGCGGCGGGGTTCTTCCTCGCCGCAAAAACAGAACCAGCCAATGCGATGTTGTTACTGACAACATTAGCGGGTGTGGGACTTGTGATTGCATCAGGTTGTGTGGTGAATAACATATTTGATCGAGACATCGACCAAAAGATGAAGCGCACACAAAATCGAGAATTGGTTCAGGGCAACATCAATACGGACGTCGCGTTCGTTTATGCCTTGGTTTTACTGCTCTCAGGCACAGCGCTTCTGTTTCAGTTCGCTAATCCGATCTCTGCGGTCATGGTGTTGCTTGGCTATGTGTTTTACGTCTTTTTCTACACCATGTGGTACAAGCGTACATCGGTGTACGGCACTTTAGTCGGCAGTATTTCGGGCGCAGTTCCGCCATTGGTGGGTTACTTGGCGGTGACTAATTACATCAGCCTTGAAGCGGTATTGTTGTTTGTGATGTTCTGTTTATGGCAAATGCCACACTCGTACGCGATCGCGATGTTCCGGATACAAGATTATCGAGATGCAGGCATTCCCGTGTTACCGGTGAAAGAGGGCGTCGACAAAGCACATCAGCACATGAAAGCCTATGTGGTGGCGTTTGGCGCAGTATCATTGGCGCTGTTCCTACTCGGGGAAGCAGGTTATGAATACCTCGCGGTGTCGGCAGCAGTCTGTTTTATGTGGACCAAAGTGACATTCCGCAAAGTCGATTGCCTTAACTACATCCAGTGGTCAAAGACGGTCTTCAAGGTCTCTCTGCTGGTGGTGATGAGCATCAGTGGTGTACTGGGGCTGGAGTTGATTCCGTTGCCTACGCTTTTTTGATTTAAGTTTGTCGTTGAACCCTCAATGTTCTGAAGTCCGAGGGTTTGACGACTTTTTATCTGTCCCGCTTTAAGCTATTACCCTTCAAAAATATCACTAAGCCAATCTTCAAGCTGCTCTCGTTTATCTTGTGGGCCATTGATGATCACTAAGCCGTTTAGTGTCGCGTGATCCCAAGATATAGTGCCAGTTGCTAGCGCATCGAACACATCTAATTCAGTAATTAACAGTAGATCTTCTTCAGTAGGCAAAGTGTCTCTACCTGACACATCGACACCCTTCTCAAGTTTCACTTGGCTGTAATGACCTTTGATTGCTTCGAACAAGTTGAACTCAATTTTGCTTGGGTGGGGTTTCGCAAGCGCAGCCTTGATGGCAAAGAGTCGAAAGTGATCTGGCTTATTGAGGTTGTTGAATTCATCGTCTTGTCTGGCTGTAATGACGTTACCAAATACCTCGAGTGAACCGGGCTCTGTCACCAAACTAAATCCGGTATCTTGGTGAAGACCACAGGCAAACGTGAGTGAAGAGGTAAGCGAAAGAATCAAAGCAAATCGTTTTAACATAATGGTTATCGAGACCTGTAAAAGGATTAAGAATCTGACGGTAGCAGCCGAACCTGACGATAAAAAAGGGACCACAAAGGGTCCCTGTATTTGTTTGTCGTCCATGTGAAGCGGTCAGTGCATCGGTTGATAGTGTGTTATTGATTGTTTACTAATACGCTATCGTCGAAGAGCGACCGTTCGAGCTCGCTATTAGCGAACGATGAGCATGATCTCTTCTGGAGTCATTGCCTTATCGAAGTAGCTCATGAATTGACCGAAGCCTTTGATGTCGCCATTCGAGAACGTGAATGCACCAGACTGTAGGTTGGTACCAATCACTTGTTGAGCGTTTGGACCTGCAATCAAGATTTGGTTCAATACTGCACGAGTGGTGAGGATTGGGTGAACATGGTCAGACTCAGCAGTGTAAGCTAGAGAATCGCCTGTTTTAGAAACAACTTGAATACGTTCGCCTTTTCCCCAGAACATGTTTGATTTGTGTTCGAATAGAACCTCGCTCTTGTAGCGAGCATCAAGATCAATGTTTTGGTATTGCGCAGCATTTGCCGTCTGAAGTTCTTGGCCGACTTTCGATGTCGCTTCGACAATCGGTGTTGCAGATGCAAAACCAGAAGCAAGTAGAGTGCTCGCAATAGCAACAGGAAGCGCCATTTTTTTGAATGTATTAGTCATTGTAGTGACCTTATATTTGGATACGGGAATTGGATTTCTTGAGCCAAATGATAGAGGTGGGGGAGGTCGCTATCTACGCGCTAATAATATTTCAATCTATCGTTTTTTCGATGATTTGTTTGATAAACGATTGTATTGGCGATTAATTTTGATCTAAATCAATTAGTAAATGAGCTTGCAACAGATACAAAAATGCCCTGAAATTCAGGGCATTTGTTTTACAATTAGTCGCTAGTTCATGAGTGGCTGTGATACGAGTGAATAACAGCCAAATCATTGAATATTTAATTGCTTATCAAGAGCTAATCGTTTACCAAGCACCTAAGTATGACTTGTAAGATTGTAGGCGAACCGTTGCTGCACCGATTACATCGATGAAGCCCCAGAACGGATGTGGCTTCTCAGCTGAGATCCAAGCCGCGCCAGTTGAACCAATAGGGATGTTGTAACCTTCTGGTTCAATGATCTCAAGTACGATAGTACGACCTAAACCATTGCCGTTTCTTACCACGTGTTGACCGACGCTTTGTGGCCCCTGAAGTGGAGAAATACTCGACTCACCGGTACCGGCATTAAAGCTGTGTACTTTTGCTCGGAACACGTGGCCTGGGTATGCATCAACGAAGAACTCAGCGAAGTCTCCTACTTGAACATAGCCATAAGTTTGGTCTGAAATACGCATCTCAAGAAACTTTTTGCTGGTGTTGTAGAGGTGCATGTTACCCATGACAGAACCTTCAGCAATATTCACTATCGATACCTGACCATCAAACTCAGCTCTAATGGTTTTTTTCTCTTGCGCCCAATTTACTTTTTGTAAATCGGCTTTTAACGACACCAGTTCAGCATGCAGCACTCGAAGATCAGAGTCGTACTTTTCTACGTCACGCATATTGAAAATTTCAGGTGACGTTTCAGCACGCTCTAAGTCGCGATTCATTTGCTTGATCTCTTCTTCTTTCTGAACAATTGAAGATTCGATCTTTGCTTTGTCTGCGGCTGAGTCAATGTCGACGAGTGTGTAAATTACGTCGCCTTCTTTAACCATTTGGTTGTGCTCAACAAGCACTTTGTCGATCTGCTGACCAAAGATAGGTGACATTACCGCGTGTGGTGCTTTCACTGTGGTTGAGTTGGTTAAATCAACCGGTGCCCATAAGCGAGAGATAACCGCTAATACGGCAAGGATTGTTACGCCGCCAATGGCAGCCCACGTGTAGTTTTTGAAGTTCTTCTTCAGTGCACCTGTCGCAAACAGTGACCATACAATTAGGATGTATGGAATCATCATCTCTTTCATTATGCGACCTCTTTTTCTGTAGGGGATGGTTTTGTTGGAACCTGATTTGTTTGAGACGGCTCTGTTACCGATTGTTCAGGTGTTACGTGGACAGCGGCTGTCGCTGCATTAGTCGCATCTTGTTTAGGCTGAACACCACGGCGAATCACATCACTCAGTGATTGACCAATATGTTTCCAGTTCGCCAATGCGATGACCAAGGCGATAACCCAGAATGTTTTGCTGATGAACAGTCCACAAAGTGACAGTGCAAACACGATCTGTACGTGAGCGCTTTTGTGCTCTTTTGCTTTATGCACTCCCAGTTCATGCAATTGCCACATGCCGTAAATACCGGCTAATACGACAGCAATGGTCACTGAGAACAAGTAACCAGAGAAGGACTCCATCTGGAAGAAGTTCATCATCATTTCATTGGGATGATTGTTGAATTGAGACATGTCGATGTCTTTAGAATGGATTGTGCCTAATGGTGCAAGAGCCCATGCTCCCGCAAACATCACTGCCATAAACAGACAGAATTTGACCAAGACCATCACAATGGCCCAGATTTTCTGGAAAACGATTTTTATAAAGTTCATATCTCAACCTAAATAAGGAGAGAGAAAGTGCAGCCTTGGTACAAGACTTTTAGAAGACATCTGAAAGAGGTGTTGAACTCACGTAACCGTATAGACCTACTGAGTCAAAAGTACTAGATGACAATTAAAAATCGCTTTGACCACGTAGACAACGCATTCTCGCGAATAGAGTGTTAAAAACACCTGGCGAAATCATTCTTAAGTAACGTCTACCATTGATAGGTTCGTTTGCTGCATTGGGTTTTAAGGCCGTCTTCCGTGATGTGTGCAACACCATCATCTACACATTTTTAGGTTTTCTGTTTAGGTTAAGAATTGATTTGTTGGCGAAATAATAGGAAGTGTAACTGGTGCTATCTACGCATTATTGCGATATTGAATTATCGTAATTACGATGAATTGAGTGGTTGCTTAAACGTGAGGTGGGTTTATTTGAACAGGCTCAAACTCGGCTTATAAAATATGTCTATTTAATTAGCCTGGATCATAGAAGTGGCTATAAAAGTATCAATAAGGCAGGACGGAAATATTGAATACTCCGACCAGTCTAGGGTGAGTTTGGGTGGATTAAGCGTTACTGGCACAGCGAAGAGATTTAGATTCCAATCTGGCGAATGTGGCAGCTATTCGAAAGAGTGAGTTGTTCTGACATTTTTGCTCTTTACCATATGATGCTTCCTTCTCAGTTTTGTTTTCTCAATGAGCATCCGTTGTTTCATTCTATCGCTTTTACGATAAGATAATTAAATCTATCGCCAAATGAGCACTGAATCATGAGTAATGACATTCCGAATTTTAACTTATTGGCTGTGTTTTCAGCGGTGATGGAGCAGGGCAGTTTGAGTAAGGCTGCCGATCATTTGAATACCAATCAATCGACGATCAGCACTGCGCTCGG
Source organism: Vibrio sp. 10N.286.48.F5 (assembly GCF_041469785.1). Lineage (NCBI taxonomy): Bacteria > Pseudomonadati > Pseudomonadota > Gammaproteobacteria > Vibrionales > Vibrionaceae > Vibrio > Vibrio sp. 10N.286.48.F5. The sequence goes on along the minus strand of NZ_JBFRLG010000014.1, from coordinate 71,395 downwards.
CCGACTGAAAAATGAAATTGGCCAAGAGTTGTTTGTGCGCAGTGGGCGAGGGGTTGTGCCTACTGCTTACTCGCAAAGCTTGTATGAGCAAATCAAAGCGCCAATACACGAGCTCAACGGCGTGTTTCAAGGTATGGCTGGGTTTGATGAAGCGAGTACAGAGCGCAGGTTTGTGGCTTCGGTTCCCGAACATTTAAAGTGGATGTTGCTCGATCGATTTTCTCAGTTATCTAACCAAGGCTTATCTCTTGAGGTGTATGACCAACCAGATAGTGATGATCAAGTCCATGAGGATCTATTAACTCAGAAGTTTGATTTGATGATCGACATTGTGTTGCCTGAGCATTCAAGCATGATGAGCGAAAAGCTCTACGACAGTGAGTTTGTGATTGTTTGCCGAAATGGGCACCCTAGGATCAAAGGTGAGATCACCGAGGCGCAATATCTCAGTGAGCAACATGCGGTTTTAGCCAGAACACGTCGCCAAGTAAGAAGTTTGACTCACTACACTTCGTTAGACTTATCCTCGCGTAAAATTGTAATTCACGGCAGCTCTATGGCCAGTAACCTAATGCTGTGTAGCCAGACTGATTACATCACTGTTGTGCCGCTTTCTATGGCGATCCAGTATCAGGAACGTCTTGGGTTACAGTTGTTCAAACCGCCTTTCGATTATCAGCCTATCTCTCATTACCTCATTTGGTTGAAAAAACAGAACACCGATCCGGCACATAAGTGGTTGAGAGAGCAGATCATCAATACGACTAATGACATGTCTAAATCACTAAACAGTTGGCGCTCCGCTTTCTGATCGTCGCCCTATCTTTTGTTTGCCAAATATCTTCTTAACAAATCACTTGTATTAAGTGAGTTATAATAAAAAATTATCACAATGAGAATTTATGATAATTTCATTTATTTGCTGTCAGCTCGTATATTAACCCTAACAAAGAAGTGGGTAACCTCCACTCACGATTATATCGGCTCAGGTTGCTGGGCTAAAAAGGGCGAAATATGAAATTCCTACACACAATGATCCGAGTTACTGATTTAGACAAGTCTATCGAGTTCTACACCAAGGTATTGGGAATGAAGGAACTTGAACGCCACGAAAACAAAGAGTACCGCTACACATTGGTTTTTGTTGGCTATGAGCAAGGCGGCACGACTATCGAGCTAACGTACAACTGGGATACGAATGAGTACGAGATGGGCAGCGCGTTTGGTCATCTGGCATTGGGTGTAGAAGATATTTACGCAGCATGTGACAAAATCAAATCGCTAGGTGGCAACGTCACTCGCGAAGCGGGTCCAGTGAAAGGCGGCTCAACTCATATCGCTTTTATTACTGACCCAGACGGCTACCAAATCGAACTGATTCAACTAGGTTAATCGAGGATATAACAATGACAAACGCACTATTTCAACCAATTCAACTTGGTAATATCGAGCTTAAAAACCGTATTGTTATGCCACCGATGACGCGTTCTCGCGCAACGCAACCTGGTAATTCAGCAAACGATATGATGGCGGCTTACTACGCTCAGCGTGCTTCTGCAGGTTTGATTATTGCTGAAGGCACACAAATTTCACCTATGGGTCAAGGCTATGCTTGGACTCCGGGTATCTATTCTGATGAGCAGATCGCTGGTTGGAAAAAAGTGACTGATGCCGTACATGAAAAAGAGGGCGTTATCTTCGCTCAACTTTGGCATGTAGGCCGTGTAACACACCCAGACAACATTGGTGGTGAACAGCCAATCTCGTCTTCTGCACTTAAAGCACAAAACGTAAAGGTATTCATCGATAACGGTACTGATGAACCGGGCTTTGTTGATGTGGTTGAACCTCGTGAAATGACGAAACAAGACATCAAAGAGGTAGTTGAACAGTATCGCCAAGCGGCTTTGAATGCGGTTGAAGCAGGCTTTGATGGTATCGAACTTCACGCAGCGAATGGTTACTTAATCAACCAATTCATCGATTCTGAAGCAAACAACCGCACTGACGAATACGGTGGTTCAATTGAAAACCGTTTACGTTTCCTAGGCGAAGTGGTTGAAGCTATGGTTGAAGCGATTGGTGCTGACCGTGTTGGTGTACGCCTTGCTCCGTTCACATCGTTGAATGGTACGGTTGACGCTACACCAGTAGAGACTTACACAGCGGCGGCAGCACTACTTAACCTATACAAAATTGTTTACCTACACATTGCAGAAGTTGATTGGGACGATGCACCTGAAACGCCAAAAGCATTTAAAGCAGCAGTTCGTGAAGCCTACGAGGGTGTCCTTATTTATGCGGGTAAATACGATAGCGAGCGTGGCGAAAAAGCCGTTGCTGAAGGCGTAACTGACATGGTTGGTTTTGGTCGTCCATTCGTTGCGAACCCAGATTTACCAGCTCGTATTCAAAATGGTTACCCACTTGCAGCGCACGATCCAAACACATTGTTCGGTGGTGCTGAAAAAGGTTTAACGGATTACCCAGAATACGCAGGCTAAAAACAGCTGCCTGAAGCAGAGTATTGAGATAGTATCTCGATCCTGTTGAATGTTTATAAAAAGCAACCTTGCAGAGTCGGGTTGCTTTTTTTGTTATTGGACTAAGTAAAATGATGAACGTGAAAGCGATGCGCGGAGAGCTTTACCTTCTATTTGCCACCCTGCTAGCTGGGGTGGGATGGATTGCATCTAAGCTGGTGGTATTAGAAATGCCTGGGCCAGTGTTCATTGGTGTGCGATTCCTCGTCGCGAGTCTTATTCTTCTGCCATTTTGTATTCACCATATTCGTAAGCTTTCGTTTAAGCAGATTCTGTCTCTTTGCGGCGTGGGTTTGTTGTTGTCTGCCTCATTGCAGGTATGGGTGTTTGCAGTTTCGGTGACTGAAAGCTTGTCGGAAGGTGCATTCATCATGAGCTTAGCCATGATCATTGCACCGTTTGTGTCTTGGATTTTGTTTCGAGTTAAGCCTAATCGCGCGTTTTGGATGTCTTTCCCGATCGCGATTATTGGCATGCTGTTGCTGACTTTGGGTAACGGCTGGCATGTTGAGCAGAGTCAGATTTATTTCTTACTAGCATCGATGTTGTTGTCTGTTCACTTTGTGATGAACAAGCGTGTGATTACCAATATCAAGCCTATCGCATCAATCTGTGTGCAACTGTTTGTGGTGGGTGTGAGTGGTTTAGCCTTTGCTTCTATGACAGCTCAGCCGGAGTTCGAAATCACCAAAACCTTAGTCTTCTGGTTTATTGTCTCTGCGGTGATCGCAACGTCTATTCGTTACTTGCTACAAACGGTCGGTCAGCACTCCGTGAACATGGAAGTGGCGGCATTGATCATGATTCTTGAGCCTGTGTGGACGCTGCTGTTAAGTGTGAGTGTGCTTGGCGAAAGTGTAGAGATGCAGAAGCTGCTCGGTGGGGCGGTGATCATTGCTTCACTATTTTGCTATATCAAATGGTCGAGACGAAAATAAAACACTCGGCGCAAGGCCGAGTGTGGGTTGTTTTTCAAGTGCTTTTCTGAGCCTTATCAGGCGAGTGTTGAACAAGACTTGTCGAGTGCAGAGCAAGGGTTAAATTCTGCGAATAAGACGTGCAAAGGGTGTCACCGTACTTATCGTTCTCGCTGGTAACTATTCTAACAACGAGCTTTGAATACAGGTGGTAAAGTCGAACCCTTACCACCATAGTCCTATCGCACAGCCTTCTTTTCTTTATGCCATCAATTCGAATGCACTAGGGGCGGGAAAGGACGTGAATGAATTAGTCGCGAATAGTGACTTTTGTAATCACAATATCTTCGCAAGGCACATCTTCGTGTCCCCAGCGAATGGTTGTTGGTGCTTTCGCAATTTTGTTTACCACATCCATACCTGCTGAAACCTTACCGAATACCGCGTAACCCCAGCCAGCATTGGTTGTTGAGGTGTGATCTAGGAAATCGTTGTCATCAAGGTTGATGAAGAACTGCGCCGTTGCAGAATGTGGTGCATCAGTCCGAGCCATTGCCACAGAACCAATCACATTCTTCAAGCCACGGTTTGCTTCGTTGACGATTGGGGCACGAGTTGGTTTTTCTGTCATGTCGATAGTGTGACCACCACCTTGAATCATGAAACCTTCAATAACACGGTGAAATGTCGTGCCTTCGTAGAAACCGTCTTGGCAGTATTTAAGGAAGTTTTTCGACGTTACTGGCGCTTTTTCAAGGTTCAGTTCAATCTCGATATCGCCAAAGTTGGTGGTGAAAGTAATCATAGGGTTACCTAAAGTTGAAGTTTTACTGAGTCGTAATGACGAAAGTGGGTTGCAGTATAGGGAAAATAACAGCGGATACCAGTGATGGTTTTATTGTGGTTGAATTCTCGTCAACCACCAAAATTACGCCTGATATTGTTTAAGGAACATCTCGACACTTGAAGTAATGAGCACTTGCTTGTGTGCAGCATCCGGTGACGGCACATGACCAATGATTTGCGGCCAAAACGCAAAAGACTTAAGCAGACCAATGAACTGCGTGGAGGCGAATTGTGGGTCTAGTTCTACTAAACGACCGTCTGCCAACGCGGCTTTAATCCAGGTTGTAAGTCCACTTTCTGCTTGGGAATATTTTTCCATCGCTTGATGCGCCAGTTCTGCGTTATGGAAATACTCTGAGAACAAAACGCGTGACAGGTCGATGAAGCCTTCAGACTCAAGTAACTCAAGCTCTTGATTGGCTATCGAGGAAAGCTGTTCTTCAAGTGGCAGTTCTGCTTGATATGGGAAATGCGTTGCGGCCAGAGTTTTGCTCCAAATGCTGTCTAGAATCTCATTTAAAAGCAGTTCTTTGCTGGCAAAGTGATTGTATACGGTGCGCTTTGATACTTCTGCGCGACTCGATATTTTATCCATGCTGGTGGCCTTGTAGCCATGCTCAGTAAACTCTGCGATAGCAGCGGCAACGATCGATTCACGTTTTCTTTGGCTCAGCGTTTTTTTTACAGTCATCGGGATACTACTCAATATGTCGCGGTTAGCATTACATACGCTAATTTTACACCAGTAAGTTTACTTTTAGAACACCAATCCGCGTATTGGTAATTCGGTCGAGAGCAACTGAATCGCTTTGCAATGCACGGTGGGTATCATAGAATCGAAAGTGTATTCGAATTTTATTGATATCAACGGAAGAGAATAAACAATCAATGAGTAGTATTTTAGAGTGTATTCGTACAGTTGGACGAGGAGAAAGAGGGCGTAAGCCTTTATCGTTCGAACAAGCCTACCGCATCATGGATGAGTATTTAAGCGGAGAAGTCGGTGACGACCAAATGGCTATGCTACTGATGTTGATTCGTGTGCAGAATGAAACCAATGAAGAGATCGCTGGCTTTGTAAAAGCGTTTCAATCTCGAGTGCCAGATTTAGGCGCTGATATTGATTGGCCGTGTTATGCAGGTAAGCGTAACGATAACGCCAGTGGCAAGCCTTGGAACTTGTTGGCGGCAAAAATCTTAGCTGACAATGGCTATAAAGTGTTAATGCATGGCTATATGGATAAGCCGAGCGGTAGGACGCACGTTGAAAGCCATTTGCAAGATGTCGGTGTGCAAAGTGCTGAGAGCCCTGAACATGCTAAGTCGATTCTTGAACAAGACGGCATTGCTTATTTACCGCTAGCTAACTTTGCGCCCGAAGCACAAACCATGATTGGTTGGAAACACCGCTACGGTTTGAGAACACCAATTAACACGGTAGTTCGAGCATTGAATCCTGGTGGTGGCCGTTTAGGTCTGCGTGGCAGTTTCCATCCTGGCTTTCCACAACTTCATGCGGAAGTTGAGCATGTTATCGGAAATAAATCCCACTCGGTGATTTCATTCAAAGGGATGAACGGTGAGTCGGAATATAATCCTAAAGTTAGCCAAACGGTATGGATGAGCTCTCCTGACAAAGTCGAATCGTTCTACTGGGAAGAGATGATGAACCTAGAGCTGCCACTTCCTAGTCAATGTGTACTTGGCACATCGGCTGAAGATATGGCGCTAATGGCGAATACCGTTGTCGACAGCATGACAGCCATTCTCTTTGCAGAAACGCACGATAAAACTGAGGCATACCAGAAAGCGGTGCGCCTGTGGCATGAGTATTGTGCGCGTTAGATGGTGGTTTGTAATCAATGAGAGAAGGTCAGCGAGCGCTGGCCTTTTTTATGCTTAATTTCTAGTAATGGCTTTTCGTACGTGCCCAAACAATAGAGCTACTTCACTCGCATCAAGCGATGCATTTTGTCTTCGAACTGAATCTCAATCACCTGTGAGATTTTCATCTTATCAACACGATCAAGCATTCTTGCTTGGTAATCACGTTTTTTCATCCACTCTAGCGGTTCTTTAAAGCCATCTTCATTAATCACAAACGACTGATCGGTAATAGAGTCTTCAAAGATATGAACCACCCAAATGCGTGATTGGAAATCCAATAACTCACTAAAGTAGCTTTTTAACTTAGATAAGGAATTCGTTAGATACGTTTTAGGTGGGGTTTGGGAAGACATAGTAAACCGTATTTGGACAATGAAAATCGGCAAGGGCGCCGTCTGATCATTATAGCCTTTACCCGTTAGGCTTGTCAGGTCGAATTCGGCAGCCATTCACGGCTATTGCGCTTGCTAATGCTACTATGGCTGCCAGTTAGAGATTAACCAAATCAGTGTCGGATTCACTATTTAACGAATAGGCCGAAGTCGATCTCTTGTTCTCTTTGATATTTCACCAGCTTCACTTTTAGGTCGTGTTTTGCTGCTAAATCAATGGCTAAGCATGACATGCGTTTTATCTCATCAACGCAGCTTGATATCAGCGGTTTTTCTTGATTGTCGATAGTGGCGATGAGTGTGTTTTCTGTGCCGTCGTTACCTGCGTAAATATACGCGTACATGTTGTTGTCGTGTTGCATAAACTTCCTAAAACGGGATTTCTAATTATTAGTGAGGTGAAGATTACAGGGTTTATTTACGCAGGCTAGCTCGGCTAAGTAAGGTTAAGCAAGGGAAAGTAAGGCTTTGTAAGGGCTCTTTTTTTTCTTTTTTCTGGCGTTCGAAAACGTGCTCAACCCTTTGTTTGTCTCACTTTTTTGTCTTGTTAGGTTTTGCCTATCAATAAAATTGTTGAAATCCATTTAGTAAAATCAAGATTTTAGACAACAATTAACTTAACAAGATAGAAAATATATGACGCAAAGTATTTAGGGAGAACGCAATGCATTCTATTAAAGTGAAAGATTACATGACGCAGCAGGTTGTGACATTTACTCCTGATATGCCGTTAAGTCTAGCGTTAGACAAAGTGATGCGTAGCCACCATATGGGTGGGCCCGTAATCGATGATAACGAACAAGTGATTGGCTTCCTTTCAGAGCAGGATTTACTCGAGAAACTTGTGAAGGTCAGTTACTTCTGCCAAGACACACACCTTGTGGGTGACTGTATGTACCAAGAAGTGCTGTCGGTGTCACCTGACTTATCCATTATTGAATTGGCGGACATGATGCAGGTTGGAAAACCTAAAGCATACCCTGTGATCGATAATCGAAAACTGGTGGGTATTATCACCAGAACTGATGTTTTGAGAGCAATTGGCAAGAACTTGGAAGAATGCTTCAAACATCAGGTATAGTAGCGTGTTAAGAACGATTATTTTTCTCAATACTCTCAATTGAAAAAAGGCGCACTAGCGCCTTTTTTCTGTATAGCGCTTTTCTTGGTCGATCCTTTCTTTTTGGATCCCTAGCCAGTTGAACAGTTGAACAGCTGATTAGGCTTTAGCTCTTGGGTATTCCAACTTTTGGAGGTTTCATGTCAAATCAAACGGCAAAGTTTGTTGAAGGTTCAACGATGCGCCACATATTGGTGATGTCGGGGGCTGGCTCTGTCGGTTTGATGGCGTTATTTGTGGTCGATCTGCTCGACATGCTGTTTATCAGTATGCTCGGACAGGTTGAATTGGCTGCTGCGGTAGGCTTTGCAGGTACGCTGACTTTCTTTTCTACCTCCGTTTCTATCGGTACTTCCATTGCCATGGGCGCATTAGTGTCCAAAGCCATCGGCTCTAAGAATCAAGAGCACGCTCGAAACCTAAGCACCAGTATCATGCTGACTGCGTTTGTTATCAGTTCAACCATAACTGCAATCATGTTCGCTTATATTCCAGAGCTGCTAGCCGCGATAGGCGCCAAAGGCATTGCAGCCGAACGCGCTCAAGCTTACCTACAGATTTTGCTACCTAGTGGTCCATTTTTGGCGTTAGCGATGGCAGCGGGTGCGGGCTTAAGAGCGGCAGGTGATGCTAAGCGTTCGATGTGGGCAACTTTGTCTGGCGGCATTGTTAACGCGATTCTCGATCCTCTGTTTATTTTTGGTTTTGGTTGGAACATCGAAGGGGCGGCTATCGCTTCGGTTGTCGCTCGTTTCTCGGTGCTATTCTTTTCGCTTTATCCTCTTATTCGCAGCCATCAGCTGGTAGCTCCGCCTTCTTTTGTGCAATGGCGCATTAATATTCGACCAATATTGGCGATTGCGCTGCCTGCGATTATCACCAATACCGCAACGCCTATCGGTAATGCGATTGTAACAACGGGTATCGCACAATATGGTGAGGATTTTGTCGCGGGCTTTGCCGTGATAGGTCGTCTGACGCCAGTTTGTTTTGCGGTTATCTTTGCCTTGTCTGGCGCTGTGGGGCCAATCATTGGTCAGAACTTTGGTGCTGAACGCATGGACCGAGTAAAAGAAACACTCAATAACTCATTGCTGGTTACTACGGCATACACCATCGCTGTTTGTATTCTGTTGTACTTCGTTCAAGGTTATGTCATTCAAGGCTTTAGTCTACAAGGTGATGCAGCAATTATTGTGGCAGCTTTCTGTACCTATGTGGCTTTAACCTTCATCTTTAACGGTGCGCTATTTGTTGCCAACACCTCTTTTAATAACCTAGGTAAACCGCTTTACTCGACAGCATTGAATTTGGGTAAAGCGACGTTAGGTACTCTGCCGTTCGTATATCTAGGTTCGCAATGGTATGGCGCTTTGGGTGTTCTCTATGGTCAAGCTTTGGGTAATGTTTTGTTCGGAATTTTAGGTATCTTGGTGCTTCGACATCATATCGCTGAACTGATGCAAGGATCTCAAGTTGATCCAGTGGAAGATGATGTGTCGATTGTCAGCTTGAACACTCAGCCATTCTGTTCACACGATGCGGTTCTTATTGATGATGTATCCGCTAACCGTGAAGAGTGTGCGGAGCTTAAATCTCAGTAAGCCATCGGCGCTGGCATAATATTTTTGTTTTCTTGAAAACTTCTTCTTGACCTTGGAGTAGCCTCCAAGGTTTATACTTTTGATGAACTTAAGGTTCTGTTGCTCGTAAGTTAGCAACAACCTCAAGGCTTTTGAGTATTAAGGAGATACATTATGTGCGCAAAACATGCAGCGTGCCGCTCAGCAAAAGTGGACGTTCAACCTCAAGCGGCAGGAGCAAGTTGCTCTAGCCCTAAAATTTCAAGCATCACAGCAGCAGGCACTTCATCTGGTTGTTGTAGCTCTTCTGCTGCTCCGTCATCGTCTGGAGATGATTGTTGTAGCTCGTCGGACAGTGGAGAAGAAGACAGTCAGTCCTCAACTTTATCTCTCGATGCCAAATTTTCGAAAAGTTGGCTGGTTGCCGGAATGGACTGCCCAGCTTGTGCAAGAAAAATAGAAAACGCGATCAGCAATATTGACGGTGTTATTCAAGCGAAGGTTCTCTTTGCTACCGAAAAGCTGGTTGTGAAATTCGATAATGAAAGCATTGCTGACACCATTGAACAGGTCTCTATCAAAACGGGTTTCCCTCTTACGGAAGTCGGTTCAAAGAAAGAAAAACAACAACCTGAGACTTTTTGGCAAGCTCATATCCAACCTAATTTACAGATTATCGCGATTGCAGCGGCAATGCTGTTTGCAGTGCTTGTGAAAAGCACCTCACCTCAATTAAGTGAAGGCTTGTTTACGGTAACTTGTCTGCTTGGTTTATATCCGGTGGCGAAAAAAGCGGTTCAGTTGGCACGCTCAGGAACACCATTTGCTATTGAAACCTTAATGAGTGTTGCCGCGCTGGGTGCTTTGTACCTTGGCGAAACTGTGGAAGCTGCGATGGTTCTATTGTTGTTCTTGATTGGTGAGCGCTTAGAAGCGTTTGCTTCATCTCGAGCAAGAAGTGGCGTTCAAGCGCTAATGGCATTGGTACCAGAAAACGCGACTAAGATCATCAACGGCGAACGTGTAGAAGTTGCCGTCAGTGAACTGGTTCCAGGTGATGTGATTGAAGTGGCTGCGGGCTCTCGTTTACCTGCTGACGGACAATTGATTACAGACGCGGCAAGCTTTGATGAAAGTGCGTTAACCGGTGAATCTGTTCCTGTTGAACATATCGAAGGTAACAGCATCATGGCTGGCGCTGTGGTGGTCGATAAAGTGGTTCGTATCACCATCACTTCAAAACAGGGTGAGAACGCGATCGATCGCATTCTTCATCTGATTGAAGAAGCAGAGTCTCGTAAAGCACCACTAGAGCGATTCCTCGATAAGTTCAGCCGTTGGTACACACCGTTAATGATGGTAGTGGCTCTGTTGGTCATCATCACACCACCATTGTTGTTTGCGCAGCCATGGGAAACATGGGTTTACCGTGGCCTAGCGCTATTGTTGATTGCTTGTCCGTGTGCCTTGGTTATCTCGACTCCTGCAGCGATTACCTCTGGCTTAGCAGCAGCAGCGAAACGTGGCGCGCTCATTAAAGGCGGCGCAGCGCTAGAGCAGCTTGGTAAAATCCAAACCATCGCCTTCGATAAGACAGGCACACTGACCGAAGGTAAGCCTCAGGTTACGGATATTCAACCTCTATCGGGGTGGCAACAAGACGCGATGCTGCGTGTGGTTGGGGCGATTGAAGTTGGCTCTACTCACCCGTTGGCGCAGTCACTTGTCGCTAAAGTAAAAGACCTGAATATTGAGATTCCTGAATCACACAACAAGAAAGCGTTGATTGGTAGTGGTGTTGAAGGGGATGTTGATGGTGTTAAGTATCAGGTTCTGTCACCGTCTAAAGTCACGTTCGAACTTGGTGCCGATGTGGTTTCTCAGGTAGAAGCATTAGAAGGTGAGGGCAAGACGGTTGTGGTTGCTCTTGAGGTTAAAGATCAAGAAGAATCAACAGAGCAAGCTACGACGGTGATTGGTCTGATTGCTTGGCAAGATACGTTACGTAGTGACGCTAAGCTTGCGATTGAACGACTTAATGAATTAGGTATTCAATCTATCATGTTGACCGGCGATAATCCGCGCAGTGCAGCAGCGATCAGTAGCAAGATTGGTATGCATTACAAGGCAAGCCTATTGCCAAGCGACAAGGTATCTTACGTTGAGGAGTTATCTCAACAGTCGCACGTGGCGATGGTCGGTGATGGCATTAATGATGCACCAGCAATGAAAACGGCGAATGTCGGCATCGCAATGGGTGGTGGTACGGATGTCGCTTTGGAAACGGCGGATTCAGCACTGACTCATAACCGTTTAACTGAGCTGCCAGCGATGATTGAACTGTCGCAAGCGACCATGAACAACATCCGTCAAAACGTAGCCCTTGCGCTTGGTTTGAAGGTCGTATTCTTGGTGACAAGCTTGTTAGGTATTACCGGTTTGTGGGTGGCAGTTTTAGCGGATAGTGGTGCAACTGCATTGGTGACATTGAACGCATTGCGTCTGCTTCGATTTAAATCTAAAGCGGACTAAATCGAGCTCATCGACATAGAGCATTCTTAATATAAAAGCGCCTTTAGCGGTAATACGTTAAAGGCGCTTTTTGTCTCATTAGTATGCAACATAGGCGTGCGGATTGCTTATTTTTGTGATGCCAATCGGTTTTTTGTGAAACTTGAATTATTGTTGCGATCATTCATGTGACATGTGTCACTTCATTTTGTAATGAGCTTGGTTAGAGTGTGTTCGTACCCCACGAATTTACTATGAGCTTAAATAAGGGTAAAAAGCCCAATAAGCCAAAAGGAGCGAACTATGTCTCAAGCTGTTTTCCACTTAGGTGTTACTGAAGCAGATCTTAACGGTGCTACTCTTGCGATCATCCCTGGTGATCCTGCTCGTGTGCAAAAAATTGCAGAAGAGATGGAGAACCCAGTATTCCTTGCTAGTCACCGTGAATACACGCTTTACCGCGCAGAGCTAGACGGCAAACCAGTTGTTGTATGTTCAACAGGTATTGGTGGTCCATCGACTTCTATCGCAGTTGAAGAGCTTGCTCAACTTGGTGTTCGCACTTTCCTACGTGTTGGTACGACTGGTGCTATCCAACCTCACGTAAACGTGGGTGACATGATTGTTTCTACAGGTTCTGTTCGTCTAGACGGCGCTAGCCTACACTTTGCTCCTATGGAGTTCCCAGCAGTGGCTGACTTTGAAGTTGCAACAGCAATGAAAGCGGCAGTTGATGAATCAGGTGCAACAGTTCACATGGGCGTAACGGCATCAAGCGATACGTTCTACCCAGGTCAAGAGCGTTACGACACGTTCTCTGGTCGCGTTGTTAAGCGCTTCCAAGGCTCTATGCAAGAATGGCAAGACATGGGCGTTCTAAACTTCGAGATGGAATCTGCAACACTGCTAACTATGTGTGCAAGTTCTGGTCTGAAAGCAGGTTGTGTTGCTGGTGTAATCATCAACCGTACTCAAAAAGAGACGCCTGATCACGACACTCTAAAAGTAACAGAAGCACGTTCAATCAAAGTGGTTGTAGAAGCCGCTCGTAAAATGCTTTAAGTCTTAAAGTGCTCTGAGTTTTAGAGAGCATTAAGTCTTCAAGTGACATTAAATTTTGAAAATGGCCGCATCGTATGATGCGGCCATTTTTTTGTGCCGTCTGAAAGTAATCAATAGAGAAAACAGACAACAAAAAAGGCGAGTGACTTAATCGTCATTCGCCTTTTTAACAATCTGCTTAAGAGCATTGAGCTCTCATGAGCTTATTGGTTTTTAGTACTCTAGATCTTCATTGCCACCCGCAGCTGTAAACCATGCCGTTAGGTGTGTTTTAAGATCTTTCAATTCGTCAGGGCCAATCAATGCAAGGCCAAGATCTTCAGCTCGTGTGATGTCGTTATGGCGAAGAGGGCGGAAGCTCACTAACATTGCACGTGCTTGTAGGCCACCTAGCAGGTCTCTAAGCGATTCCAGTTTGTACAAGGTGTCATCACCATCATCACGCATGCCTTTGGTCTTACATTCGATGATGTGCAGCTTATTGTTCACCACAGAGGCAACATCAAGCTCGTTACGAACCTCACGTTCACCCAGTTGACGGTATACCTGAACATTCAAAGAACGGTCTTGAATGGTCGGCATGTCATCTTGGATCTGCTTAACTGTGCTGTGAACCAATGTTTCAAGCCATTCACCGTTTGAGAAGCGTCGTGCGTCTTCATTGGCAAAGGTCAAAATACCGTTGTCGTAAGTCGCAATCTTAGCTTCAACCAAATCGCTCAGCAGCATGTTGAGCTCTCGATAGCCTTGTTGCTTCTCAGATAGCCCTACATCAAGTTTTTGTTCTTTACGGCAGGTCGTTGCTAGGTAGTTCAATGTCGCAAGGCCAGGGCCTAGTTCGAGTGCGTTACTAGCCCAACGTTCACCCAGTTCATAAAGTTTCTGATCCAGTTGCGGAGACAGCTGAACATCGCTGAATTCACCGCGAGCACCGAACACAGTCAGGTAGTCGTCGATGGTGATGCGGTCTTGAACTTGTGCATCTTCTTTACCATTTGGGTACAACCAACACAGCTTGTCACTGTTTGGTTCAACCACGAAGATTGGCCAGTGGTAAGTACGGAATACTTCGTACACAGAAAGTAGGCGGTGACGAAGGCCACAACTTGCGTTGAGCTTCACTTCTTGACCGCGTGCTTTGAGGTCTTCGGCAAGGGTTTGGATAGATTCTTTAATGACGGACGTATTTACGATGGTCGGAATTTCGAAAAACTCACTCGTAATGTCGCGCTTATGCAAAACGCTGTCTAAACGTTTGTACATACTGACTTGATTCTTGTCGCCGATAAACACGATGTGGGTGCTGACCGTTCGGTTATCAAGTAATGGGGTGAGCAAGCGAATGGGGTCTTGATCGATAATGCCAACATGAACAGCCATATAAATTCCTTAATAGCGGCTCGCTCATAAAGGTGAAAGAAAAAACGGGAAGCAGCAAGCCTTAATAATCATATAATGACAAAGCTCATAAAAAACAAGGGCAACCCTTGATAAAAGTTGCCCTAGCTCAATTAGTTACCACTATTGGGTAAGAAGTCTCAACAATCTCACTAAATATCTATCGATTCTTCATTTATCTATAGTTTGAATTGATGTACTAAATCACCTTGCTGATTCGCCAAAATTGTTAGGTTTTGGCTGGCTTCTGCAATTGAAGACATCGCTTGGTAACTCTTATCTGCGATATGGTTGATGTCTTCGATGTTGCGTGCAATATCACCAGACGTTTCACTCTGCTCAGCGGCTGCTTGAGAGATGTGTGTACTCATGTGGCTGATCTCTAGAATCAAGGCTTGGATCTCTTCCATCGCACTGTTTGCACTTGAAGCTTGTTGAACCGACATGTCCATATCGCTCATACAGCTTTCAATAACGTTGCTTGCTGTTTTCGAGCTTGATTGCAGGTTACTGATCATGGTCTCGATTTCAGAGGTCGATTGAGTGGTCTTTTGCGCTAGCACTCGTACTTCATCGGCAACGACTGCAAACCCACGGCCTTGTTCACCAGCACGCGCTGCTTCGATTGCCGCGTTAAGTGCAAGTAGGTTGGTCTGTTCAGCAATACCACTAATAACGTCAAGGATTGAACCAATCTGGCTACTCATCTGTTGTAGCTCGCCTACAGCGCCCACTGATTCAGTAAGGCGAACTTCAAGCTGATTAATGGTGCTGATGTTGGTGTTCATGATCTGACGACCAGACTCAGAAGCCGATTCTACTTGTTGAACCATGGTGAGTGAGCTTTGCGCGCTGTTCGCCACTTCTTGTACAGAATGAGACATCTCTGTCATTGCGGTCGCAACAGTCGCGGTTTGCTCACGTTGGCTGTTCAATTGAGCCTGCGTTTCAGATGACGTCTTCTGGTTGACGCTTGCAGTCTTAGTTAAGTCATCTGAAGCGTCATTCAGCTTCACAAGGATGTTGTGTAGGTTGTCAGCCAAGGTGTTGATGTGACGGCTCACGCGGCTGAATTCGTTGTCGTAGCGAATATCGATACGCTGAGTCATATCGCCTTCGGTTAGACCTTCTAACGTACCGAGGATGCGAGTTAATGGCTCTCGTACGCTATGTGCAATGTGGTAACCAATTGCAGCTGCGAACACGGTTACAACAATGCCAATTGCAATCGCGTTGAATAGGCCTTTGTCGTAGATGCTGCTTGCGTCTGCTAGTGATGAGTTGAGTTGCTCTTCAGCAGTTACGTTGAACGAGTCCAAAACAGCCATTGCTTGGTCAACTTCTACAGCTAGGTTGGCGATGTTCACGTACAGCGCTTGCTTGGCTTGTAGGTAGTTGTTGTGTTTGTCTAGTACGCCACCTTTCTGACCAACGTCTTTGGTGAACTTCTGAACCGACTCATCGAAGACATTTTTAAGTGCTGGTAGTTGTGTTGATAGACCGCGATAAGCATAGTTAAGGTGAGTAACGGCCTTTTTATTTTGGTTAACGGCTTTCTGAACGAAGGCAACATCAGAGCTAGCTAGTGCATCAGAGGTGATGACCTCTGCGTCTTGCAGTTTAATGAAGTAGCTCTTTGCCATCACTTTAACAGAGATGCTTTTTTGGTCGGCAACGTACTCTTTCATGCCAACGGTTAATTCTGAATGTAAGCGTTGGAAGTCACGAGAGGCTTTTTGCACTTGTTCTTGTGCTTCGAACATCGCGACGTAGTTGTTCATCGCTTCGTCTGCTTCTGTAAAGTAGCGTTCTTCCATCGCTCGTAATTGTGCAATTCGTTCGATGAGTGTTGAGTCGTTCTGGCTTGCCGCTTCTAGATTGCTTAGAACTTCAGAAAAAGAGTTTTGTGATGCAGCAAATTCTGTACGCATTGCGGACATGCGTTCAGCGTTTTGTGTGGTTAAGAAATCTTTGAATGACTTATCAGCAGAAAGCAATTGAACACTTGTTTGATTTGAAAGCGCGACAAGTGGTAATGAGGTTTCTGAGACACTCTCAAAATTGCTGTGTATCTGATTCATGCTGTTCATCATGATGGTTATCGTGACTGCGAACATGATGATGATCAGTGCGAAACCAGCGTACATACGCTTGATCACAGATCCCTTCATGGCTTTCTCCCTAAATAAAAATTCAGACCTAATGTCAGGTCAAAGTAAAACTAACAAAATTATCAGCATTCTATTGAGCTCGGCTTACGCATTTTATGACGCACACGTCAAAAATAGCGCTCAGTTATAACCAACATGCCATTCTTGAGAGCTAAGGCTCGTTTTCTTTGATTTGAACGGTGTTTTTTATTATGCTTTAAAGCAGATTTATTGTGGTTTGATGCGGCATAGCGCATACTCAAAGCATTAAAAAATAAATGTTTTATCGGAGAGAAACATGGCTGAAGAAACCATTTTTACTAAGATCATCAACAAAGAAATCCCAGCAGATCTACTATACCAAGACGATTTAGTAACCGCATTTCGCGATATTAACCCTCGCGCGCCAAGCCATATCCTAATCATCCCAAACAAGCTGATTCCGACAACCAACGATGTTGAAGTCGAAGATGAAGCGATGATGGGGCGCATGTTTACTGTTGCTCGCAAGTTAGCAAAAGAAGAGGGCATTGCAGAAGATGGCTATCGTCTTATCGTGAACTGTAACTCTCACGGTGGCCAAGAGGTTTATCATATTCACATGCACTTGGTTGGCGGCCGTCCACTTGGCCCCCTATTAATGAGCTAATAAAAAGTTAATGAGCTAATGAAAAGCTAACGAGTTAATGAAAGCTAATGAGCTAGTTTAAACGCGCTCATTAGTGGGTTAACACAAGTAGTTAGTTGGAAAATTTGTAGTTTGTATGCCAACTTTAAGTTCTATCTGTTGTCTGAATATCGGCATCGCCTAGGCAGAGGCTAAATCAGTAGGGTTTCAACTGGCTTGAGATCCTTTTTACAACGCGTTTCGTTTTGATAATGAGACCATTAAAGGTCAACAGACCCTAACAAAGTTGGCATTTTAAACATGCACGGAGACGATAAGTGAAGCAACAGTTTAGATTCGCTTCCATTGCCCTGTTATCGGCGTTGACTGTGGGCTGTGCAAGTATGTCTGCAGGAAACCTGTTCAGTCATTACAGCGCGCAAAACAAAGAGATCTACCAAGCCGTTAAATCTGGAGATTATTCAGAGGCTCAACAAGAGCTACCAGATTACGCTGCGGGTGACATCCTTGATAACTTTGAAAGAGGTAGAATTAACCTTCTGGATCAGCAATACCCAGAGAGTAAGTCTTCGTTTGAAGTGGCGGATCAGGCGGTAACTGAGCAGCAAAGAAAAGCCGTTATCTCGATTTCAGACAGTGCGACCAGCGTGGGTGCGTTGGCGGTGAATGATAATATTACCGAGTATGTGCCAGCCGATTATGAACTGGGGTTTCTTCATCTGTATCTCGGTTTAAATTATCTCAAGAAAAACGATTTAGAAGGTGCGGTGATTGAAATGCGTCGCGCCAACCAAGTTCAAGAACAAGCAAAGAAGCAACGTGAAGCTGAGTTAGACCGTGCAGCCAGCGATGCGAAGAAGCAGGGGTTGTCTGCCAATGTGGGTAGCATCCTTGCTAATTACCCTGATGCGGGTAAAAAGCTGCAGTCAGTACAGAATGCGTATCTGATGTTCTTGTCTGGTCTGCTTTATGAAGCTTCAAATGATTTAAACAGTGCCTATGTTGACTATCGTCGTGCTTTGGCTGTGATGCCAGATAACCAAGAAATCATCGACAGAACGATGGCAACTGCCGCACGTTTAGGGATGCGACAAGATTTAGCGACATTAGAAAAACGCTATAAGCAGTCTTCTAAACTTAGTACAGGTGAAGGGCGAGTGATTGTTCTTCAAGAGCAGAGCGCTGTACAAGCTATGGACAGTTGGCGACTAGATTTACCTGTTTATGACAGTCGCGATCAGGGGGCAATATACTCTCTTGCGCTGCCCTATTACCCGAGTCAAAACGTAGAGCGTTTTTCTGCCTTGCGAATCAGCGGACAACCTTTACAAGAACACCTGATCACGGATGTAAACGCGATGGCTCAGAATGATTTATCTGAACGTATGACGAGCATTGTTATTCGCCAAGCGCTACGTGTAGTCGCGAAAGATCGCATTCGTAAAGAAGCAACCAAAGGCAACGATGTCGGCAATATCTTGTTCAATGTGTGGAATACATTCACCGAACAACCAGATACTCGCAGTTGGCAATCTCTACCGGCTGAGATTAAGAGCAGCACGTTCGTAGCAAACAGCGGTCAATATACGCTAGAAGCGGGCGCTAAAACGTATGACTTTGATATCCGAGAAGGGCAGACCACTTTGGTGTGGATTTCTCGACAAGGTAACAACGCAACAATGTGGCATAAACAGCTAGGGAGGCTGTAATGAAAAAGTGGTTAGTGAGTTTAGCAGCGGTTATGGCTCTGGCTGGTTGTGCTGATAATACAGCTGGCGTAAGGGTTGATAGTCTGACTCAGAACGTTTTCTTTGGTGACAAGGTATTGGGCAGCCGTTTACAGGTTGAAGATATCCGTACCGATCTGGTCGACGGTCATACGCGCGGAATCGTTCGTTTAAACAGTAACTATAAAGGCGATCAACATATCCTTTATCGTTTTTACTGGTACGACGATGCCGGGCTTGAGGTCAATCTAAAACAAGGCCCTTGGAAGCAAGCCATTGTTCGTGGTTTTGAAAGCATTTCGTTGTCGGAAGTGTCGGTAAACCCGAAAGCAACTCAGTTCAGAGTCCAGTTCCGAGAGCAGTAAGTCTGATAAAACGGGTCTAATGATTCGTAAATACAAGAATTTAAGAGTGTGGGTAACCCCGCTCAGTGATAAGTTGAGGAAACAAAATGAAAAAGAGTGTCGTTGCGCTACTAGGTTTAGCGGTTATTTTAGGCGGTTGTTCAAACAAGGTAAGCTACGGTGATGCACAAGCAGTAGAAACCACGACAATCGATTTCGGTTCAACTGACCTTCAAACGATTGCGGGTGAAATGGTCGATAGCATGATGGCGTCTGGTTCAGTGTCTTACATTACTCGAGAGCAACGTCCAATCGTGTTCGTAGAGCGAATCAAGAACAAGACAAGTGAGCACATCGATACTGAGTCAATCACTGACACTATCAGTACTAAAATGCTGAATTCTGGTAAGTTCCGTTTCGTTGATATGGACCGTGTAGAGTCTGTTCGTGACCAATTGAACTTCCAAAACAATGATGAGCTTGTAAATCAAAGCTCAGCAATTCAATTCGGTAAAATGGTCGGTGCTCAATACATGCTGTACGGCAACCTATCAAGCATCGTTAAGAAAGACGGTAGCGACGAAGACGTTTACTACAAAATGACGATGCGTCTAATGGATCTTGAGTCTGGCTTGATTGAATGGGCTGACGAGACTGAAATCCGTAAGCAACAATCTAAGAGCCTACTAGGCCTTTAATTTCGCTTACTTGCCAACTAAACGCAGCCAGTTTTGACAGCGTCTAGTCTTGGCAGCGTATAGCTTGGCCACACATAGCTTGGTCACACGCCAATGCAGTGCATGATGTGCTGTTTATGAAGAGACACTGGCTTTTGGTCAGTGTCTTTTTTGTAGGGAAATGAAGACGTTTATAGGGCAGTTAAGACGTTTATAGGGAGTAAATATGGCAATTTTTTCTTGGTCTGAGGCTAAGCTTCTTGATACCAGTTTGAGTTCGCTTGACGGTTACTTTTCTGAGCCTCCAGTTAGAGCACAGACATTAACAGGCGGTTTGACCAATCGATGTTGGAAGTTGGTCGATGCCGATGGTACTGCGTATGTTTGGCGGCCAACCACACCTATCACCAAAGCGTTCTTCATTTCTCGCCATGAAGAGTACCAAGTGCTGTCTGCCATTGAGCGACTCGGTATCGGGCCAAGCCCAATGGTAGTGAATGAGCAGGGGTTACTGGTTGAGTGGATTGCGGGTGAGACACTTTACGAAGATCTAGAACTCGATGACCTGTTGAAAACGCTGATCTCTGTTCATCTGGTTAATACTGCGCGATTACCACTGCAACCATTCAGTTTCACGGCGCGAGTCGACCATTACTGGCTGCAGCTTGATGCGATTCATAAGACTGAAGCCTGCACTAAGATTTATCAAGAGTGGCGCGTGGCTCCGAGTATTACCAATGTTGACCTGTCTTTGTGCCATTTTGACTTAGGTGGTTATAACCTAGTGAGAAACAGTGACTGCATTAAGATTATTGATTGGGAATACGCTGCGCTCGCAGACCCTAGGCTCGATTTGACATTAACCATTGCGGTTGCTGGCGCGCCAGTCACAGAAGCGGTTGAGAAGTACTGTCAGCTGCGAGGAATCCATGATGTTCAGCCTTGGCTTGATGGTGTAGAAGCATGGTTACCAAGAAGCCAGATGATGGCGATGCTATGGTATTTACTTGCTCATCAGCTTTGGGGCGATGAAAGTTATCTGCGTGAAGCGGAGGCTCTGAGTCACACTTTATGTAGCTAGGATCACGTTTAGGAAGTGAAAAATATAATTTCTCAGCTGTTACCTTTAAAACCTTGTTTTTCGTGTTAGATTGATCAAAACGTACCAATATTCAACGGGGGAGGTACAATGATTATCTATCTACATGGCTTCGACTCAACAAGCCCGGGCAATCACGAAAAAATACTGCAGTTGCAATTCATTGATGATGACGTTCGTTTCATCAACTACAGTACTTTGCATCCAAAACACGATATGCAGCATCTGCTAAAAGAAGTGCATAAGGTGATAGAGCAATCCGATGATCCGCATCCCATTATTTGTGGTGTAGGTTTAGGTGGTTTTTGGTCTGAGCGTATTGGTTTCTTATGTGGGATTAAGCAGGTGGTGTTCAACCCTAATCTGCACCCTGAGAACAACATGGTAGGTCGAATTGACCGTCCAGAAGAGTACGAAGACATCGCAACTAAATGTGTTGCTCAGTACCGTATGAAAAACAAAGGACGCTGTTTAGTGGTGCTTTCTCGTGAAGATGAAATTCACGACAATACCAAAACAGCTGCCGCGCTAGAAGATTACTATGATGTAATCTGGGATGAGAAAGAGAGTCATAAATTCAAAAAGATCTCTCAACATCTTCAAGCAATGAAAGCGTTCAAAAACGCTTAATCAATCCAGATGTTTTATAAAAGCAGTGCTCAATGAGTGCTGCTTTTTCACATCTGAATCTTAGAGACTGGTATTGATAAAGTAGTTGTATATGTTTTATCGGTCGGTTTGTGCATTTATAGATCAGTTTGCGCAAACGTTAACTAATTAGTCGCGAATCCTCATTGAGGGTAAGGATTTTTTTGTTGCGGTCATCTTTTTGCTATATATAATGTTCCCAAGCAAAATATTTTGACAAATATCAAAAAAAATTGAGAGCGAGTGAAAAAACTTGCCCATAATTTGTGTTCTGCCTCTCAGGTAGTCACCTTTTATATCCACGTGAGCAAAGCAACAAACCATTATTTGTTGTTTGTAACCCCTCTAACTACTCGGTGAGCTGTCGTTATTCTTTTTCGCGGTAACCCAATTTGTAACAGCCTTCGCATTCAAGGCCGAGTAGATACATAGAATTTATCGGTTGGAGTAATCGAGCCGAACCCCATTTATTCATTTTGTAGAGGATTGTCATTGTGACAAAAATTATCGTAGTAGGCGGCGGTGCTGGTGGTTTAGAACTAGCAACTAAGCTAGGCCGCACTTTAGGTCGTAAGAAACGTGCCCAGATTACTCTGGTAGACCGTAAAGCAAGCCACCTATGGAAACCATTACTTCATGAAGTAGCAACGGGCTCACTGGATGAAGGTGTTGATGCATTAAGCTACCGTGCGCACGCAAAAAACCATTACTTCGATTTCCAAATGGGCAGCCTGAACGACATCGATCGTGAGCGTAAAGTGATTGCACTAAGCGAGCTTACAGACGAGCACGGTGAACTGCTGATGCCAAGCCGTGAACTTGAATACGATATTCTAGTGATGGCGCTAGGCTCAACGTCAAACGACTTCAACACTCCAGGCGTTCGTGACAACTGTATTTTCCTTGATAGCCCAGAGCAAGCACACCGTTTCCGTACAGAAATGAACAATCAGTTCTTAAAGCTTCACGCTAAGAACGGACAAGGCACGGTAGACATCGCGATTGTTGGTGCTGGTGCAACTGGTGTAGAGCTTTCTGCAGAGCTACACAACGCCGTTAAAGAACTTCGTACTTACGGCTTCGGCGACCTAGATTCAAGCAAGCTGAACGTAAACCTAGTTGAAGCGGGTGAGCGTATTCTTCCAGCTCTACCTCCTCGTATTTCAAGTGCAGCACACTCTGAGCTAACCAAGCTTGGTGTGAACGTTCGTACGAATACGATGGTGACTCAGGCGGATTCTGACGGCCTAACAACCAAAGATGGTGACAAGATCCCAGCTCAAATCATGGTATGGGCAGCAGGTATCAAAGCACCAGATTTCATGAAAGATATCGGTGGTCTTGAAACCAACCGTATCAACCAGTTGGTTGTGAAGAACACGCTGCAAACAACACTGGATGACAACATCTTTGCAATCGGTGACTTGGCGCAATGTACACAAGCAGACGGTTCATTCGTTCCGCCACGTGCACAAGCGGCTCACCAAATGGCAAGCTGTGCATTCAGCAACATCATTGCTAAGTTGAACGGTCGTGACCTGAAAGACTACATCTACAAAGACAAAGGCTCGCTAGTTTCACTTAGCCGTTTCTCTACGGTAGGTAGTTTGATGGGTAACCTGACGAAAGGCTCGATGATGGTCGAAGGTCGTATTGCTCGTGTGGTTTACATCTCTTTGTACCGCATGCACCAGATGGCGCTTCACGGCTTAATCAAAACATCACTGATGATGCTGGTTGGTCGTATTAACCGTGTACTTCGTCCAAACCTAAAGCTTCACTAATCAGGTAAGCCTTCTCAGAGCATTACGCTGATAATAAAAAAGAGCTCTTCGGAGCTCTTTTTTGATCGTGTCGATTATGGATTATCGCAGGTGTTGAACTCATTTCTGCTGTTAAGACGTTGGAGGTAGCACAGAATAAACCACGCCATCTTTCGGCTTACCGTTAAACAGAAATCGATTCTGGGCAATGGTTTCTCGCTCAGCGCCACACTTCTCGATCAACTTTTGGCTGGGTAGGTTCTCGGTATCGCAGACAATCTCCAAACGCGTTAACTTGAGTTGCGCGAAACAAAATTCAAATAGGGCGAACATCGCTTCTTTGGCGATCCCTCTCCTTTGAAAGTCATCACCGACCCAATAACCTAAACTCGCCATATTAAAGGTGTGGTAAAGCTCATTAATGGCAACCATACCGACTAACTTATCGCTTTTTCGTTCAAAGATGCCAAAGCCAAACGCATCGGCTTTCACCCAGTTCAGGCGAGTTGCCAGAATAAATTTCTCGGCCTCGACGATAGAAAACTCTTTATGACACCAGTCGACCCATGGCAGCAAGCTAGGGGAGGACTTAACCAGCTGAGAAAATTCTTGAGCATCTGAGGCCTCAATGATTTTAAGGCTAAGATTTTGTGTGTTGATCTGAAATTCAGGGCTCATAGAGCGTACCAAGTAACGTGTAAGTACTGAGCAAAGAGAGTCAGTACAGAATAAAGATAGATAGCACTTAATAAAACGCCCTCACTAGGAGGGCGGATTGAATTATTTATATAATTATAGCCGAATCGGCAAGTAATTTACTGCGCTACACGTCTAACTTGAATCACCATTCCAAGAAGTGGGTGGTCAAGGTAATGAGTTTCTGTACTGCGCATACGACGTTTTTGGTCCATGCGGTAGCTCTTAAGGAACTCTTGGACTTCAACCGTCGGAGAAATTTCAGTTAGATTGCCCACCTGGACGTTGCTTTCTGCGCCACTTACTGGTGAATCTAGCTCAATTTGTTGCTCTTGTAGAGTCACTTCACGAACGCTTGGCGCTTTTAAATCTAATGTCGTTTCAGCGTATAGGTAGTGCTGAACGTAGATTTGCAGCTTGCCGTCTAATTCGTAGAGTGGCTTATCAATGATCTCTTCTTGGAACCCATCAGCGCTGCCTGCAGTGATTGCGCCTTTTTCAGAGCCATCAGCATTAAACTGTTTAGAGAAATCTTTACCTGCTTGAATATGGAAAACAGGTGCCGAGCTCTTACCTTGGTCGCCTTGACGCCAAGCGGTATGCATCAGAACTTCAAAGCCAGCGTGTTTACGTAGCTTGTCTTTCTGAGGCGTTAACTTGTATTCCGAGTAAGGTAGCATTTGAACGCCTTTCTTTGCTCGGTATTGGGTATCTTGAAATGAACCAACGCGTTCAAGTGAAATCTTAGGCTGTGTATTTGGCCAAGATTCGTTCACCTTCTCTGCATCAACAGCGCGCTTAAAAATGATCACTTCTATATCAAATTGTCTCTGCGCCAAACTTGGCAGTGAGACGAACAATAGTAGCAGTGGGATCAGTCTTTTCATTTTTACTCCGTCTTCCAGCCGAACTACCGGCTGGATAATTTATATGTGCAAGTGGATTGGGTCTTATGCTGAAGGCAGCAAGTTTTGTCTGAATTCGCCCAATAAATCACTAACAAATTGAATTCGCTTCCGTCTGTCGACCAATGGTATCGTAAACTTGAACTTTGTTGGTCCTTCCATTGAAAACTTTTGCGGTTGAGATTGCAACAGTTTAACAAGGTAGGTCGGGTTTATGTCAGCATCCGGGTAGAATTCTAAGAATCCACCCTTATCGTGGGCTTCAATTTTCTTCGCTTTGATAGACGCTGCGGCTAATTTTAGCTCAGAAACTGATAATAAGTTCTTGGTTGCATCAGGCAGAAGGCCAAAGCGATCAATCAGCTCGACTTTCAACTCTGCCAATTCGTCGGTGTCACTCACACTCGCAATACGTTTGTATGTTGATAAACGCGTGTTGATGTCTGGAATATAGTCGTCTGGCAATAGTGCAGGCAGACGCATCTCAATTTCAGTTTGTTCACGCAATAGATCATCAAGCGAAGGCTCTCGACCTTCTTTCAACGCTTCAACCGCTTGTTCAAGCATCTCCATGTACAAGGTGAAACCAACCGACTGGATTTGACCACTCTGTTCATCACCCAACAGCTCACCCGCACCACGAATCTCTAAATCGTGAGTTGCTAAGGTAAAGCCTGCGCCCAAGTCTTCGAGCGAAGCAATCGCATCCAATCGCTTGATCGCATCTTTGGTCATTGCTTTAGGGTGTGGCGTTAACAAGTAAGCATAAGCTTGGTGGTGCGAACGACCTACACGACCACGTAATTGGTGCAGCTGTGCTAAACCAAGGTTATCGGCTCTGTCCATCAAGATGGTATTTGCCGTTGGTACGTCGATACCGGTTTCAATGATGGTTGTACACACCAGTAAGTTGAAGCGCTGGTGGTAGAAGTCATTCATGATGCGTTCCAGTTCGCGCTCTCGCATCTGGCCATGAGCTACAGTCACGCGCGCCTCTGGAATCAGCTTTTGCAATGACTCTGCTGTTTTCTCAATCGTGTCGACTTGGTTGTGTAGGAAGTAAACCTGGCCACCACGCATGATTTCACGCAGCACCGCTTCTCTGACGATGGCATCATCACTCTCGCGAACGAAGGTTTTAATTGCCAAGCGTCGTGCGGGTGGTGTAGCGATGATCGAAAGGTCACGCATGCCACTCATTGCCATGTTCAGCGTTCGCGGGATCGGTGTCGCAGTAAGCGTTAGAATATCGACATCCGCACGCATCGCTTTCACTTTCTCTTTCTGACGTACACCAAATCTGTGTTCTTCATCGACAACCAGCAGGCCTAGGTCTTTAAACTTAATATCGCTCGAAAGCAGCTTGTGAGTCCCGACTAGGATATCCACTTTACCGTCGGCGACATCTTGCATGATTAGTTTTTGCTCTTTAGCTGATTTGAATCGGGATAGAACCTCAACACGAATCGGCAAGTTGGCGAAACGGTCACGGAAGTTTTCGAAGTGTTGCTGAGCAAGTAGAGTAGTAGGAACTAAAACCGCTACTTGTTTGCTGTTGTCGGTACAAACGAATGCTGCACGCATCGCGACTTCGGTTTTACCAAAGCCAACATCACCACACACCAAACGGTCCATGGCTTTGGCTTGGCACATATCAGACATAACAGCATTGATGGCCATCGCTTGATCATCGGTTTCTTCAAACGGGAAGCCAGATTTGAAAGTCGCGTATTGGCCACGGTCGAGCACAAATTTGTAGCCAGGTTTTAGCTCTCGCTTGGCGTAAACATCAAGTAGCTCTGCTGCAACGTCACGGACTTTCTCCGCGGCGCGTTTACGAGCTTTTTGCCACGCTTCGCCACCGAGTTTATGTAGTGGTGCTGAATCTTCAGCGCCACCCGAGTAACGTCCGATTAAGTTCAGAGAAGCAACAGGTACGTAGAGCTTGGCATCGTTTTGATACTCAAGGGTTACGTATTCGGTTTTCATACCACCGGCTTCGAGAGTCTGTAGGCCGATGTAGCGACCTATACCATGGTCAATGTGTACAACAGGCTGACCTGGTTTAAGTTCGGCTAAGTGACGAATGACAGTGTCGCTGTTAACACTTTTTTTGTCTTTCTTACGGCGCTGAACAACGCGATCACCCAACAGGTCGCTTTCACAGATAAGGGCGATGTTTTGCTCTTCGTGGATAAAGCCATGTTCCGCTGACCCTAAGATCAGGCTGAACTTATCTATACCTTTAATCGCCGCATCGAGGTTTTCAACTTCGCTTGGACGAACTTTAATGCCTCGCAGTAATTCACTCAGAGCTTCACGACGACCTTCAGACTCAACTGAAAAGACCACTTTTCCTTCGAAGGCTTCAGTGAACTTTCTTAGGTTTGCGAGTGGCTCTTTATTCTGATGCTGAACACTGAGATCAGGAAGAGACACAACCGGAAGGTTGGTACGTCCAGCTTTCTCTTCAATTGAATCTAAGCTCAGATTGACTTGTGGCTTCTGTTTGAAGTGTGCGAACAGCTCGTCTTTCTTCAGCCACAGTTGTTCAGGCGTGAGAAGTGGCCGTAATGGGTCAACACCGCGCTGTTCGTATCGATGAGCAACGTCCGTTAGGAATGAGTCTACTGCAGTCTCGACATCACCTAGAATCAGCAGTTGCGCTTCATCGGCAACGTAATCAAACAAGGTTTCTGTGTGATCGAAGAACAGTGGTTGCCAATACTCAATACCAGCAGGCCATGTGCCTTTAGATACCTGCATATAAACCGATTCTGGTTCGCGGCGGGCATCAAACTGTTGGCGCCAACGAATACGGAAATCTTCAATTGCCGTTTCCGAGGTTGGGAATTCGTGAGCTGGCAGCAAACGGATCTCAGAGATGTCTTCAATAGAGCGCTGATTTTCAGGATCGAAAGTACGGATGGTGTCGATCTCGTCATCGAAGAAGTCGATACGATACGGGTCTTTGCTGCCCATTGGGAACAAGTCGAGAATTGAACCTCGACTCGCATACTCACCCGGGCCAAACACTTGGTCTACATAACGATAGCCAGACTTTTCAAGTTGAAGACGCAGCTTCTCTAACGAGTACAGATCACCCGTTTTCACCATTAAGGTGTGCTGCAACAAGAAGTCACGTGGCGACTGACGTTGTAGTAGCGTGCTGATCGGTACGATCGTGATGCCATCTTTTAACGTTGGCAGTGCATAAAGGCGAGCGATACGGTCAGAAATGATCTCTTGGTGCGGTGAGAAGCTGTCGTATGGCAGAGTCTCCCAATCAGGGAATAGTGCCACTTCATGTGACGTAAACTGTTCAATTTCTGATTGAAGCTTGAGTGCGATTTGAGGATCGGGTACAGCCAAGACGGTATGGCTGTTGTGTTGCTCTGCGAGTTTGGCAATGGCAAGAGCGAGAGACGAACCGACTAGGTTACCGATGTGCTTTTTGTCACCGGCACCTTTAAGTTTAGGTAGTGTAAATATGGATTTTTTGGTCATGTTAATTTACTTGTTATCTCGGTCTAGAGAGCGTTGACGCAAGAGTTTCTGTTGTTGATAAAGTGCCGCTTTAATTAGCAGGTCTTGGTCGGTATCGCGAAGATGAGCGTATTTAAATTTGATTTCGAAACCTGAGTCTTTCGCCTCGCTAGCAAATACTTCTGCGTAGCAATAAATGGCTGCAGCTGGGTGCTCTAGAAAAAGTTTGGCTTTTACTAAGCGACCCGGTTCGATGTCTGCTTTTGAAAAGCAGGAAAACTGACTCGCACCAAATGAATAGGTGTGAGTGCGAAATTTCTCATCATCTTGCTGCGATAACATAAAGCTCAACAAGAGGTTTAATTTTGAGTTTTGTGCATCCAATAAACTGGTGACATTCTTCAAGTCGCTGTTTTTCAGTTCCGCTCGAGCGCTGTCAGCTAACAGATCCAATTGGCTAAATTCACTTGCCACCACAAATGGTGCTGGGATCTCAGATTCGAATTGAATTTGAGAGGGTAA
Organism: Vibrio sp. 10N.286.48.F5; assembly: GCF_041469785.1. NCBI lineage: Bacteria > Pseudomonadati > Pseudomonadota > Gammaproteobacteria > Vibrionales > Vibrionaceae > Vibrio > Vibrio sp. 10N.286.48.F5. The sequence continues at coordinate 42,491 of NZ_JBFRLG010000014.1, read as the reverse complement.
AGTGAAGCCGCTGTCCATTGGTTCAATATTAGCGGTAAGGCTATGGTGAACGGTGAAAAACTCTTGTTCTGTCATGCGTTAGTTCCTTGAAGTGATCTATTGATTATCGCTATGTGGCCGCAGTAATCAAGGTCAGTTAATTGAAAGTCTCAAATAGTTGTTTGAAATTTGGCAATTTGACAAGGTTCTGTTTTTCAAGCCTAACTAATTGAGTTAATTCACTCTATATTTTCAATTAACCCCTACACAGTAACAGCAATACCCGTTACATTAACCCGCATCCCCTTTAGATGGTTCAAAGTATGTTTCATCCTATTTCGTTGTTTGTTGGCCTACGCTATTTGAAAGGCCGTTCAGGTGATCGCTTTAGCCGTTTTGTTTCTTATATGTCGACGGCAGGTATCACCATTGGTGTGCTGTCTTTGGTTACTGTTTTATCGGTAATGAATGGATTCGAAGCGCAGTTAAAAGACCGAATTCTTGGAGTTCTTCCTCAAGCTGTGGTTTATGAGCAAGGTGGCACTACCTCTCTTTCTGCCCAAGCGCCTAATTTTGCAGAGCAAATCTCGCTTAATGGTCACGTTGAACCGATTGTCCGCAGTGAGGCAGTGATTCAGAGTCCGGCTCAATTATCTGCGGGTTTGTTAATTGGCATTGAACCCAATTCAGATGACCCTCTTCAGAACCACTTGATTGCGGGCAGATTGTCTTCACTTAAAGCGGGTCAATATCAGTTGTTCCTCGGTCATACTTTGGCGAGAAATTTGAAGGTATCTATGGGTGACAAAGTTCGCCTGATGGTGACCAGCGCGAGCCAGTACACCCCGTTAGGTCGTATCCCAAGCCAACGAAATTTCACCGTTGCCGGTATTTTCAATACAGGTTCTGATATCGACGCTCAACTGATGGTGACAGACATCCAAGACGCTGGGCGTTTGATGCGTTATAAATCAGACACTATTTCAGGCTGGCGACTATTTTTTGAAGACCCGTTTGAAGTCGCAGAGTTATCAACTCAGCCATTACCGGAAGGTTGGTTGTGGAGCGACTGGCGAGACCAACGAGGTGAGCTATTCCAAGCCGTTCGTATGGAAAAAAACATGATGGGTTTAATGCTTGGGCTTATCATCGGTGTTGCTGCTTTCAATATTATCTCAGCACTTATCATGGTGGTGATGGAGAAGCAGTCTGAAGTCGCGATTCTTAAGACCCAAGGCATGACTGATGGTCAAGTCATGGGGATCTTCATGGTTCAAGGCGCAAGTAGTGGCGTGATTGGTGCGCTCTCTGGTGGTGTGTTAGGCGTTGCTCTAGCGATGAACCTTAATACTATTTTAGAGGCGATGGGCGTTGCTCTATTCTCGTTTGGTGGACAGTTACCAATTTTGATTAACCCAATTCAAATCGCTGTTGTTGTGGTTCTGGCTATTGCACTTAGCCTGATTGCCACTGTATTCCCTTCTTATCGTGCATCGTCTGTGAAACCTGCTGAGGCCCTTCGTTATGAGTAATTTTCTTCAATGTAATGATATCCGTAAAACGTACCGTGAAGGCTCGTTAGATACTGAGGTGCTCAAGGGAGTCAGCTTTGACATCGAAAAGGGTGAGCTAGTAGCAATCATCGGTACCTCTGGCTCGGGCAAAAGTACCTTACTGCATATCTTAGGCGCATTAGACGATGCTTCTGCGGGCAGTGTGAGTTTTCTTGGTCAAGATTTAGCATCTTTGAGTTCGAATAAGCAGGCGAAGCTTCGCAACCAGCATCTTGGCTTTGTGTATCAGTTCCATCATCTTCTATCTGACTTTTCAGCTTTAGAAAACGTGGCGATGCCGTTATTGATTGGCGGCGAAAAGCCCGCTAAAGCAAAGCAAGAAGCACAACGTTTGTTGGACAAAGTTGGATTGAGTCACCGCGTGGACCACCGACCTTCAGAGCTTTCTGGTGGCGAGAGGCAACGTGTGGCGATTGCTCGTGCATTGGTGAATAAGCCTGCGCTAGTGTTGGCGGATGAACCAACCGGTAACCTTGACCATAACACCGCACTGTCTATTTACGACTTAATGCGTGAACTGAACCGTGAATACGATACTGCCTTTTTGGTCGTGACTCACGATGGTGAACTTGCCGGTAAGATGGATCGCCAACTTCACATGCAAGATGGTTTACTGGTCAACGTAGAAAAAGAGGAGAGCTAAGTGTTTTCCTCTTTATCTCTATTGATAGGCGGCCGATTTAGCCGTGCGAAACAACGAGACAAGATGGTGTCGTTCATCTCATTGTCTTCGACCATTGGTATTGCGGTTGGTGTCGCGGTGATCATTATCGGCTTATCTGCGATGAATGGCTTTGAGCGAGAGCTTCAATCACGAGTACTTTCTGTCATTCCTCATGGTGAATTTGAAGGCGTGAATGAGCCTGTGACTCGTTGGGAGCACGTGATTGAGGAGTCGGTTAAGCACGATAAAGTCGTTGCTGCTGCGCCTTATGTAAAAATTACAGCGCTTGCTGAAAAGGGCAAAGAGCTCAAAGCAATTGAAGTTCGCGGTGTTGATCCACAACTTGAACAACAGGTATCAAGTCTATCGAGTTTTATCGATAAACAAGCTTGGAGCGAGTTTAAGGCAGGACAACAACAGATCATTCTGGGCTCTGGTGTAGCGAATGTGTTGGGTGCGAAAGTGGGTGATTACCTGACTTTGATGATTCCAACGGTAAACGGTTCTGTGAAGGTTCAGGCGCCAAAGCGTGTTCGAGTGAAAGTGGTTGGCTTGCTGACGCTTAATGGCCAGATTGACCACAGCTTGGCTCTGATTCCGATTGGTGATGCTCAGGTCTACGCCAACTTAGGTGAGGCGGTAACTGGAGTCTCTTTAAAAGTGACCGATGTGCTGAACGCGAACTCTATTGTGCGTGAAGTGGGCAATCAGCTTGATGTGTATGTGTATCTACGAAGCTGGCAGCAGAAGTTTGGTTTCTTGTATCGAGATATCCAACTCGTTCGTACCATCATGTATCTGGTGATGGTACTGGTTATTGGTGTGGCTTGTTTCAATATTGTCTCGACGCTAATGATGGCAGTAAAAGACAGAGCATCAGAGATCGCGATTTTAAGAACCATGGGTGCATCAGACGGCCTTGTGAAGCGCATCTTTGTTTGGCAGGGCGTATTCTCAGGCGTGTTAGGCAGTTTAGTGGGCAGTGCAATAGGTGTGCTAGTCGCTCTTAATCTCACGACACTAATCAAAGGACTTGAAAAGTTGGTCGATCACCAGTTCTTGTCCGGTGATATCTATTTTGTCGACTTCTTGCCATCACAACTTGATATGACGGATGTTGTTGTGGTTTCCGGCACTGCGATTGTGCTGAGTTTACTGGCGACATGGTACCCAGCATCACGCGCGGCGAAGTTGAATCCAGCCTCAGTGCTGAGTTCTAAATAGCATTCGCCTAAATAACAGGCCGTCAGTTTTCAGTCGATACAAAAAAGGATCCCAGTGGGATCCTTTTTTATTGAATTCAATTCGTGTTCTTTACGACTTTCGTTACATGCCAATCTTGCAGAGGTAAGTAGCTCATCCGATTTTAACTTGTGTACGTTTTAAGTGAAGCGCATACAAGGTTAGATTGAATAACAAGAAATGGCGTTCAGTGCCTTGCTTGTCGCTTCTTCCAACTTCTTACTACTGAGTAGCGCCATAAACCGCGAATACCAAAGTAGCCAATCATTGCTGAAACCACGCCACAAATCAGACAACCCAATAAGAACGGAGGCCCTATAGTGCTCATTTGCGCCAAGATGAAGTCCCAAGACAATTCGAAATGGAAGGCTTGCGGTGGCACATGCATAACAAACGCCCCGACTTTATAAGCAAAGTAGAAGAGAACAGGCATGGTAACCGGGTTACTGATCCAAACAAGTGCGACAGCTAAAGGCAGGTTAACGCCACATGCAACAGCAAGGCCTGCAGACATAATCATTTGACTTGGTAGAGGGACAAACGCCATGAATAACCCAACAGCAAACGCGCCAGCCGCAGAGCGACGATTAAGGCACCATAAGTTGGGGTTGTACAAAACATTGCCAAAAACTTTCAATGCTTTCTGACGCTTGATTAGATCATGGTCAGGCATAAATCGTTTGATAAACTTTCTTGGCATAGGAGGAAGCTACTCTCTTGTTTAACACTTGGTTCTTGATTTCATTTGCTGCGACAGTTGTGTCTGCCAGCTTCTGGCCTGTGATGCCACATTGGGTTTGGGCACCATTGATGCTGTTGTTACTGCTAGCACCAACAAAGTATAGCGTTTTCCGGAGTGCAAGAGGTCCAGTAACAGCATTGATACTAGTTATCTGCCTAGGGAATGCGATTGAAATACAAACGAGTCGCTTATTCCAATCAGGGCAGAATACTACCATAAATGCGTCGGTTGTTAGCCTTTTTAGTGAAAATAGCCACGGTTTTGAAAGCGTAATAGTAGTCAGATCAATTGGCGGCGAAAAATTAATCTTTCCTCAATTGATAAAATTGCGTTTGTTTACTCCTTTCAAGCTAACGCTTGGAGATGATGTCTATTTATCGGCCTCAATAAAGCCGATATGGGGCAAACTCAATGAAGCCGGCTTTGACCGAGAAAAGTACTTGTTTAGTGCTGGCGTGGTTGCCAATGCAACTTACAGAGCAGATACCAAGTACCGAATTCATTCTAGCACCAACTTACGCGCCCAATGGTTTGAAGCCAGCCTTGAAAGGTTAAGTCTGCTGGCAAATCAAGATCTCATTATCGCTTTGAGTTTTGGATATCGAGACCTTATTCCGCCTCAGCGGTGGGATATGCTTAAAAGCAGTGGCCTGATTCACTTGATGGCTATTTCGGGGCTGCATATTGGGATTGCCTTTGGTATCGGCTATCAGATTGGCAAGATATTAAGGTTACTTTCCCCTTCATTTCTTTGGTTACCTACAATATTCGGGCTCGGCTTGGCGTATTTCTATAGTTGGTTTGCTGGATTCACGCTGCCAACTTTGAGAGCTTTGGTGATGTGCGTTATCGCGAGTTATTTCTTGTGGCGTGGGCAAAATATCAGTTTGCTTCGGTATGTTACTTTAAGTCTGTGCGTGGTTCTGCTGATTTGGCCGTTTTCAGCTTTGTCGAGCAGTTTTTGGTTGTCCTTTGGTGCATTGGGCGCTGTTTTCTATATCGCCTGTAATACTCAGCGCTCAGCTTCAAGCTTTACATTTATCGACCACGCACTCCAACTTATTAAGCTTCAACTGATGCTGACATTCCTTATCGCACCTTTCTCGATGTTGTTTTTCAAAGGAGTCAGTTTAGTCTCTGTTTTCTACAACTTGTTCCTTTTGCCTTGGGTATCGATGGTGACGATCCCGCTGTTGTTTCTGGCAATGTTTCTAAGCTTAATATCGGAGTCAGTGTCTGGCGTGGTTGGTATAACAGCGCTAGACAATGATTTGGTCAGTCAGCTGTGGAAGTTAGTCGACTTATCGCTTGAGCCTCTCGTATTTAGTCTTCCTTTCTCTGAGCGATTTTGGATCCAAGTCGATAATCAGACGATTGCATTATCAGTATTCCTTATCTTGTTTTTGAGCTTTGTTAGTCGGTATTTCAAGCGAACATTATCGATATTGGTAACTGCAGTGTTTGTGCTGTGGTGGGAGTTCAGCAAACCCCAGCAAGACAAACTAACTATTGATATCTTGGATGTTGGGCATGGGTTGTCTTTGGTCTTGGAAAAGAACAATCAGATTGTTGTTTATGATCTTGGCAATGCGTGGCCAGGAGGCTCGGTTGTTGAGTCTTTGTTGATTCCTACTTTGAATCAGCGGGGGATTTATGAATTAGAAGGCGTGATTGTGAGTCATTTCGATTCTGACCATGCTGGTGGTTATCCGGCATTACTTGAGAACTATACGCCAAAGTGGATAAGAACCAGTCAGAACATTATTCAAGAACGCCAATCTATCACTCAAGCCCCGTCTAATATTCAAACATGTACTATTGGAGAGGTTTGGAACTGGCAAGATGTTGTTTTTGAGGTGTTGTGGCCGCCTAAGCAAGTAAAGAGGGCGTATAACCCACATTCGTGTGTGGTCAAGGTCTCAGATCATAGTGCTGATTTCTCAATGTTGCTCACTGGTGATATTGAACTGGTAAGTGAGTGGTTACTTGCTCGTGAAGGAGAACAGCTAAGGAGTGATGTTATGTTGGTTCCGCATCATGGCAGCGATTCGTCATCGATTAAGTCGTTTATTGAGGCGGTGTCTCCTCAGCTGGCGATAGCTTCTCTTGCCAAAGGCAACCAGTGGGGAATGCCGAGTGAGTTTGTTATTGAACGTTATCAGGAAGCGGGGAGTACTTGGCTAGATACTGGAGAAAGCGGACAAATAACCATCACTCTTAGCAAAGAAGGTTGGCAATATCATGCGATTAGAGAACAACAAGGCGGGCAGTGGTATAGGCAGATGCTCCGTAAGGGAGTAGAATAGATAGATTATTGTGAGAAAATTAAGCGATTCTATGTCAACACAAACAGATGAAACTACCTGGGTCACATTTAAAAGACTTTGGACTTATATTCGATTATATAAGGCCGGCCTAGGTGTTGCGGTAATTGCGCTTATTATAAATGCCGTTTCTGATACCTATATGATTTCCTTACTAAAGCCGTTACTTGATGAAGGCTTTGGTAATGCTGAATCTGACTTTTTACGTACACTTCCACTTATTATCTTTGCCATGATGTTCGTTCGTGGCGTCAGTGGCTTTGTTTCAACCTATTGCTTGAGTTGGGTCTCTGGCAATGTGGTGATGGAAATTCGTCGTAAGATTTTCAGCCATTTCATGCACATGCCTGTTTCTTTCTTCGATAAAGAACAGACAGGCGCATTGCTATCTCGAATTACTTACGATTCAGAGCAAGTGTCTGCAGCAACCAGTAAAGCGTTAGTCAGTATTGTCCGTGAAGGTGCAAGTATTATAGGCTTGTTGACGCTGATGTTCTGGAATAGTTGGCAGTTATCTTTGGTGTTATTTGCTGTAGCGCCTTTGGTTGCGTGGGCGATCAGTATCGTATCGAAGCGATTCAGAAAGATCTCTAAGAACATGCAAACTAGCATGGGTCACGTTGCTTCTTCAGCTGAACAAATGCTGAAAGGGCATAAAGTGGTTCTAACTTACGGTGGTCAAGATCTAGAAAAACACCGCTTTGATAAAGTTAGTAACCAAATGCGCCAACAAAGCATGAAGTTAATCACTGCTCAAGCGGCCGCTAACCCGATTATTCAAATGATCGCATCAGTTGCGATTGTTGTTGTTCTATTCCTTGCTAGTGTCGATTCTATTAAAGCCGAGCTTACTGCTGGTACGTTTACCGTTGTGTTCTCTGCAATGTTTGGTCTATTACGTCCGCTAAAGGCGTTAACTAACGTAACGTCTGAATTCCAACGTGGTATGGCTGCGAGTACGACTCTATTTGGCTTGATGGATCTAGATACCGAGCAAAACAAAGGGACGTTGAAACCTGAAACTGTAATGGGTGAAGTGGCTGTTAAAGATGTCACGTTTACTTATGACGGTGCAGAGAAACCAGCACTTGATAAGATCAGCTTCAATATACCGAAAGGTAAAACGGTTGCGCTTGTTGGGCGATCTGGCTCGGGTAAGAGTACCATTGCTAACCTATTCACTCGTTTTTATGACGTAGACTCTGGTTCAATTGAGCTTGATGGCCACGACATTCGTGATTACGAATTGAGAAATCTGCGTGAGCACTTTGCGCTCGTTTCTCAAAATGTACATCTGTTTAACGATACGGTGGCTAACAACATCGCTTACGCAGCAGAAGAACAGTATTCACGTGAACAGATCGAATACGCGGCTAAGCTTGCTCATGCAAGTGAGTTTATCGAAGGCATGGAAAATGGCATCGATACCGTTGTTGGTGAAAATGGCGCAAGCCTTTCTGGTGGTCAAAGACAACGTATTGCGATTGCACGTGCTTTATTAAGAGATGCGCCTGTGCTGATTCTTGATGAGGCGACGTCTGCACTGGATACTGAGTCAGAGAGAGCGATTCAATCCGCACTAGAAGAACTGCAGAAAGACAAAACAGTATTAGTTATCGCACACAGACTCTCTACCATCGAGCAAGCTGATGAGATTCTAGTGGTTGATGATGGACATATTGTAGAAAGGGGCGCACATGCTGAGCTAATCGCGCATGATGGTGCTTATGCACAATTACACCGAATTCAGTTCAGCGGATAAATTAGGTCTTGTTGTGATCGAAAAGATTTGGTTTAACAATCACCCGTTGAAATATCTTCTCTGGCCGCTTTTGTGGCCACTGAGTCTGCTGTTCAAAATGATCAGTAGTCGGCGTCGTGACGCTTATCTCTCAGGGAATAAAGAGACCTACCGCCCGCCTTTACCTGTTATTGTTGTGGGCAATATTACTGCTGGTGGAAATGGTAAAACACCGGTTGTGATTTGGTTAGTTGAGATGCTTCAGGCTCACGGCTTTAAACCCGGAGTCGTATCTCGTGGCTACGGTGCAAAAGCACCAAGCTATCCGTTGGTGTTGGATGAAAATACCCCAGCTGAGCATTCGGGTGATGAACCTCGCTTGATTCGTAAGCGAACTGGTGCGCCAGTCGCAGTCGACCCTGTGCGAGCTAACGCAGTGAAAGCATTGCTGAGCAAAGGCGTTGATGTGATTATCACTGACGATGGCCTTCAGCATTACGCGCTTGAACGCGACATTGAATTTGCAGTTATCGACGGCGCAAGACGCTTTGGTAGCGAATGCCTAATTCCTTTAGGCCCGTTAAGAGAGCCTGTATCTCGTTTAGATGAAGTCGACTTTTTGGTTAACAATGGCGGTAAAGCGCATGGGCGAGAGTCCTCGATGTCTTTGCTTCCAAGCCAAGCGGTTAACCTAAAGACTGGTCAGAAAAGGTCTGTGGCAGAATTACAGAAGCTGGTTGCTTTTGCCGGTATTGGCCACCCACCGCGCTTTTTTAAAACATTGGAAGATCTTGATGGTGATGTGGTATTCACACAGGGTTTCGCCGATCATCAAGATTTTGATAAAGATGAACTTCATGCCTTAGCTAAGAAAGGTATGAATCTGATTATGACAGAAAAAGACGCTGTAAAATGCGAAGAATATGCTCAAGATAACTGGTGGTATCTTCCAGTTTCTGCGCAGTTCGATGAAGATTCGCAACAGCAAATTTTAAAAAGAATAAAAGAGGTTATGGAATACTATGGATCACCGTCTACTTGAGATCGTTGCTTGCCCTGTATGTAAAGGTAAACTAACTTTTGACAAGGATAAGCAAGAGCTTGTTTGTAAAATTGATCGCCTTGCTTACCCAATTAAAGAGGGTATTCCTGTTCTTTTAGAACCTGAAGCTCGCACCGTTTCTATGGATGAGGGTAAGTAATGTCTTATACGGTTGTTATACCTGCAAGATACCAATCGAGCCGTTTACCAGGGAAGCCACTTGCTGACATTGGTGGAAAGCCGATGATTCAATGGGTATACGAACAGTCAATGAAAGCGGGTGCCGATAACGTTATTATCGCTACCGACGACGCTCGAGTTGAAAAAGCGGCTAAAGCATTTGGCGCGACCGTTTGTATGACATCACCGAATCACGAATCGGGCACTGAACGCCTAGCTGAAGTGATTGAAGTTATGAATATTCCTGATGATCATATTATCGTTAATGTTCAAGGTGATGAGCCACTTATCCCACCTTCGATCATTAATCAGGTTGCCAACAATCTTGCTAACAGTACAGCTCCGATGGCAACGTTAGGTGTGGAAATCACTCATGCTGATGAAGTGTTTAACCCTAATGCCGTTAAAGTTGTAACCGATAAAGACGGTTATGCCTTGTATTTTAGCCGAGCAACCATCCCTTGGGATCGCGATGCTTACGCGAACAACGGTACTGCAGCGGAATCTCCTTTGCTTCGTCATATTGGTATCTATGCTTACCGAGCGGGTTTTATCAATACCTACATTAACTGGGAACCAAGCACTCTTGAACGTATTGAGTACCTAGAGCAATTACGAGTACTTTGGTACGGTGAAAAAATCCACGTAGACGTTGCGGCGGAAGCACCTGCTGCTGGTGTTGATACGCCTGAAGACCTAGAAGCGGTTCGAGCTATTATTGGTTAAGCTTCTTTGAGCGAATTCTTGTTTGCTCTACAAAATGAAAAATCATGAGCCTTGCCTATTGCGAGGCTTTTTTCTATCTATCGAAAAGTGCGCTATCGAAAAGCGCGTGCGTGTCTTATTAACCTAAGCAAACGGATATTGAGATAGTTGCATTGGTTTATGCATCATCAACACGGAATTATCTGAGATTTACCTCGCTCGAGTTCCAATTTTTCTCTATAATATGCCGCCTATAAAGTAGTGGCGAATCGCTAGTACAGAATAAAACTTACGACAAAACGTGGAGTAAAAGATGCCTTCTCAAAGCCCAGTGATTACGGTTGATGGACCAAGTGGTGCAGGTAAAGGTACCCTGTGTATGTTGCTAGCAGATAAGCTAGGCTTTCATCTTCTAGACTCAGGCGCGATCTATCGCGTATTGGCTTTAGCGGCAATTCACCATGGTGTGGATACTGAATCAGAGGATGCTTTAGTACCGCTTGCTACACACTTAGACGTGCAGTTTATTGCTGAAGGCGACTTAGTTAAGGTTATCCTAGAAGGTGAAGATGTGTCTGGTGAACTTCGTAAAGAAGAGACTGGCATGGCGGCTTCAAAAGTTGCTGCTTTACCTCGCGTTCGCGAAGCACTGCTTCGTCGTCAACGTGCATTCAGCGCTGCGCCTGGTTTGGTTGCAGATGGCCGTGACATGGGAACGGTTGTGTTTCCTGAAGCTGAAGCGAAAATATTTTTAGATGCAAGTGCTGAAGAGCGTGCGAGTCGCCGCCTTAAACAGTTGCAACAGAAGGGGTTAGATGTTAAATTTGACGACCTTTTGAGCGAGATCCAAGAGCGAGACGACCGAGATCGTAATCGCCCAGTGGCGCCACTTCGCCCTGCAGAGGATGCTCTAGTGCTTGATTCCACCTCAATGAATATTGAGCAGGTAGTAGAAAAAGCACTACACTATATTGAATCGAAACTGGCTGGGTAATTTCGCCGAGCTAGTACGAACGTTGGTCGCAAGGATGATGACCGGCGAATTTATCAACCCCATGCGGTAGGATACCCATGGACGTTTAATTATTGAAGATTAAATAATGACTGAATCTTTTGCTCAACTCTTTGAAGAGTTTCTATCTGAAACTGAATTCCAACAAGGCAGCATCGTTAAAGGTACTGTAGTAGCTATCGAGAACGGTTTCGTTCTTGTAGACGCTGGTCTTAAGTCTGAATCTGCTATCCCTGCTGAACAATTCAAGAACGCTGCTGGCGAACTTGAAGTTGAAGTTGGTGCTGAAGTAGACGTAGCTCTAGACGCTGTTGAAGATGGTTTCGGTGAAACTCAACTTTCTCGTGAGAAAGCTAAGCGTCACGAAGCTTGGATCGTACTTGAGAAAGCTTGCGAAGAAGCTGAAACTGTTGTTGGTATCATCAACGGTAAAGTTAAAGGCGGTTTCACTGTTGAACTTAACGGTATCCGTGCTTTCCTTCCTGGTTCTCTAGTAGACGTACGTCCTATCCGTGACACTGCTCACCTAGAAAACAAAGAGCTAGAGTTCAAAGTAATCAAGCTAGACCAGAAGCGTAACAACGTTGTTGTTTCTCGTCGTGCTGTTATCGAATCTGAAAACAGTGTTGAGCGTGACGAACTTCTTGAAACTCTACAAGAAGGTACTGAAGTTAAAGGTATCGTTAAGAACCTTACTGACTACGGTGCATTCGTTGACCTTGGCGGTGTTGACGGTCTTCTACATATCACAGATATGGCTTGGAAGCGCGTTAAGCACCCATCAGAGATCGTTAACGTTGGTGACGAAATCCTAGTTAAAGTTCTTAAGTTCGATCGTGAGCGCACTCGTGTTTCACTAGGTCTTAAGCAACTAGGCGAAGATCCATGGGTAGCAATCGCTAAGCGTTACCCAGAAGGTCACAAGCTTTCTGGTCGTGTTACAAACCTAACTGACTACGGCTGCTTCGTTGAAATCGAAGAAGGCGTTGAAGGTCTAGTACACGTTTCTGAAATGGATTGGACTAACAAGAACATCCACCCTTCTAAAGTTGTTAATGTTGGCGACGAAGTTGAGGTTATGGTTCTTGATATCGACGAAGAACGTCGTCGTATCTCTCTAGGTCTGAAACAGTGTAAAGCTAACCCATGGCAGTCATTTGCAGAAATGCAAGCTAAGGGCGACAAAGTTACTGGTAAGATCAAGTCTATCACTGACTTTGGTATCTTCATCGGTCTAGAAGGCGGTATCGACGGTCTTGTACACCTATCTGACATTTCTTGGAACGCTGCCGGCGAAGAAGCTGTACGTGAATACAAGAAAGGCGACGAAATCTCTGCTGTTGTTCTAGCAGTAGATGCAGAGCGTGAGCGTATTTCTCTTGGCGTTAAGCAAATGGAAAACGACCCGTTCAACGCATACGTTGCTGACAACAAGAAAGGTGTTCTTGTAAACGGTACTGTTACTGCAGTTGACGCGAAAGGCGCTACTATCGAGCTAATCGAAGGCGTTGAAGGTTACATCCGCGCTTCTGAAGTTTCTCGCGACCGTATCGAAGATGCATCTCTAATCCTAAGCGTTGGCGACAGCGTTGAAGCGAAGTTCACTGGTGTAGACCGTAAGAACCGCGTAATCAACCTATCTATCAAAGCTAAAGATGAAGCTGATGAGCAAGAAGCAATGGCTTCACTGAACAAGTCTGAAGAAGGCGCGTTCGGTAACGCAATGGCAGACGCATTCAAAGCTGCTAAAGGCGAATAATAGCTTCTCATTAAGAGAATTATAGCTATCTAGCCAAGAAAGGAGCCGTAAGGCTCCTTTTTTTTTGCTTATTTTTCCGATAGGTCTATAATTTCTAAAAAGAAAACCAACGAGGGTAACTATGACTAAGTCTGAATTGATTGAGAGACTGTGCGCTGAGCAAACGCATCTTTCTGCAAAAGAAATTGAAGACGCTGTAAAAGACATTTTAGAGCATATGGCTTCAACACTAGAAAGTGGTGATCGAATCGAAATTCGCGGTTTTGGCAGCTTTTCTCTGCATTATCGTGAGCCTCGTGTTGGACGTAACCCAAAGACTGGTGACAAGGTTGAGTTAGAAGGTAAATACGTTCCTCACTTCAAACCAGGTAAAGAGCTGCGTGAACGAGTAAACTCAGGAATGTAGCCTACTTATCGGAATTAAGAAAAGCGGCATACTATAATGTATGCCGCTTTTTTATGACCATAATATGGTGGTCTGATTAGTAATTTTCCTGCATAATCGTACAGCTAACCAACCAATGAGTGATGAACTATGAAAATTATAAAAATAGTCGCCGTTATCGCACTTTTCCTAATTGCACTGGCTTTAGGCTCTCAAAACCAAACAACTGTGAATTTCAACTATCTGCTAGCGCAAGGTGACTTCCACCTATCAAGTTTATTAGGTGTTGTATTCGTTTCAGGCTTCGTCCTTGCTTGGTTAGTCTTTGGTAATATGCACATGCGGTCTCAGCTAAAAATTCATCGCTTGAAGAAGCAACTCAATAAGCAATCAAAGCAGGTCCCTGCTGATACTAAAGCTTAAAGGCTATATTTGATGTTAGAGTTACTGTTCTTACTTTTGCCCATCGCAGCCGCTTATGGCTGGTATATGGGTAATCGTAACGCTCAGCAAGAAAAACAAAAGCAATCACACCAGATCTCCCGTCAATACGTGACGGGTTTGAACCTATTACTGTCAGATCAATCTGACAAAGCGGTTGATCACTTTATTGAACTGCTTCAAGTAGACAATGAAACCATCGATACTCACTTGGCTTTGGGCAACTTGTTCCGCTCAAGAGGCGAAGTCGACCGCGCTATTCGTATTCACCAAAATCTCATCTCTCGTTCGGGGCTTACCCTCGATCAGAAAAATCTCGCACTGCAACAATTAGCTAAAGACTACATGGTCTCTGGCTTCCTTGATCGCGCTGAAAAAATCTTTGAACAACTTGTAGAAGAACCTGACCATAAAGAGGGCGCTTTACAGCAGTTGGTGGCTATTTATCAGCAGACCCGTGAGTGGAACAAGGCTATCCATTACGGAAATATCTTAGTTAAGCTCGGCAAGAAAAAAATGAAGATGCGTGCCACAGTCGCGCATTTCTGGTGTGAGCTTGCAATGCAAGAACAAGCCGATGGTAATCGTTCTAAAGCGCTTCAGCATTTTAAGAAGGCGCTTTCTGAAGACCCTAAATGTGTTCGCGCAAGTATCGCACTAGGGAAGTTCCACTTAGCGAACGAAGATTACCAAAAGACAATTGATTGTCTTGAATCGGTACTTGAACAAGATATCGATTTTATCAGTGAGGTGTTGCCAACCCTTGCTGAGTGTTACCACAAGCTTGGACAAGAAGCTCAATTGGTCGAGTTCCTCAAAGCGTGTATTCAGAAGAAAGCCGGTGTATCTGCCGAACTGATGCTGGCGCAATTGGTTGCTCACCATGAAGATGTAGGCTCTGCTCAAGAGTTACTGACAAAGCAGCTTGTTAAAAATCCAACCATGAAAGGTTTTTATCGATTAATCGATTACCACCTAGCGGAAGCAGAAGAAGGCCGAGCAAAAGACAGCTTAACCACACTTCAATCTATGGTTGGTGAACAGCTTAAGGTTAAGCCTCATTACCGTTGTCGTCAGTGTGGTTTCTCGACACACTCTTTGTATTGGCACTGCCCTTCATGTAAAGGGTGGGGGACGATCAAGCCTATTCGTGGGCTTGATGGTGAATAGATTTGTGGTCTCTTTAAGACCAAATTATTAATTGCAGCTTTCGGGCTGCATTTTTATGACTGTTATTTATCACCTGCTTAGGTGATTAGAAATTTTTAGAAAGTTAACTGCGTTAGGAGATGAAATGAACGACCAAAAAATCATTGTAGCCTTGGATTATGATAATCAAGCGGATGCGTTAGCCTTTGTCGATCGAATTGACCCAGCATCTTGCCGCCTAAAAGTGGGCAAAGAGATGTTTACCCTGTTTGGCCCTGAATTTGTTCGTGAATTACATAAGCGTGGTTTCTCAGTATTTTTAGACCTTAAATTCCACGACATCCCGAACACATGTTCAAAAGCAGTCCGTGCTGCCGCTGAACTGGGTGTTTGGATGGTGAACGTACACGCAAGTGGCGGTGAGCGTATGATGACGGCTTCTCGCGAAATCTTAGAACCTTATGGCAAAGATCGTCCACTGTTAATCGGTGTAACGGTACTCACCAGTATGGAGCAATCTGACTTAGCGGGTATCGGTCTGGATCTTGAACCACAACAACACGTGATGCGCTTGGCTTCTCTAACGAAAAACTCTGGCTTAGACGGTGTTGTATGTTCTGCACAAGAGGCTTCTTTGCTTAAAGGTGCACTTGGTCAAGAGTTCAAGCTAGTTACTCCAGGTATTCGTCCTGTCGGCGCAGATGTTGGTGACCAGAAGCGCATCATGACGCCTTCTAAAGCGATTGAATCAGGTTCAGACTACCTTGTTATTGGTCGTCCGATTACGCAAGCGATAGACCCTGCTGCTGTACTTGCAGAGATCAACGGTACGCTTGCTTAAGTCTATATTTGGATTGAGATATAAATAAAGAAGGCCAGCAAATTGCTGGCCTTAATTTTTTAGTCTGGATTAGTCTAAACTGGACTGAATGTTCTGTGTGGAGCCTAAACCGGAGCACCACTATGGAATTTGAAGTCGCTGTCTTCTGAAGTGATAAGATCAGCTTCTACTTGAGCAAAATGCGAAATACGCTCTGAAATATCTTTCCCTGCGATCTGTTCTGCTAGCTCAAGGTAATCTTGGTAGTGGCGAGCTTCTGAACGAAGTAGAGACACGTAAAACTTCTCCATGTCTTCTTCCAAGAAAGGAGCCAATTTAGCGAAGCGCTCACAAGAGCGAGCTTCAATAAACGCACCGATGATAAGCTTATCAACCAGAGCATCAGGCTCGTAAGTCTTAACTTGTTTGATCAAGCCCTTAGCGTAACGACCCGCCTCGATTGGCTGGTAAGTCACGCCTTTCTTCTCCATCAACTCCATGACTTGGTAGAAGTGATGCAGCTCTTCTTTGATCAGTAAAACCATCTTATCGATTAGGTCAGCACCGTAATTACAGCCTTCTTTCGCTGTTATTTGCTTGGATACGTTGCTTTTACCACGCAGAGACTCTAAGTCTCCGATACGACGGTAAGCAAATTGCTCGTATGGCAAAATCCATTCATTCAGTTGCTTCGCGCTTTCTTTATCGACGGCGTACTTGCGAATAAGGAATAAAGCACTCTGTGCCGCCTTAAGTTCACACAGCATGTGATCGCGTAGAATGATGTGAAGATTTTCTGGCTTTTTGGCTTCATCTATCCATGAATCTGGCGTTTCGGCTTTAAGAAAAGAGTGGATTGGAGCGAGTAATTCTTGATACATGGTCAGGGAAAGTTTGTTGATAATGCGGGGATTTTATCACAGCTCAAGAGATCTCCCTATACAGAGAAAGGAAATTCAACAGCTACAAAAAAGGCCGCCTATTTAATGTAAATAAGGCGGCCTTTAAGTGTTGAGTTAGACTGTTACCATTTCTTCTTCTGACCGAAGAGGGCATCCATATCGTCTTCTCGTTCTTTAGATTCCATCTGCTGCAAATCTTGAGCGTTTTTGTCTTGGCGTTTCTGGTCAAGCTCGTTAAGCATCTGTTGAAGCTTTTCTTTGGCTTGATTAGAGTACGAGTCGTTCTTAGTCGCCAAAGCATCAATACCTTTGCGTAATAGCTGAATCGCTGTTCCCGGTTGTCCGCGAGAAATCGAATCGTTTGCACGTTTGATAACATTTTCAATGTTAATACGGATTTGAATTGTTTCTAGGCGAGCATTTTCAACCACATAAGCTTGAGTCTCGAAACGGCCTTTATTGTGCTCGTTGCGCACCGTATCACGCAGGCGTTTAACTAACTTAAGCATCATGATCGCTTGCTTGTCACTACTTGGTACGCGGAAAGCGGTACTCTCGCCACCTTTGTAGTTCTCTTTTAGCTGAGTGATTTGTTGTTTTACGCTTTCAATGCGTTGGTCAAGCTGCTTATTTTTTGGATCGAGTTGATACATGTTTTCTAATGCATCAAGAATTCGATTGTTTAAGCATACAAGAAGATCTTGGCTAAACGGCATGTGATGAGCGTTGCCAATCAGTTCTTCTGTACCGTCAATAATGGTTAGATAACGAGAAGCTTCCTGTTTCTTCGCTGTTTCTACCTTAACTTTATATTGAAGCATGATGTTGTAGCCTAAAACTAACACCAAAAGAACGGCTACTAAGACGATTATTAAACCAATATTCATATATTTGAGTCTGCTTATTATTTTCTATAGCTAACTGGAGAGGATACACGATTCCATTGTGTATCGGCACTCGTAAATTGCAATTTCTGATTATCTCTTGTTGAGCGAAATCGGCAATCAAAACTTACCAACTAATGTATGAGAATGAGGGTTGGGTTGCAAAGCGTTAGTGATGTTTTTGTTTGTTAAGCTAGAAAAACTCAATTTTCCTGTCATTTTTGTGTTCGAAGCGTTATAACTATTAATTATATTACACGCGACTATAACGCTCTCTTTGCAAATAAGTTAGCACAGAAATGAGTAAAGGATTACGAGGTTAGATATGAAGTTACAGCAACTGAAGTACATTGTTGAGGTTGTAAACCATAACCTAAATGTTTCAGCTACAGCAGAGAGTTTGTACACATCTCAGCCTGGCATTAGTAAGCAAGTTAGATTACTTGAAGACGAACTAGGCATTCAGATTTTTGAGCGTAGCGGCAAGCATCTAACGCAGGTTACCCAAGCGGGTGAGGATATCATTCGTATCTCTCAAGAGATTTTGGCGCGCGTTGAAAGCATTAAAGCGGTAGCGGGTGAACACACACATCCAGAGATGGGTACATTGAATATTTCAACGACTCATACTCAAGCTCGTTATGCACTGCCTGATGTGATTAAAGGTTTCACGGCGCGCTATCCAAAAGTATCGCTTCACATGCACCAAGGTACGCCAAGCCAAATGTCAGAAGCCGTCGCTAAAGGTACAGCGAATTTTGCGATTGCAACGGAAGCGCTACACCTTTACCAAGATGCGATTATGCTGCCTTGTTACCACTGGAACCGTTCGATCGTCGTGACCAAAGATCATCCCCTGGCACAGAAGCGTAATATCACGATCGAAGATCTTGCGGCTTACTCTCTCGTGACTTATGTATTTGGTTTCACTGGCCGTTCTGAGCTTGATACCGCGTTTAACAAAGTAGGTTTAACACCGCGTGTTGTGTTTACTGCGACCGATGCAGACGTAATCAAAACCTACGTTCGTATGGGCATTGGTGTTGGTGTAATTGCAAGTATGGCTATTGACCACGAGCAAGATACTGATTTGGTTGCGATTGATGCGAGCCATCTATTTGGTGCGAGTACAACCAGCATTGGTTTTAGAAAAGGCACCTTCTTGCGTTCTTACATGTTTGATTTCATGGAGCGTTTTGCACCGCACTTAACTCGCCCTGTGGTTGAGCAAGCTATTTCTTTGAAATCGAATGAAGAGATCGAAGAGATGTTTAAAGATATCGAGCTGCCAGTTCGTTAATCTCGTCGTGTAAATCTAGATTCTTATTCGGCCTGTATTTGCAGGCCGTTTTTCTTTTGGGCTTTTAGTTTTCGTTTTCTTTATCGAGCCTTTCCATTTCGACCTCTTACCCCTACAATCCACGCATCATAGGGGGAAGCATGCATTCACGATTTAAAATACTCGATTCATTTTTGCTAGAGCACCAGATTTACTGGCGTTCAGAGCCTTTTCACCTATGCCAAACTCAACAGCAGCCGTGGAAAGAGGTCAATCGTCCACTCGTTGATTGGTTAGAAAGCTTAGATAATGAAAGCATTCAAACCTTAAAAGAGCAGCCTCAGCTTTTGATTGAGGAACTGACTCGTTTCCTACCTGAATTAGAAACTGCTACCCAAAACATCCAGTTCGATAACACTGCTTTGGTTGGTTTAGACCTCCCACGTGGTACTGCTGATGGTATTCCTGGCCGAAAGCTACATCAAATTGTCGCAATGGGCGAGGCTGCATTATGCCATCACCATGGCAAAGAGTGGCTCGAGTGGTGTTCTGGTAAAGGCTTTCTTGGTCGAATCCTATCTCAGCAATCGGATCAAAAAGTCACTAGCTTTGAATGGCAGCAATCGTTATGCGAAAGCGGACAAAAGATTGCGGATGACCAGAAGTTAGCGATGGATTTTGTTCAAGGAGATGCGTTTTCAGACAAGGCCGATGACGTGTTTAATTCGTACCAACATGCCGTGGCCCTTCATGCTTGTGGTGATCTTCATGTTGAGCTAGTTAAAAAGTCAGTGTCACATGGGCTACCAGCGGTCACTATTTCTCCTTGTTGTTATCATCTTATTCGAGACGAAAACTATCAAGCGATGTCTTCTATCGCGAAAAGCTCAGCATTAACGTTAAGTAAGAGCGACTTGAGAATCCCGCTTCAAGAAACCGTTACTGGTGGTGAAAGAGTAAAAAGACATCGTCAACTAGAGATGAGCTATCGTCTAGGCTTCAGCCAGTTGCTTAAGGCTGAACTTAACATTGACGAATACATTCCTGTACCGAGCATCAAAAAATCAGAGTTAGCTGAGGGTTTTGAATCTTTCTGCCGTTGGGCATCTGAAGTGAAAGAGCTATCGCTGGGCTCAGATATTGATTTTGACTCTTATTTGATTCAAGGCGAAGCGCTTTTCTGGGAAATGGAAAAGCTGAGTTTGGTTCAACAAGTCTTTAGACGACCATTAGAGATATGGCTGGCTTTAGATCGCGCTATCTATCTGAAAGAGCAAGGTTATGAAGCTACGATTGAAGAGTTCTGTGAACGCAGTATTACGCCAAGAAATCTATTGATTCATGGGGTTAAAATCGAGCGCTAGTGGTAAACCGTACTGTTACGTGTTTTTACGAACTAAATCCATTAATGCAAAAAAGCCAGCGCGACATAATGTCGTACCGGCTTTTTGTTTAATGTGTATGAGTTAACTGAACGCTTCAACGAGAAGATTATTGCGTTCAGTTAGTCATTACATCATTAGTTAAACATTGCGATTGCTTCTGCTGGGTCTACGTATTCAAGGTCAAAGCTTTCTGCAACTTCTTTACAAGTTACTTTACCGTGAATAACGTTTAGACCTTCTAGGAAGCCTTCATCAGATAGAAGTGCTTCGCGGTAGCCTTTGTTCGCTAGCTTAACAATGTAAGGAAGTGTTGCATTGTTTAGTGCGTAAGTTGAAGTACGAGCAACAGCGCCAGGCATGTTTGCAACACAGTAGTGAACTACGTCATCAACAATGTAAGTTGGGTCTGCGTGAGTGGTTGCGTGAGAAGTCTCGAAACAACCGCCTTGGTCGATTGCAACATCAACAACTGCTGAACCTGACTTCATCTTAGCGATGTGCTCTTTTGTAACCAATTTTGGAGCTGCTGCGCCAGGAATTAGTACTGCACCAATTACTAGGTCTGCTTCTAGAACATGCTTCTCAATGGCGTCTTCAGTAGAATAAACCACTTTTGCGCGACCTTGGAATTCTTCATCAAGTCGACGCAGTGTATCTACGTTACGGTCAAGAATTGTAACATCAGCGCGAAGGCCTACAGCCATACGTGCTGCGTTAGCACCTACAACACCGCCACCAACAACAACAACTTTTGCTGGTTCAACACCTGGAACGCCACCAAGAAGAAGACCACAACCACCGTTAGATTTCTCTAATGTTTGTGCACCTGCTTGAATAGACATACGACCAGCTACTTCAGACATTGGTGCTAATAGTGGCAAGCGACCCATATTATCTGTTACAGTCTCATAGGCTACGCAGACAGCTTTGCTCTTGATAAGCTCTTCAGTTTGTGGAAAATCTGGTGCAAGGTGTAAATAGGTAAATAATATTTGCCCTTCGCGAAGCATAGCTCGCTCGACAGCTTGAGGTTCTTTAACCTTTACAATCATCTCTGCTTTCGCGAAAACGTCAGCAGCAGTAGGAAGAATGGATGCGCCTACAGCGATGTAATCATCGTCTGAAAAACCGATACCAGTACCGGCATTGGTTTCTACAAAAACTTGGTGGCCGTGTGAGATTAGTTCTCTCACGCTAGCTGGGGTCATACCAACGCGGTATTCGTGGTTCTTGATTTCCTTAGGTACGCCAATGATCATCCTGACTCCTCATTTTATTTTGGTTGTTTTATCTATGTGTAGGGTAATTCTGTCGAATTAATATCTAGTATAGATAGGTTTAGATAAAATTTGATACTGAATATTAAAAAGTTGTAGTATATTTTTTTGCAAGGAAGTAATAAGGTGGAATAAAAAATGGCAGACAATTATAAGAAGCCGTCCAAGGAACTAGATCGTATTGACCGCAACATTCTTAATGAGTTGCAAAAAGACGGTCGTATCTCAAACGTTGAACTCTCAAAACGAGTAGGACTTTCTCCAACTCCATGTCTTGAACGTGTTCGTCGTTTAGAACGTCAAGGTTACATTACTGGGTACACAGCGTTGCTGAACCCACAGTACCTTGATGCTTCACTTTTAGTGTTTGTTGAAATTACATTGAACCGTGGTGCGCCAGATGTGTTCGAACAATTCAACACCGCTGTGCAGAAACTGGATGACATCCAAGAGTGTCATTTAGTGTCGGGTGATTTTGACTATCTTCTAAAAACACGTGTATCTGATATGGGTGCTTACCGTAAGCTACTGGGTGATACGTTACTTCGTCTACCGGGCGTAAACGACACTCGAACTTACGTAGTAATGGAAGAAGTGAAACAAACCAATCAACTTGTGATTAAAACTCGTTAGTCACAATTGGTGAAATGAAAGAAAGCGGACATTTGTTCCGCTTTCTTGCTTTCTGGAATTGGGTTTTTCTGTTTGATATGGTTAAATCAACAGTAGTTTCATTGAAACGAGCGGCTTTGGCCGCTCGAGATGTTTTTATCCCGTTTAATTATTAAGTTGGTTTATGTTCAAGCAGAGCAGTAATAAAGTAGAAACAATCATTAAAACGAGTGAAGAGCCTCAGTCTCCTCGTTTGAGTGGTTCTCAACGTCTCAAAGAGTGCAGTCTGATTCTCGGTGTTCTCTTCTCTATTCTACTTGCCGTTGCGTTATTAACTTTTAGTCCTGCAGACCCATCATGGTCGCAAACGGCGTGGGGTGGTGACATTCAAAATGCGGGTGGCTACCTAGGTGCTTGGTTGGCGGATACGCTTTTCTTCGTATTTGGCTCTTTGGCTTACCCTCTGCCTATCTTAGTGACGGTTGCTGCGTGGGTTTTATTCCGCAAACGTAATGAAGACGAGCAGATCGACTTCATGCTGTGGGGCACTCGCTTACTTGGCCTGACTATCCTAATTCTTACGAGTTGTGGTTTAGCGGATATCAACTTTGACGACATCTGGTACTTTTCATCCGGTGGCGTGGTAGGTGACGTTTTAACAAGCCTTGCACTTCCAACGTTGAATGTTCTTGGTAGTACGCTGGTTCTTCTTTTCTTATGGGGTGCTGGTTTCACTCTATTAACCGGTATCTCTTGGCTAAGCATTGTGGAATGGTTGGGTGAATGTGCCATCAAATTCTTCACGTCTACTGTTAATAAGGCTCGTGGCCAAGACCAAGAGCTGCTTGAGCCTCAATTAAGAGAATCAGCAGACCGCGATTTAATCGAAGAACGTCATCAGCAGCATCAAGCGCCAACTTACCGCGATGTTCCTGCTATAGAAGGCAACAAAGAATCAACAGAGCATGATCCGCTAGATCCTGCGATGAGTTTTTCTGCGACCAATGAGTCGGCAGACGTGGCGACAAATGCGCGAGACAATGCTGCATCGCCGAAGCGTCATTACAATATTCATATGCCTGTCGATGCTCCTGCGAAACAAGAAGCTCCTGTTCATGAAGAACCTCAGGTTCAGCCTCAAGCGGTAATTGAGTCAGAGCAAACGATCCCTGCAGCAGCTGTTTACCAAGCGCCAGAAGAACCGCTAGAAGAAGGTATTGAGCGCTCTAAACAGTTGAATGCAACGATAGAGCAGCTAGAAAATGCGGCCATGTATGAAGATGACCTAGCAGAACAAGATCAGGTTGACGCGCATGATTCTCAGGTTGCTTACCAACAATACATGCAGAACGAACAACCAGAAGTTGGCCCTGCTCATGCTGACCTTAGAAGTGCTGAACCAGAATTAGATAGCTCACCACAAGTAAATGGCGAATTTGGTTCTGAAGATGTTCAACCTGAATCTTTATACGCTTCACCTATGGGCGAGCCAGAAGCAACCGTGGAAGACGATTTCTCTGCACAACCTTCACCGTTTGATGTTACGGAAGAGCAAAGCTACCAACAGGGCTCAGAGCTTGAATCAGAACAGGCTGAAGCTGAATTAGCTGACGCAGCATTAATCGAAGAACAGTTTGAACCTTTCCCTTATCAAGAAGAACATTCAGAACCTGAACAGCCAACAGCACAAAACCTAGAGCCAACTGTTGATCTTCCTTGGGAAGAAGTAACGGAAGAAGAACCTGCGCATCAAGATCAAGATCAAGATCAAGATGTCGCCGCATTCCAAAGCATTGTTTCTGAAGCACAAGCGAATATGGCAGCGGCGCAGAACCCGTTCTTGGTTCAACAAGACGTTAATTTACCTAAGCCTGCTGAGCCATTACCCACGCTTGAATTGTTATTCCACCCTGAAAAGCGTGAAACCTTTATTGACCGTGATGCGCTAGAGGCAATTGCTCGTCTTGTTGAATCTAAGCTAGCGGACTACAAGATCAAAGCCGATGTGGTTGATATTTTCCCTGGCCCAGTAATCACTCGATTTGAACTCGATCTGGCTCCGGGCGTGAAAGTAAGCCGTATTTCTGGCCTTTCTATGGACTTAGCGCGTTCGCTCTCTGCATTGGCAGTACGTGTCGTAGAAGTGATTCCGGGTAAACCTTATGTTGGCTTAGAACTGCCGAATATGAGTCGCCAAACGGTATTCTTCTCAGACGTGGTTGCTAGCCCTCAGTTCCAAGAAGCGAAATCGCCAACGACAGTGGTTCTAGGACAAGACATCGCTGGTGAAGCCGTTATTGCTGATCTATCGAAAATGCCTCACGTTCTGGTTGCAGGTACAACCGGTTCTGGTAAGTCGGTAGGTGTGAACGTAATGATTCTGAGTATGCTTTACAAAGCATCACCGGAAGATGTTCGCTTCATCATGATCGACCCGAAAATGCTTGAGCTATCGGTTTATGAGGGTATTCCTCATCTATTGTCTGAAGTGGTAACCGACATGAAAGATGCGTCGAACGCCCTTCGTTGGTGTGTTGGCGAGATGGAACGACGTTATAAGCTGATGTCAGCATTAGGCGTTCGTAACATTAAAGGTTACAACGATAAGCTTAAGATGGCAGCGGAAGCGGGTCACCCAATTCACGATCCACTGTGGAAGCCGGGCGACAGCATGGACCCAGAAGCGCCATTGCTTGAGAAACTGCCTTACATTGTGGTTATCGTTGATGAATTTGCCGACCTAATCATGGTGGTTGGTAAGAAGGTTGAAGAACTGATTGCACGTTTGGCACAAAAAGCACGTGCGGCGGGTGTTCACTTGATTCTAGCGACGCAACGTCCATCAGTGGATGTTATTACTGGTCTTATTAAAGCGAACATTCCAACCCGTGTGGCCTTTACGGTATCAACTAAAACGGATTCACGAACTATCCTTGACCAAGGTGGTGCGGAATCACTATTGGGCATGGGTGATATGCTTTACTTGCCTCCTGGTTCTAGCCATACAACTCGTGTTCACGGTGCCTTTGCATCTGATGACGATGTACACGCAGTCGTGAATAACTGGAAAGCGCGTGGTAAGCCAAACTATATTGATGAAATCACCAACGGCGAACAAACCCCAGAAACCTTGCTTCCGGGTGAGAAGATGGAAGGTGATGAAGAGGTCGATCCTCTGTTTGATCAAGTGGTAGAACACGTTGTTCATTCACGTCGTGGCTCAGTTTCAGGCGTACAGCGTCGATTCAAGATTGGCTACAACCGTGCTGCACGTATTGTCGAGCAACTTGAAGCTCAAGGTATCGTAAGTGCTCCAGGTCATAACGGTAACCGAGAAGTCTTAGCACCAGCGCCACCAAAAGATTAGTTCCGGTAGGAACTCATAACTATTCAGTCGGTCAAATCGAAAATATGACCGACTTATGTTCTAACAGGATTATTGATGAAAAAAGTATTCGCACTTTTATTTATGAGCTTCTCAGTGTTTGCTTCTCCGAAAGAAGAGTTGAGTAGCCGCTTGGCATTAAACGCAGGCTTCAGCGCTGACTTTAAACAAGTCGTGACCAGCCCTGATGGTGATGTTGTTATGGAAGGTGAGGGCACGGTAGAGATTGCACGCCCAAGCCTGTTCCGCTGGGAGACCACGTTCCCTGATGAAAACTTGTTGGTATCTGATGGCCAAAGCTTGTGGTACTACAGCCCGTTCATTGAGCAAGTGAGCATTTATTGGCAAGAGCAAGCGACATCACAGACACCTTTTGTCCTGCTTACACGTAACCAAGAAAGTGATTGGGATAATTATAATGTGGCGCAAACGGGTAACCAATTCACGCTAACGCCAACTGCTGTCGATTCTAATCAGGGTGACTTCCAGATTAATATCACCGAAAAGGGCATTGTTCAGGGCTTTAATGTGATTGAACAAGACGGTCAAAAAGGTGAGTTTACCTTTAGCAATGTTGATTTGGGTAAACCTGCAGCAGACCGCTTTACTTTTGTGGCACCGGAAGGTGTCGAGGTCGACGACCAAAGAAACTGATCTAAACAAGCAGATCGTTTGGTAGTACGTCGATAGGCATTAATGCCATCAACGAATCAAGAGATTGCAATTGAGTAATTACAGCTTAGATTTTGCGGGGGACGAAGATTTTCGTCCCCTTGCTGCTCGTATGAGACCGGAAACTGTCGAACAGTACATCGGTCAGCAGCATATATTAGGCCCAGGTAAACCACTTCGCAGAGCGTTGGAAGCGGGCCATATCCACTCGATGATTTTGTGGGGGCCTCCGGGCACCGGTAAAACGACGTTAGCCGAAGTTGCAGCAAACTATGCGAATGCTGAAGTGGAACGCGTATCGGCGGTAACCTCGGGCGTAAAAGACATTCGTATTGCAATTGAAAAAGCGCGCGAGAACAAGCAAGCAGGGCGCAGAACCATCCTGTTTGTGGACGAAGTCCATCGCTTTAACAAAAGTCAGCAAGATGCTTTTCTGCCTCATATCGAAGATGGCACCGTGACCTTTATTGGTGCGACGACAGAAAACCCATCTTTTGAACTGAACAACGCTTTGTTGTCACGTGCGCGTGTCTACAAACTGACGTCCCTGAACACAGATGATATTTCTCTTGTCATTCGCCAAGCGATTGAAGATAAGCAACGTGGGTTAGGTGATGTGCCTGTTGATTTTGCTGATAATGTTTTAGATCGCCTTGCAGAACTGGTTAACGGCGACGCGCGTATGTCGCTTAACTACCTTGAACTGCTGTATGACATGGCAGAAGACAACGATAAAGGCGAGAAAGCGATAACCTTGCAGTTGTTGGCTGAAGTGGCTGGTGAGAAAGTCGCTCGTTTCGATAACAAGGGTGATATTTGGTACGACCTAATCTCCGCGGTTCATAAGTCAATTCGTGGCTCAAACCCTGATGCGGCCTTGTACTGGTCAGCACGAATGATTGCTGCGGGGTGTGATCCTTTGTATATCGTTAGACGCTTGCTGGCGATTGCTTCTGAAGATATCGGTAACGCTGATCCTCGCGCCATGCAGGTAGCGATGTCGGCTTGGGATTGCTTCACGCGCATTGGCCCTGCTGAAGGGGAGCGTGCGATTGCGCAGGCGGTTGTTTATCTCGCATGTGCACCAAAGAGTAACGCCGTTTACACCGCGTGGAAGCAAGCGTTAACAGATGCTCACAATCTTCCTGAATATGAAGTGCCGCATCATTTGCGAAATGCACCGACAACTTTGATGAAGGACATGGGCTACGGGCAAGAATACCGTTATGCTCATGACGAACCAGGAGCCTACGCCGCTGGTGAAAAGTATCTGCCTCCTGAAATGGGAGAGAAGCAATACTATTTCCCAACAAAACGAGGCTTAGAGACCAAAATTGGCGAGAAGCTAGATTATCTGGCGGATTTGGACGCAAAAAGCCCACAAAAACGCTATGAAAAGTAGTCTTTTTTGGATATCGTTACCTAGTCATAAAATTTCAATTAAATCGTTATAAATTGGTCGAAATAACACCAGTTTTAGGGGTTTAGCAGTGATTCAGTAGCAAGCTACTGAATATTCAAATAACTAAAGCATAGGATTAGCAATGCTGGATTCTAAATTACTTCGAGCTGAGCTGGATGAAACAGCGGCAAAATTAGCACGTCGAGGCTTCACCCTTGATGTAGAGACAATTCGTGAACTTGAAGAAAAACGTAAGTCCCTTCAGATGAAAACTGAAGAGCTACAAGCGTTACGTAACTCTCGATCGAAGTCCATTGGTCAAGCGAAAGCAAAAGGCGACCATGAAGAAGCTGAGCGTATCCTTGCAGAAGTAGGCAACTTAGGCGCAGAACTAGACCAAGCTAAAGTAGCATTGGCTGATCTTCAATCTGAGCTAGAAACGATCACAATGTCTATTCCTAACCTACCTGATGCAGAAGTGCCAGATGGTAAAGATGAAGACGATAACGTAGAAGTTTCTCGTTGGGGTCAACCTAAGACTTACGACTTTGAAGTGAAAGATCACGTCGATCTTGGCGAAATGTCTGGCGGTCTTGATTTTGCTAGCGCAGTTAAAATCTCGGGTTCTCGTTTCATCGTGATGAAAGGCAAATTTGCACGTCTACACCGTGCTATTGCTCAGTTCATGCTGGACCTTCACACTGATGAGCACGGCTACACAGAAATGTACGTACCGTATCTAGTGAACCACGATAGCCTTTACGGTACTGGTCAACTTCCTAAGTTCGGCGAAGACTTGTTCCACACAAGCCCGCTAACTGAGCAAGTAAGTGACGTACCTCTTAAGACTTTATCGCTTATCCCTACTGCGGAAGTACCGGTAACGAACATGGTTCGTGACACGATCACTGATGAAGCTGAACTGCCACTTAAGATGACAGCCCACACGCCGTGTTTCCGTTCTGAAGCGGGTTCTTACGGTCGTGACACTCGTGGTCTTATCCGTATGCACCAATTCGATAAAGTTGAATTAGTACAAATCACTAAGCCAGAAGACTCAATGGCAGCGCTTGAAGAGCTAACTGGCCACGCTGAGAAAGTACTTCAACTTCTAGAGCTTCCTTACCGTAAAGTGATTCTATGTACAGGTGACATGGGCTTCGGTTCTGCGAAAACTTACGACTTAGAAGTATGGGTTCCAGCACAAGAGACTTACCGTGAGATTTCTTCTTGTTCAAACATGTGGGATTTCCAAGCGCGTCGTATGCAAGCTCGTTTCCGTCGTAAAGGCGAGAAAAAACCTGAACTTGTACACACACTAAACGGTTCTGGTCTTGCTGTTGGTCGTACTATGGTTGCTATCCTTGAGAACAACCAAGAAGCAGATGGCCGTATTGCTATCCCAGAAGTACTTCAACCATACA
Source organism: Vibrio sp. 10N.286.48.F5 (assembly GCF_041469785.1). Classification (NCBI taxonomy): domain Bacteria; kingdom Pseudomonadati; phylum Pseudomonadota; class Gammaproteobacteria; order Vibrionales; family Vibrionaceae; genus Vibrio; species Vibrio sp. 10N.286.48.F5. Next base: position 13,510 of record NZ_JBFRLG010000014.1, on the reverse strand, counting down.
TGGGCGGCGTAACGCACATCGGTTAATTAGATTGATTAAGCATTAGGTTACTTATAAAACCCAGCCAACAGGCTGGGTTTTTTATTGCCTATAGAATAGTGCAGTGGCGAGAAATAAATAATTTTTGTTACCTATGTGTAATAGTGTTTTATTGATTTTGATAATTATTACAATCCTTAAATGTGGCTATAATATGCTCTTACCGCGGTAGGTATAGATTTTCTCGTTCAAATACTGAGGAGGGCTTATGGCCGTAGGATGGGCTGGTGACGATAGTGTCAGCCAGCAAATACAAAATACCATTGATGATGAGATCTCTCGTGTAAGAGGAAACCTTCGAGGTGGTGAGGGTTTGCGTTATTGTGATGAGTGTGGTGATGAGATTCCGGAACAAAGACGACGCGCGATCAAAGGCGTTCGTTTGTGTATAGAATGTCAGTCAATATTAGAGCATGACGCACATCGACATTCATTGTTTAACCGTCGAGCAAGTAAAGATAGCCAATTACGTTAAACTGACGGTTACCTTCAAGCAGTTAAGGCCTTACTTTTATGTAAGGCCTTTTAGTTTAATTAAATGATTTATTAATGAAGATATATAGAAATAATCGTCGCTCTTGTTTAGAGCAATAAACGCCTTATTTAAAGCAATGAGTATTTTGTAATGCAGTGTCGATAGCAGCGACCAATTGCTCAATATGTTGTGGTTTGATAATAAACGGAGGCATCATATAAATTAGCTTACCAAACGGACGGATCCAAACGCCTTGCTCTACAAAGTGAGCTTGGATGGTTTCCATATCGACAGGTGTGTGGGTTTCAACGACGCCAATCGCGCCCAACCAGCGAACGTCTTTGACAAGATCATGCTCTCGCAATGGTGGTAGCAACTCAGAGAAAAGCTGTTCGATCTGTTGAGTTTGATTTTTCCAATGACCTTGCTCGATGATGGATAAACTTGCCGCACCGACTGCGCAAGCCAATGGGTTGCCCATAAAGGTTGGCCCATGCATAAAGCAGCCTGCTTCACCGCCACATACCGTGTCAGCAACTTCCTTACTCGCAAGCGTCGCTGACAATGTCATATAGCCACCAGTTAAAGCCTTGCCTACGCATAAGATGTCCGGTTGAACATCGGCATGCTCACAAGCGAATAGTTTCCCTGTACGGCCAAACCCGGTCGCAATCTCATCCAAGATCAGCAATACGTTGAATTCATCACACAGTAAGCGAACTTGTTTTAGGAACTCAGGGTGGTAGATGCGCATGCCACCAGCCCCTTGAACGATTGGCTCTAAGATCACCGCTGCGACTTCTTGATGGTGTGCTGCCAGCTTTTCTTTAAAACTATCGATGTCACTTGAGTTCCACTCATCCCAAAAGCCTGTTTTTGGTGAATCAGCGAAAATATGTTCCGGTAAAAAGCCTTTGTAGAGGCTGTGCATCGAGTTGTCAGGGTCGGTCACTGACATCGCCGCAAAGGTATCACCGTGGTAGCCATCTCTTAGTGTGAGGAACTTTGAACGAGGTTGTCCTTTAGCGTGCCAATATTGCAGTGCCATTTTTAGGCTAACTTCTACGGCAACTGAACCTGAATCGGCCAAAAATACATGCTCAAGATTACTTGGCGCGAGATTCAAAAGCTTCTTACATAGATCGATAGCGGGCTGGTGGGTGATGCCACCAAACATAACGTGTGAAACCTTATCGATTTGACTATGAGCTGCAGCGTTTAGCTCTGGATGATTGTAGCCGTGGATGGTTGACCACCAAGATGACATACCATCAATAATTCGTTTTCCGCCTTCTAATTCTAGGTGAACACCGTCTGCGTTGGTGACTGGATAGCAGGTCAGAGGCGTTAACGTTGATGTGTAGGGATGCCAGATATGCTGGCGATCAAAGGCGAGATCCATAGTAACTTCCATTCTTGGTGCGGTTAAAAAATAACCATATGTAAACTTTTGATATTATCAATGTGTTGACAGTCTAAAGCTTGTCGGTAGACTAGCCAAGCATAAATGCAATCTCTATTGATAGAGATGAAACATCAAATAATAAAAAAGGATCGACACGTGGAAGTTCGTCATGACTGGACAGTTGCTGAAGTAACAGCACTGCTTGAAAAACCGTTTATGGATTTAATGTTTGAAGCTCAAGTGGTTCATAGACAGTACCAAGAGCACAACCACGTGCAGGTGAGTACGCTTCTATCGATTAAGACTGGTGCTTGTCCTGAAGACTGTAAGTATTGTCCTCAAAGTGCTCACTACCGAACGGATGTCGACAAAGAACGCCTAATGGAAGTAGAGCGTGTTTTGGATGCGGCGCAAAAAGCCAAGAACGCGGGCTCGACTCGTTTCTGTATGGGCGCGGCGTGGAAAAACCCGAAAGAACGCGATATGCCTCACTTGACTGATATGATCAAAGGTGTGAAAGGTATGGGTCTAGAAACCTGTATGACACTAGGCATGTTAACCCCTGATCAAGCTGGCGAGTTAGCGGATGCAGGCTTGGATTACTACAACCATAACCTTGATACGTCTCCCGAGTTTTACGGCAGCATCATCACCACTCGTACTTACCAAGATCGTTTAGATACGCTATCTCACGTACGTGATGCCGGTATGAAGATCTGTTCTGGTGGCATTATTGGTATGGGCGAAAGTACCAATGACCGTGCAGGCCTGCTGGTAGAGCTAGCGAACCTTCCGGTACACCCTGAGAGTGTGCCAATCAACATGCTCGTGAAAGTGAAAGGCACACCGATGGAAAACGTCGATGATGTTGAATCTTTTGACTTCATTAAGTTGATTGCGATTGCTCGTATCATGATGCCAATGTCAGCGGTTCGTCTATCTGCAGGTCGCGAGAATATGAATGAACAGATGCAGGCGATGTGCTTCATGGCTGGCGCGAACTCTATCTTCTACGGTTGTAAGCTACTGACTACGCCAAACCCAGATGAAGACACGGACATGCAGCTGTTTAAGAAGTTAGGCATCAACAGCCAACAAGTGGCTCAGAAGCCTGATGAAATTCAAGAAAACGAACTGTTAGATCAAGTAGTGGAGCGCGTTGCTGCTCGTCCAACGAAAGATGACATGTTCTACGATGCCACTGTTTAAATCCCGTATCAAAGATGCCCTTGTTCAACGCCGTGAGCAGGGGCTAACTCGTCAACTTAAAGTGCTCGAAAACAGTAATGGTCCTTTGCTTAATTGCGAAGGTTCTCGCTTTATTAATTTTTCGAGTAATGATTACCTAGGCTTGGCGAACGACCCTGAATTGGTAGAGGCGTGGCAAGCGGGGCTTTCCCTTTATGGTGCTGGCAGTGCGGCATCGCCATTGGTCACGGGTTTTAGTCCTGCTCATAGAAATTTAGAAGCTCAGCTGTGTGAATGGTTGGGCTTTGAACGTGCGATTCTCTTTAGTTCTGGTTTCAGTGCGAACCAAGCCTTGTTGTTTTCTCTGCTCGAAAAAGACGACTCTCTGCTGCAAGACAAGCTTAATCACGCCTCTTTGATGGAAGCGGGGATGCTTTCTCATGCAACCATGAAACGCTTTAAACACAACGACACGCAGCATCTAGAGTCTCTATTAAGCCGATCTCTACAATCCTTGGTCGTCACTGAGGGCGTATTCAGCATGGACGGCGATCAAGCGCCTCTCAGCCAGATATCTAACCTGACTCATCAATACGACAGTTGGTTGGCGGTTGATGATGCCCACGGTATCGGCGTATTAGGTGATAAAGGAGCTGGGAGTTGCAGTGCAGCACAAATCTCCCCCGATATTTTGGTGGTGACCTTTGGCAAAGCATTTGGCGTTTCTGGTGCTGCGATTCTTTGTTCGTCAGAAGTGGGTGATTACTTAACTCAGTTTGCTCGTCATCATGTGTACTCGACGGCGATGCCACCTTCACAAGCGGTGGCTTTATCTCATGCCTGTAAGATGACTCAAACTCAAGAGTGGCGCCGAGAAAAGCTGACTGAGTTAGGGTCTCTCTATGCAGAGCAGGTGAGCGGCTTGAAAGGCTTTGTGGATACTCAGACTCCGATTAAGCCATTTGTGATAGGTGAAGCACAAGCGGCATTATCAATAGCTGAAGAGTTAAAGCAAAACCAAGTTTGGGTGACCGCAATAAGGCCGCCAGCCATACCTGCTGGAACTGCTCGATTACGAATCACGTTAACAGCTAACCATAGCCCAAAACAGATTCTCCAGTTAACCAGGTCGTTGCATCAAGCCATTGAACGAAACATCGACTTAAGCACTGAACCGGGTATCCATCCAAGCTTTGAATCAAATAAAGAGGCTCAGTAAATGTCACAAGAAGCAGTAGTGCATAATTACGTTGGCCAAGATAAGAGTGCGATTGCCGAAGCCTTTGGTAAAGCGGCAACAACCTATGACAAACACGCTGAATTTCAACGCGATGTTGGCCATCGATTACTGGATAAATTACCCAGCGATCTGTCAGGCTTTAAGGTGCTGGATCTAGGTTGTGGTACTGGCTATTTCTCCGAGCAACTTGTAAAACGAGGCGCCGAAGTGGTTTGCGCTGATCTTTCTGTTGGAATGCTAGCAACAGCAGAGAAGCGGTGTGGTGCATCTGTATCTTTATATCAACAAGCCGATGCCGAACAATTGCCGTTTGAAGATGGGTGCTTTGACATCGTTTTCTCTAGCCTTGCGTTGCAATGGTGTGACGATTTGTCGTCGCCTTTGAGAGAGATGAAGCGTGTTACAGCGGCTGGTGGGCGTGTTATTTTCTCAACTTTGCTTGATGGGTCGCTGTTTGAACTGAAAAAGTCGTGGTCCAAAATTGACGCACATCAACACGTTAACCATTTTATTACAATCAATAAGGTAAAAATTGCGTTAGCGCAATCTAGCTGTACCGTTCATCAACTAGACTTGCCCACCATCACCGTTTGGTACGACACTGCGTTTGAACTGATGCGCGACCTTAAAGGTATCGGCGCTAATCACGTAAGTGGTCGCTCACAAGGTTTAACAAGTCGTCGCATGTTGCAGCTTGTTGATCGGGAATATCGAGAGTTTAAGAACCATCAAGGTTTCTTACCAGCAACATATCAAGTTTGTTTAGGGGTTATTCAATTATGATTGATGCATTATTCATTGCAGGTACGGATACCGAAGTGGGAAAAACTGTGGTTTCAAAAGCGATTCTTCAAGCTTTGGCCGCACAAGATTTATCAACAATTGGTTACAAGCCAGTTGCTGCAGGGAGTGAAAAATTCCCTGAAGGACTACGTAATAGTGATGCACTGCATCTTCAAGAAGCGGCGACGCAAGATATTGCTTACGAAGACGTCAATCCATACGCGTTGTTGCTACCATCATCGCCTCACATCGCTGCTAAGCATGATGGTGTTGTAATTGATGAGGCGGTATTATCAGCGAAGCTAGAAGAGCATAAGAAAAACTCTGACATCGTGTTAGTTGAAGGTGCTGGTGGTTGGCGAGTCCCGGTTTCAGACGATGAATATCTTTCTAGCTGGGTTAAAAAAGAGCAACTGCCAGTGGTACTGACTGTGGGTATTAAACTTGGTTGTTTGAGCCACGCTCTATTAACGGCAGAAGCGATTCGTGCTGATGGCCTAAACCTAGTAGGTTGGGTCGCAAACCGTATCAATCCAGGTACTGAGCACTACGCAGATATTATTGCGATGCTTGAAGATAAGTTAGGTGCACCTAAGTTAGGTGAAATCCCTTACGTCCCAAAAGCGAAGTCTAAAAACATTGGTAAGTACATTGATGTGCAGCCTTTGCTTGCGCTTTAATTACCACGTTATGTACTAAATAAGAAAAGGGCTGCGATTGCAGCCCTTTTGCTATTTTAAGCCTTTAGACCTTGAGTTGATAAACAACCGGTCTTTTAATAAACAAGCTTAGAACTAATGTTCTTTAGTCAGTCCCATTAAAGCTTGCTGAGTTTCTGTGATTTTTGTCTGTGCCGTTTGCGGTGTTAGGATTCCAACCTGCTTTTTCGCTTCTTCTTCAGTAATCCCTAGGTGACAGCACAGTAAATCGATAGCCATTTGAGTGTTAGTACCTTCAACCATGATCCTTTCCTTTTTGTACATGGACTAGACAATAAATCATCTGAAGTCACTGTAAACGGATTGTTATATCGACACCATACGACTTAGGTCTAATAGAGTGTATTTAATTCGGATGTGGTCTCGTAATCAAATGTTGCAATTTAATGCTTAACCTTGTTTTCTTAATCTAAGACTATATGTATAAGTAAGTATAAGTCTTCAAGGTTGGAATCTATTGCTGTCTGCCTTGTCTATAACAATAAGTTTTATAAAAACAGCTTTCATGCGGAGATAAGTAATGAAGCGAGTAATGTTGTTCCTTGCAACTAACCTAGCGGTTGTATTGGTACTAAGTGTTGTTCTTAATGTTGTATACGCAGTTACAGGTATGCAACCCGGTAGCCTCTCAGGTTTATTGGTGATGGCTGCGGTATTTGGTTTTGGCGGCTCATTCATTTCATTAATGATGTCGAAGAAAATGGCGCTACGCTCGGTAGGCGGCATGGTCATTGAAAGCCCACGTAACGAAACAGAACATTGGTTGATGGAGACGGTAAGCCGTCAATCTCAACAAGTTGGTATTGGTATGCCAACAGTGGCGATCTACGACTCGCCAGACATCAACGCATTCGCGACAGGTGCTAAGCGTGACGATTCATTGGTAGCAGTATCAACAGGCCTGCTGCACAACATGACGCGTGATGAAGCTGAAGCAGTATTAGCGCATGAAGTGAGCCACATCGCGAACGGTGATATGGTGACCATGACGTTAATGCAAGGTGTAGTGAACACGTTCGTTATCTTCCTATCTCGTTTCATCGCCAACATTGTTGCGTCGAATGACAACGAAGAAGAGGGTGGCAGCAACATGATGGTGTACTTCGGTGTGTCTATGGTGTTGGAATTGGTATTTGGTTTCTTAGCAAGCTTCATTACGATGTGGTACAGCCGTCATCGTGAATTCCATGCCGATGCAGGTGCAGCGAACCTAGTGGGTAAAGAGAAGATGATTGCAGCGCTAGAGCGTCTAAAGGTGAGCCATGAGCCACAACTACAAGGTTCTATGATGGCATTTGGTATCAACGGTAAGAAGTCTCTAACAGAGCTTCTAATGAGCCACCCGCCGCTAGACAAGCGTATTGCTTCTCTACGTAACATGTAATCGCTACGTATTCTTCAGTCGCTAATCGACAAGATACATTTGAAAGGCTTCCTTCGGGAGGTCTTTTTTGATCTTGGCATCTAAGACAGTAAGTATTCGAGGAATAGGTGTCTGGCGATAGAGGGTTACTGGTGATGAAGCATTACGATATTGATTGGTTGATATCGCACGGATTGAGATGAGTAGGGTAATGATACTGGGTTGCTTTGTATTATTTTGCTGACGTCTCTTGTGCTCAATACACTTTGTTCCGCTCAACAAAAAGGCTTCCACATGGGAAGCCTTAGTCTATTCTGCGATTCGAAATTCGAATATTACAGCTTGTCAGTTAGCTCGATTGCTTGACCGATGTAGTTTGCTGGAGTCATCTCTTTCAGACGAACTTTCTCGTCTGCAGGAATCTCAAGACCATCGATGAATGCACGCATGCCTTCGCCATCTACACGTTTACCACGAGTTAGCTCTTTTAGCTTCTCGTATGGTTTTTCGATGCCGTAACGACGCATTACTGTTTGTACTGGTTCAGCCAATACTTCCCAGTTCTTGTCTAGTTCAGCAAGTAGCGCAGCGCGGTTAACTTCAAGCTTGCTAATACCTTTCAGAGTCGAAGTGTATGCAATGATTGCGTAGCCAACACCCACACCTAGGTTACGAAGAACCGTAGAGTCAGTAAGGTCACGCTGCCAGCGAGAAACTGGAAGTTTTTGTGCAAGGTGGCTGAATACTGCGTTCGCTAGACCAAGGTTGCCTTCAGAGTTTTCGAAGTCAATTGGGTTAACTTTATGCGGCATTGTCGAAGAACCGATTTCGCCAGCAATAGTCTTCTGCTTGAAGTGACCAAGAGCGATGTAGCCCCAAACGTCACGGTCGAAGTCCAGAAGGATTGTGTTGAAACGAGCAACAGCATCAAACAGCTCAGCGATGTAATCGTGAGGTTCGATTTGAGTTGTGTACGGGTTCCAAGTTACGCCAAGAGATTCAGTGATGAACTCTTCGCTGAACTGGTGCCATTCAACTTCTGGGTATGCAGAAAGGTGTGCGTTGTAGTTACCTACAGCACCGTTGATTTTCGCTAGGATCTCAACGTTTTCGATTTGCTTGTATTGACGTTCCATACGGTACGCAACGTTAGCCATCTCTTTACCCATAGTAGAAGGAGAAGCTGGCTGACCGTGTGTACGAGACAGTAATGGAATATCACGGTACTCGTTCGCAAGTGCTTTGATAGCATCAATTACGTTACGGATTTCTGGAAGAATCACTGTGTCACGAGCTTCTTTAAGCATAAGCGCGTGAGAGGTGTTGTTGATGTCTTCAGAAGTACATGCAAAGTGAATAAATTCGTTTACAGCGTGAAGTTCAGGAACGCCAGCAACTTTCTCTTTCAAGAAGTACTCAACCGCTTTAACGTCGTGGTTAGTCGTGCGCTCGATCTCTTTGATACGTAGAGCATCTTCTTCGCTGAAGTTAGCGGCTAGTTCATCAAGAAACTGGTTAGCTTCTGCACTGAACGCTGGTACTTCTTTGATTGCATCAGTTGCTGCAAGCTTTTGTAACCAACGAATTTCAACGATAGAGCGGTACTTTAGTAGTCCAAACTCACTAAAGATGCTGCGTAATGCAATAGTCTTACTTCCGTAACGGCCGTCTACTGGTGAAACAGCAGTCAATGCTGACAGTTCCATGGTGTTCTCCTGAATTGAGTTTTCTAAATTTTGAGAGGTTTATACCAGTAACAATCTCAATTGTCACGCACATTGCGCAATCGTTTGCGTGAGAGTTGTGTTGATACAAAAAACAAGCTCGCGACGAGGCGCGAGCTAATAAACTACATTCGAGCTAGTAGGATTTGAGCCTGCTCGATCATCTTCTTACGACCGAAGATAAGGTGGCGACGTTTACCGCCAACTTGACGCCATAACACAGCGCTTCGAATCCCTGATAGAAGCAGTGCGCGAACCTTATGTTGGCTCGATGTCTGCTGAAGTACAGACGGAGTACCAGAAACCTGAATGCGAGGGCCGATAGGGCTGACGACATCAAGGTAGATACTTGCAAGGTTGCTGATCATTTGCTCGTCAAACAGATCAAAGTGTTCAGTTTGGCGCTCTGCAGTTTGAATGCGGTCACCAAGCTGAGACATAGAGTCGTTGCGAGAAGACAGCTTACGCTCAAGCGCCATCAAGCTGATGATGTAACGCGTGATATCGCTACCTGCTGGAGTACTATCGATACCTTTTACTAAGCACTCAAGGCCAAGCTTTAGGTTCGCTTCACGTCCAAATACGCCCACGGTATTCGATGGGTTGGTATTTAAAATGGCACTGAGTGAAGCTTCAAAGGCATCTTTATCACAATGGCCGTCTTTCGCTACTTGTTGAACCAAAGCCACAGCTTGGCAAATTCCGGCGAAAGCAATAGTACGGTCATAAAGTGTATTAGCCACGTAGTAACTCCTAGTTGTCTTCTATCGTTTGTCGTTTGATTGATTAGATGCGCTTTTCGATGATACCACCACCAAGACATACTTCGCCTTGGTAGAACACTGCAGATTGACCTGGGGTCACTGCGATTTGTGGCTCATCAAAAATAACCTTAATGTTCTCATCATCAATTGGGATGATTGTACAAGGAATATCTGTTTGACGGTAACGTGTTTTTACCGTGCATGTCATAACTTCAGTAATTGGTGTGCGATTTACCCAATGAAGTTGAGATGCGATCAAGCCTTCTGATTTCAGAAGAGGGTGGTCTTTACCTTGTACTGCGATAAGTACATTACGCTTAAGGTCTTTTTCACCAACAAACCATGGTTCTTCGTTACCGCCACCACCTTTAGTGCCGCCAATATGAAGGCCTTTACGCTGACCTAGCGTGTGGTACATCAAACCTTGGTGTTGACCAATCACTTGGCCTTCAGGTGTTTCGATGTTACCCGGTTGTGCTGGTAGGTATTTGCCTAGGAACTCAGTGAACTTGCGCTCACCGATAAAGCAGATGCCTGTTGAATCTTTCTTCTTAGCTGTGATCAAGTCTTGCTCTTCAGCAATACGTCGCACTTCTGGCTTCTCTAATTCACCGACAGGGAATAGGCTGCGTGCCACTTGATCTGAGCTTAGCGTGTATAGGAAATAGCTTTGGTCTTTGTTGCTGTCTAGACCGCGTAGCATTTCTGGTTTTACGCCGCCATCAAGCTCTTCTTGAGTTGGGAAAGTACGACGAACGTAGTGACCCATCGCAATGTAGTCTGCGTCTAGCACTTCATCCGCAAACTCTAAGAATGCTTTAAATTTGATTTCTTTGTTACAAAGAATATCTGGGTTAGGTGTACGACCTGCTTTGTACTCTTCAAGGAAGTATTCGAATACGTTGTCCCAGTATTCTGCAGCAAAGTTGATAGTGTGAAGGTGGATACCTAGTTTGTCACATACCGCTTGAGCATCAGCAAGATCTTCAGCTGCCGTGCAGTATTCTTCGTTATCGTCTTCTTCCCAGTTTTTCATGAAAAGGCCTTCTACCTGATAGCCTTGTTGCTGAAGAAGATACGCCGAGACTGACGAATCTACACCGCCGGACATACCGACAATTACTTTCTTTTCGCTGTTTCCAGAGCTGATATCTGACATGTCTAAACACCGTTACTATTACTTGGTCGCAGATTCTAACAGAAAGAGAAACGCCGTGACAGATCCGAGACCGGAATCACAGTTTCATTTGCACAAATAGTGCGCTGACTTTGTTAGAGAATCGCATGAGAGCGAGGTGAGTCGCTATGATGTCAGAAGTATATGTGGCATAGTCGCTCGAAATCCAAGACCTGAGATAAAAAAATGTCTGAACAAAATGAATTTATGCAAGAAGAAGAGCTGATTGAGATCATCGAGAACCAGCTTGAAGATGGCGAACCAGTGAAAGTGAAAGAGACGTTGATGCGTTTAATGATGACAGGCACTCCACGTGAAGAAGCAATTGCGGCTATGGCATGTGCACTGGCAATTGAAGTATTTGACGTTATGAAAAACGGCGCGGAGTTTAATCAAAAACGTTACGCAGAGCATTTGGGTATGCTGCCTGATTTAAGCTTTATGGAAGCCGAATAAAAAAAACCTTCAGCAAACGTTTGCTATAGTTTGAAAGATTGCCGCGTTAAATATAGCGCGGTAGAATCCGCCACCTATTTCCCCTTGACTTAGACTAGCCCTATGAAATTCCCTGGACAACGTAAATCAAAGCACTACTTTCCGGTTCACGCTCGTGATCCTCTAGTGAGCCAAGCTCAAAGCAGTAAAAGAATGTCACGCACTCATATTATCGGTATTGACCAAACATTGGTGGATATTGAAGCAAAGGTGAGTTCTGAACTTATTGAGAAGTATGGTTTGAGCAAGGGACATTCACTGGTTATTGGCGACGCAGCCGCTGAATCTTTGTATCAAGAATTAAAAGAGCAGTGCCTGATTACCAATGAATACGCTGGTGGCACAATTGGTAACACATTACACAACTATTCAGTGCTAGCGGATGACCGTTCTACACTGTTAGGTGTAATGAGCCAAGATATTAAGATTGGTAGTTACGGTTATCGCTATTTATGTAATACATCAAGCAGAATGGATCTGAACCATTTACAAGGGGTAGATGGCGCAATTGGTCGCTGCTTTGCATTAATTACAGAAGACGGTGAACGTACTTTCGCAATTAGCGAAGGACAAATGAACCAATTAAAACCAGAAAGCATTCCTGAAAAAATCTTCAAAAGTGCTTCTGCTTTAGTTTTAACGGCTTATTTAGTTCGCTGTAAGCCAGGCGACCCGATGCCTGAAGCAACAATGAAAGCGATCGAATACGCGAAGAAATACGATGTGCCAGTCGTTCTTACACTAGGTACTAAGTTCGTTATTCAAGATGATCCAGAATTCTGGAAAGATTTCCTTGAGCAACACGTAACGGTTGTTGCAATGAATGAAGACGAAGCTGAAGCGTTAACGGGTGAAAGCGATCCACTGGCTGCATCAGATAAAGCGCTAGACTGGGTAGACCTTGTTCTATGTACTGCGGGACCTGTTGGCCTATTTATGGCTGGTTATACAGAAGATGCAGCTAAGCGTGAAACGTCACTGCCTTTACTTCCAGGTTCAATTGCGGAATTCAACCGTTTTGAATTTAGCCGTCCTGCGCATAAAGATTTATGTGAAAACCCAACTAAAGTGTATTCGCACATTGCGCCATACATGGGTGGACCAGAAAAGATCAAAAATACCAATGGTGCAGGTGATGCTGCGTTATCAGCTTTATTACATGATATGGCTGCTAATAAGTACCACAAAGAAAACGTGCCAAACTCAAGTAAACACCAACATTCATTCTTGACGTACTCTTCGTTCTCACAAGTTTGTAAATATTCTAACCGTGCTAGCTATGAAGTGTTGGTTCAACACTCTCCACGTTTATCTCGTGGCCTTCCTGAAAGAGAAGATAGCCTAGAAGAAGCGTACTGGGAAAGATAAGTTACTTTCTTTAATCAGTAGTACTATCAGTATCAGTTGGTTTCTAATACTGATAGTACAAATATAAAAAAGGCTCCGAAAGGAGCCTTTTTTGTTTCTGAATATATTGAAGTCGTAAATAATACTTGGGTCGACTTAAATATTAATTCTATCGCTTAGCGTGTAATTGATTACTCACTAAGTAAACTAAATGTTTAGATAGCAAACTCTTCTAGAGATTTACCAGCATCTAGCTGTTCTTGGATAGCTGAAGGCGTACGGCCTTGACCTGTCCAAGTCTTCTCGTCGCCGTTTGCGTCTACGTATTTGTATTTCGCTGGGCGAGGAGCGCGTTTAGCTTTTGTTGTTTTAGATTTTGCTTCACCAGAAAGTGCAGCAATAAGATCGGCAACATCAATTCCGTCTTTTGCAATTTGTTCAGCAATAGCAGAAAGCTTAGCTTCTTGCTCTGCTTTAGCAGCACGCTCTTCAGCTTCAGACTCTTGACGCTCTTGTACAACAATAGTCAGCTTGTCTAGCGCTTCTTCAAGTTGCTCAAGAGTTAATTCACGTGAGAACGCACGAAGGCTGCGGATATTTAATAGAGTTTTTGTTAATTCAGACATGATATTTTCCATCAAGGTAAACTAAATAATCTTCCTAATAATAAACAGAGCCTAGGAATAAAACAAATAGTATTTCTTCTATTACATATTTAAATATAAAAGTGAGATGAATAGTTGAAAATTCAGAGCAGTATTTCTATTGAATTTATAATAATTATTAAGAAT
>NZ_JBFRLG010000013.1:0-172612 GCF_041469785.1 Vibrio sp. 10N.286.48.F5 | reverse complement strand
AGACCGTTTAATTAATATTAAACTACTAAATCTTTCACCCGTTTTACTTAAATAGATGATAACCAGCAGTAATGACATAATAAAATAGCTAATTGAAGATGCTATCGCAGCTCCATTAGCTCCATATTCAGGAATTAAAATTAAGTTTAAAAGAACATTAACCACGACAGCGAATAACATGGCTATAATCGATGGTATTGGATTACCTTTACCTGCAAAATATGCGTTAAGCGTTTTAAAAAATGATGCTAGAGCTAATCCAGGAGAAAGTAACACTAACACCTTAACTAAGCCTTGATAGTCTTCACCAAATATTAAATCATTAAAAAGTTCAAAAAAAACAATACTACACAATACAATAACTAACGTAATCCAAAAAACAATTCTTGTCGTCGTTGAGACTGTTTTTACTAACTCATTACTATTTTTTTCGTTTGCACTTCTAGACATAATAACAACAAGCGCAGCAGCTGGAAGTTGCCAAACTATCTCAGCAACTTGTACTGTTACAGAGTAAACACCCAGTTCAGCCAAACTACTTAGTTTTGACATAAATAATATATCAATCTTATAATTTGCTTGGATTAAAAATAGGGCTAAAGCAAAAAGAAGACCTTTTTTTAACATTAAAAAAATAATATTGAAAGACACATCTTTTTTTGAAAAATTAGCTCTTCCCTTAAGTACTAACTCACAATATATTATGGAAACGACCAAACCCATAACTAATGAAGCAATAGCAAGACTAGGAGAAATATCATCAATAAAAAGTAAATATAGCAAGATAATCATAAAAATAAATTTATTTATCCAAGTAGAATGATTAAATTTATCAATTACTTCTAGCCCTAGAAAAATACCCCTATAGGAATTGTAAACCACTGTCAACGGAACAATTAAACTTGCAAAAAAAACACCAACTATTGGTACATCGCCTCCTAAAGATAAGTACATAACAACACAACAAAATACATATCCCAATATACCAGTCATGTAAGTATAGGCTTTTAAAGAGCATATTATTTCATTTATCCTGTACTTTTCAGAACCAATAAAATAAACGGCGGATTGCCTAACGCCTCCTTCAACTATTGAGACTAAAAGATTTGGTATCACTAATAATGCGGCATAAACTCCCCTATCAGTGGTGCCTAAACCTCTAGCTAATACAAGAACAGAAACTACAGCCATAAGTATAGATATAATATTAGTGCTAAATACTGATATTATTTTTTTTGCAACACTATTACTCATATCTATCTCTAATTTTTTTTGCTGCCATGTGTAATGGCTCCAAGGTTCCGTCCTTATTCACAAACAATCCTTCAGATTCGAGTTCAAATCCATATTTTTTTCTAACTTTTTCATTTATAACTTTAACTAAATATAGAATATGTAATGCTTGAGCGTTTCCTATATTAATTATAAAATTTGCATGAGTATTGGATATTTCAGCTCCCCCGATTCGAGCCCCTTTTAAACCAGTTGATTCAATTATAGCACCTGGAGGACCTGCTAGTTCATAGTTCTTTGGGTCGCTAATAAATACAGAACCACAGCTAGGTTCTTTTCTTGGGAATTTGTTCCTTCTATCTCTAAGTATAGTCAAACACTCTCTTCGAATTTTATCAATTTCTGTAGGTTTTAAATGAATCTTAATAGATATTATTAATTCACTTTCTAAATTTTGATATATACTTTTCCGGTAAGAAAAATTAGCATCTTTAACACTTCGTACTATGGTTTCTCCTTGCGAAGTTATAGAAGTGATACTTATTATATTTTCAGATATCGTGCGTCGTTTACTCCCCCCATTCATATATACCAAACCACCAATGGTAGCGGGTATACCGACAATATGCTCCAGTCCGCTTAATCCAGAACTTTGTAAGATTCTTGCCACCTTGGGGCAATAAGAAGCAGCTCCTACCTCGGCAATGTCGTCAGATATACTAACGTAATCATAATTGGAACCTAAACGAATCATTCCAACATCTATCAATCCATTATCGAATAATAGATTTGTCGTATTCCCAATATGTAGGTGTTTCACTCTACTATTTGATATAAATTCACGAGCATATTTATACTCTTCAAGTGAATTCACTTCGAATATATGCGTTGCTTTTCCACCAACCTTCCAATTTGAAAATTCATGTAAATCAACATCTCTAATACACTTCATCAAAGTCATCCAATAACCTACCTCTAAGTAAAGGTAGGTTTTATTTTATATTTCTGAAACTGAAGCTCCAAGACTTATTAGTTTCTCTAGAATATTATCGTAACCACGCTTTATTTGCCAAGAGTCACTGATAATTGTTTTACCCTCAGCAACGAGACCTAACATTAGTAATGCTATTCCAGCTCTTAAATCAGAAGCTTTTACTTCACTTCCAACAATCTTATTAGACCCTAAAATTTCAAGAGAATCACCACTTACCTTACAGTTTACGCCCATTTTATTCATATCAGAGGAGTATGCATATCTTCCTGGAAATCTAAGGTCAATAATATGACTTTTCCCGTTACACGATGAAGCAAATGCAGCGAATAATGGTTGCATATCAGAGTTTATTCCTGGATACGGACCTGTACTAATCTCGACAGGGTAACAATGTCCTTTGGCAATAATAGCATTACTGCCACATCGATATAGGTTTACCCCACTCTCTCTTAGATGGATTAAAGGAATCTCAAGATCTTCGAAAGGGAAATTCTCAATTTTTATTTCACTTTTAGTCATTGTAGCCAATATAGCCCAAGTTAATGCTTCCATATTATCTGGCATAACACTATGTCGAACAGAAGATAATGACTGAACACCACATATTTCTATTCTTTCTTGACCATATGCTTTGATATTTGCTCCTGATTTATTTAAAAAACTTATTAAGTCAATAATCTCAGGACGAATATGTGGATTATATATTCTTGTAGTTCCGCTAGCTAAACAACCAGCAAGAATCGCATTTTCTGTAGCTCCAGTGGAGCGCATTCGAAGATGTATATCACAACCTGTCAGTCGTTCTTTTGATTCTGCGATTAAGTATTCACCATCTTCAGTTATTCTAGCACCAAGAGATTCAAGTACATGAACATGAATATCATATTTACGCTCCCCTAATTTGCAACCACCAGGTAATGGCACACGTCCGTACCCATACTTTGCAACTGAAGCCCCTAGAATCAAAAGAGTATTACGAATTGAGCGCTCATGCCATTCAAGGTTAGTGCTAATACTATCAACCTGAGAAATAACGACACTATCATCATTAACCTCAACATTTTTCCCCAAATACCGTAGCATATCCTCATGAATCTGAACATCTAACAAACTGCTTGGATAATTGGTCAACTCAACATTTTCATCAAATAGAATAGATGCGGCAAGTAAACGTAAAACACTATTTTTTGCACCACTAACTTTTACTGTCCCAGTCAATTGACTTTTTTCTATCAAAAATTTCTTTTCATACATATTTTAAATACTCACTAAATTTAATTGTGCTTATAAATATTAAAGAGGCTATAAATAACAAGGCTAAAAGAACCTTGTTCTACAGAGTTGTATACTTTATTATTACGGAGAAGGTTTACTTCTAAACAGACTAATTATAAAGTCGGTTTAAATTAAAATACTTTATATCTTACGACCAAGTTTTAACTATTTTATTTAAAAAATACATATCACTTAGACTAACGCCTACCCGTTAATTAGTTTTCTTTTAAATTTTTCATTTATTTTATAGTAAACCTTTGTCATTAGCTTCACTGAAGATTATGTAATACTTGATTTTTATTATTTTGCAAATTTTTTGCCATGTTTCCTACGCCATTCCAAGTTATTTTCACAAATATCTTCCAAACCTAAACGTCAGTAGTAACTGAAATATGGGTAAAACTTATCCAAGATATGGAAAAGGTATCAGTCTTATAAATCCTAGGTAGCACTTTTACCTTGCAACCCATTTGGGTACGCTACCGCCCTTAGGTTTGGCTCCTAAAGGCAATAGTCACAATTCGTTCGCTTTATGCGGTTTTCATACGGTTTTAAATATGCGGGGCATTCTAGCAAAGTAAGTGCATATTAACCAGTTTGAAATTGACTCTGGCATGACAAACAACTCACCACGCATTCAACCAGCGAGAGCATTGTACGTCTTGCAGGAACTGGGTTCCTATGAAGTAGCGGTTTTCTTGTGCTGCGTCGCAGTAGCGCTTTTCTATATCAATGAAAATATTGCCGTTGCGGTATAGCGACACGAAGCTTGGGTTGTTGTTTACCGCCAATAACGCTTTAATCTCGGTGCGTGTTAGCCCTTGTGGGTAGTGGTTAACCAGCAGTTTCAAGAACTCGCCAATGCGTCCTTCTACTCGCGCTATCTCTTTTTCTAAAATGGTGACTTTTTCTTCCGTTGTCAGTTTTTTTAGGCTGATATCGTCCATTTGCCCTCTCCCTAATTCTACTTTTGTTTCTTGACGTTTTTTGTCTGTATTCGCGCTTGGTCTGCCCTAGCCTTTGGTTTTCCTAAGCTTTTCGCTTCCTAAATCATTGGTTTTCAATAGCTTTTAGCTGTGTGAGCAAGCGCTTAGTCTGTGAAAAATCGAATGGTCACTTTTTAGAATCCGTGCAGGGCGATTTGGATTGAACTAGGGCCTTGATACGTGCTTCGAACGGATTGGTGGTGCTTTTGGCTTGGTAGTCCGCTAGGGCCTGAGAGACGGGCGTGGGTTGTTTGTGAACCATGGGCTTGGCTGCCGGTTGGGTTTTAGCTTCCTTGGTCGATGTAGAAGCAGAAGCCCTTGCTGGTTTAGCCGCTTTTGTTTGCTTAGCCGCTCTAGCCTGCTTAAAGACTGGCGATGAGTCTCGCTTCGCTTTGGCTTGGGCGCTTCTTCTTAGCCAGCCATTCACAAAGTGACCAATGTGCTCAAAGGGTTTGCGCTTATCGGGGTTGATGTACAGCCAGGCTTGCATGGCATGCAGTTCTTGCAGCACATCTAACTTTGGGTAGGTTCGCTCTAAGATTTTGTAGAACTCATGATAAATCGGCGCGCTGCCCTCTTTGGTGAGCAGGTGAATCACGACTTCATTCTGTTGGCTTATTGGAGTAGTGGTGGCTTGAGGTGTCGATACCTCATGTTGTTCAGAACCGCTTTGGGGATCAAGAACATCGGTGTCATCCAAGAGGCCGTTTTTCAAGCTCAACTCTGTTTTATGTTCTTTATGAAAGATTATGTGTGCCAGATGATCACTCTCCGTGTTGGGTCTTGAGTCACCCAGGGGAGTGTCTGAATGGTCGGTTTTCTTCGCATGTTCTGTCTTCTGTGGATATTCCGACGAAGCTGACGGTAAACCTGTTTGTTCTACATTCGTGTTCTCTTGATTCGCTTGGTCTAGATCGATCTGCTGAATGTGGCTGTCGCTGGGAAGGCGCAGCTGATATATGTTGCTGCGCTGGCGCCCTGAATCATCAAAGCGCTTTATCCGCTTCACAAAACCTTGTTTTTCGAGCTCGTTAACGTGTCGTTTAACGGTTCTTACCGACACTTCGCAATATTGCGCCAAGTAATTGAGGGAAGGAAAACACACGCCGCGCGCGTCTGCGTTATCGGCTAATTTCAATAGCACTAACTTGCTTATTGGCGAGCCAGTTTTTAATGGGATGAAAGAAAGAATTAGAGAAACACACATGGTTAACGCTCCTTGTTAATTAGTCATTCGTATAGAAATCCATTGATATACAGAGCATTAACAACACTTTTTGGCGCTTTAGGGGCGAAAGGCCCATGAGATAAGTTGTAAGAAAAGATGTTTGGTTAATCGCCTCGGATAGATATGCAACATCAACCTTATTAAGCAATGGCTTTTCGAAGCACCTCTCATTTTTCTGTATTCCTCTGTTTTCGTGTTATTCCCGCCAACCCCAATCAAGAATGTTGAAGTACATTGCCCTCCCCATGCAGCAATAAGGTGCTTAATGAAGGCGATAGTTTCTCTTTTTATTTCAGCGTATCAACCCGGAATGGCGAGCATCGAGTGCCGTGCTAACTCCCTCACTCAATCACGTCAGCCGTTATTTTTTAGTGATAGTGATGGGTTTGGCCAAGTACTGAGCTATGAAGTTAACTGTTATAAAGAAAGCCATTTAGAAGGTTGTTATTTTAATGAGGATGAATGCGGTGACACCCCCAGCTATGACGATATTTGTTGGATGATCAGCCGATCGCGGCGTAAGCAGCCTCTGGGTTATTACGTGATGTATTTACGTTATGTCAGCCACCACCCCGGCTATGAAAAAACCGTAGCCACCAGTCTGCGACAACACATCGCATTGCACCCTGATTTAAAAGAATCGCTATCAACGTCTTTAATCGTCTATTTACAACAACACGAGGATTTATTTTGTCAAACACTCCACCAGCAACTGATCGAGTTCCAAATCAGCCGTTAGAAGCGTCTGTTTTACAAGAGCGGGCTGACACCAAAGAACGAATTGATTCGGAAGAGCAGGCTAGCAAGATGGAGCTTATCCCTTCGTTAGAGCCTTGTTTACCTTCAGCATCCTATTCATTCAGCCTGGTTTCGGTTTTACTCCGCTTACCTCATTGCCCGCCATATTCCTTTATTACTGTGCATTGCAGCGCCACGCCGCCACAGCAAGATGTAGGCGTAGCCGAGATTCGCCAATGGCATAAAAAGAGAGGCTGGCGCGATGTGGGGTATCACTTTGTTATTCGTCGCAATGGGGATGTCCAATTGGGCAGGCCGCTGTCGCAAACTGGCGCGCATGTGAAAGGACACAACAAGGGCAATATTGGGGTTTGTTTGGTTGGCGGTTGTAATGCCGAGCTGCAACCAGAAGATAACTTCACACTTGCGCAGCGCAAGGCACTGTTTGGTTTGATGGCTGCACTGCAAGAGCAGTTCTTGATTTCAGATGAGAATGTTAAGGGGCATAAAGATTGGGGCGTGAATAAGGCGTGTCCTGTTTTGAAGATAAAAGCTTAAGAGCAGATGCGGGATTCGAAAAGTGAGGAAAATAAAGTGAGAGTGGTGCTTTTAGCTCCTCCCCTTTATCACGACTGTTACTTGGCAAAAAATATCCTATACAAGGGGAGGCTGGGAGGGGTTGGTTAGGCATCGCTAGCAACCCCCTCTAACTCCCCCTTCTATTAACACCATCACTCACAATAGTCCGGTGTTCAAGGGGGAGGACCAAAAGCTAAGTCTTCGAATAATTTGAAGAGCAGTTGCGGGATTCGAGTAAGCGAGATGCGAAGAGACTAATAGCGGATTCCAGATACTTCGTTCCTCGCCTCTAAAGCAACAGAATGGCGGAATGACGGAGTCGTGAGATTATTCACTTAATAAAAGTAGTCGTCATTCCCTACAGTGAGGGACGAACGTGATAGGGAATCTAATTCAACGGATAAATGGCGGAGCAGAGGGCTCGCTAAGGTTGTCGAACCATAAGGTTATACAGTCAAAGGTTATACATGCGGTCAAAGCCAATCAATAAACCAAGGAGCAGTATGACATTGTTCGGAAGAATATTCGGGAGCCAGTCTTCGATTAGCAAGGGGTTAGATGCACTCACCAACACAGGAGATGCGATGTTTTTTACTGATGAAGAAAAAGCGAAGCACAAGCTGGCACTGCTTAAAGCGTATGAACCTTTTAAGTTGGTACAGCGCTACATTGTGTTGTTGTTCACCATTCCTTATGTGGCACTGCATGTGATGGTTATTTTAGGCTGCATGCACGGCTACGATTGGAAACCATTAGGGGAAATGACCAATGAAGCGTTTGGTTATCCGGTGCTAGCGGCGATTGGATTGTATTTAACGGGAGGCGTGGTGAAGAAGTAGAAGAGCAGATTCGAGTGACGGGTAAACGGGATGCGAAGAGCTTAAAAAGCAGATGCGAGTGACGGGTATCGAGATGCGAGGAGATTAAGAGCGGATTCGAGTGGCGGGTAGACGGGATGCGAGGAGATTAAGAGCAGATTCGAGCAGCGGAGCGGGTAAACGAGTAACAAGAGATGAAGAACGGATTCGAGTGGCGCTTTTCGTATCTCGCCACTCGCATCCCGTTACTGTCTTTAGCTCTTCGTTTACCCGGTTACTCGCATCTCGTTACTGCTCTTTAACTTTATTTCTTGTCGCTCGAATAAGCGTAGTTGTAATAACCGTAGCCGTACGAGCTTGATGCTTTCTTCTCGATGGCATTGAAGATAACACCTTTCACTTCGATGCCCGATTGTTCGAAGCGGTTGCGAGCCACTTCTATCTCTTTAATGGTGTTTTGACCGTAACGCGCCACCATTAATGTGGTGCCAGCGAAGGCGCCGACAATGCTTGGGTCGGTTACCGCAAGTACGGGCGGGGTATCAACAATCACCAAATCATACTCTTTCGATGCCCATTCCATTAGTTCTGCAAAGCGTGGGTGCATCAGCAGCTCTGATGGGTTCGGTGGCACTTGGCCACGAGTAATAATATCTAGGTTCTCTACCGGTGTGGTTTTCACTGATTGAGCGAACTCTTGCTTGCCGCTCAGCACATCAGAAAGACCATTGTCCCAGTTCACACCAAAGCTTTGTTGTAGGTAACCTTTACGCATATCGGCATCAATCAACAATACCTTTTGGCCTGTTTTTGCGGCTACTGCGGCAAAGTTAGTCGAGATGAATGATTTACCAATGCCCGGCGCAGGGCCAGAAATCATCAAGATGTTGTTTTTCGCTTCGAGCATTGCAAAGTGTAAGCTGGTACGAAGGCCACGCAGTGCTTCAACCGAAAGATCGGCAGGGTTCGATTCGGCAAGTAGTGCTTGGGTACCCTTGGTTTGCTGTTTCTTCGATTTAAATCGGTTGGTTAGCTCAATCTGTAAATCTGATTTTGGTACCGCTGCGTAAACCGGAAGGCCGATTTGTTCAATTTGGTCTGGGCTTTCAACACCACGGTGGAACGCTGCTTTTACTAACACAAACGCGACACTTAGCATGCCACCCAATAGCGTTGCTAACACAACAATCAGCGGCTTCTTAGGTTTAACGGCGCGAGCATAAGCTTGAGCGTCATCTAAGATACGAACGTTACCGACCGTACCGGCCTTGATAATGCTCAGCTCTTGAACCTTGTTTAATAGCTGGATGTAGATTTGTTGGTTTACTTCAACATCACGTGTCATACGCAGTACTTCACGTTGTGTTTTTGGCAACTTTTGTACTTGCTTGTTTAGACGGTCTTTCTCGCCTAGTAGTGTCTTACGTTTATCAAGCAGGGCTTTGTATGCTGGGTGATCTTTAGTAAAGCGTTGGCTGATTTCACTCTCTTTGAATGTTAGTTCATTCAATTGCGCTTCAAGCTCTACCATTACTTTCAAGGTTGATTGTGCTTCTAAACCCAAATCGATCGATTCGTTCTTTTGGCGGTAATTATTTAGTACGTCTTCATAACCAGTTAGCTCAGATTTAATGCCCGGAAGGTGGCTTTCTAAGAACTGTAGGCTCTTCTCTGCTTCTGCTGAATTACGCTTCACGTTTTGTAAGAAGTAGATCTGGCTAATATGATTAAGGATTTCAGAGATCTGTTGCTTGTTTTCACCTTCAAAGCTTAGCTTCAAAATACCGGTTTGCTTACCTTGCTCAGACAAAGACAAAGAAGCTTTCAACCATTCGATCGCTTCTAGTCGGCTACGTTGACTAATAGAGAATTCAAAATCGTTATGTGATTCAAAACCTGCCACAAACAAGCTGTAGTCGTCTGCTGTTGCTAGCTCACCCACTTTGCCTTTTAGGATAACGCGCTCATCGTCGCGAACTAATTGGTAAGTGCCCTGCTCGGCATCTAGGATCTGGATCGTGTGCCCGTAGTCGCTCGCATAGCTTGGCATGTTGAAACGGCTAACCGCAATGTGGTTGATGTCGCCAGTTAAGCGTGCAAAGCCTTTGCCGACGATTGGCGCATAGTTAGGTGAGGTCACAGTCGTTAAGTTAAACTTATCAACCGTTTCACCCAAGATCATACGCGATTTGATGATCTCGACTTCGGTTGTAGCTGAAGATTCTTGAGAGAACAATTCACCCATATCACCAACCATAGAAGAGATGCCACCAGAGCTTTTCTCTTCAATTTGGATCAGGGCATCCGCTTTGTATATCGGCGTCGAAAGCAAAGCAAACGCAATACCAAACACAGCAAAAACGAATGTGGTGAGCATGATTAGCCATTTAGCATCTAATAAGATGCCAAGCAGTTTTCCTAAATCTATCTCATCAGAGTTATCTGTATGCGATTGCTGAGAGGGTTGTGTTGTCATTTGTTTGCTACTTCCTAAAGTATTGCTATTTAAGAGACTATATACGCTCCGCGTACTTCTCTTTTATATTATTCCGTTGGTGGCTTTGCCATGCCTACATTTAGAGCATGACATTTAAAAAGCTGTCTATTTAAAACCTACTGCATCTAAAATCTATTGCATTTAAACCTACAGTTTTTTTGCCCAAGCTTGCGCCGCTTCGTCAATCAGCTTATAAGCGTGTTCAAACGCCTCACGACTTTGACGATAAGGGTCAGGAATGTCTTTTTGGCCAATCCACTGACCAAACAGCATAGTTTTACCACGTGCCTCTGGCGATATTTGAGTAAGCGCTTCTAAATGGCCCTTCTCCATCACCAAAATCAAGTCATACTGAGCACAAAGCTGTGGCGTAACTTGCTGAGACTGATGGTTTTCAACATCAACCCCATTTTCAGCGGCGATTAAAATGGCAGTGTCGTCTGCAGGCTTGCCAATTAAACGGCTTTTCTCAGCAGCGATACCGGCAGAGGCCACTTCTTTGTTGGGCAGCAAGTTTTGTAAAACTCGCTCTCCAGTCGGGGAACGACAAATGTTGCCCACGCATACGACCAAAATTTTATTAAACATAATTCACTTATAGCGTTAGTTTTTCGTAAACCGAATGCATTTTTAGACTGTACGTGCTTACAAACAAGATTTACTTCTAGATCTAAAAAATCAGGCCACACGTGAAGTGCGACCTGATTACTGTTCTATCTTAGCCTAAGGCCAATTACGAACACGTAGCGCACCTTCGGTTAAATTATTAAATCCGCTAATGGTTGGAAGCAACTGCCCCACTACACGGTTCCAACGGCTGATTGGCGCGGCGGTAACATAAACAATGTCATAAGGTTTTAAATCAAACTCGGTGCCAATCACCAATGCTGACGCATCTTCAATATTGAGTTGGTAGATATCTGCCATACGTTCGGATTTATCATCAGAAGTTCGAATCACAAATACGCCGGTTGCATCCGCTGTCAGTTCATTTATTCCACCGACATTACTGAGCGCTTCCGTCAAGCTCATTCCTACGCGATCAATCTTTAATAACTTGGGCTCTTTCACTTCACCCATCACGAACACTTTCTGCTTATCATTACGCGGTACGTGAACAATGTCACCAGCTTGCAATAAGCGGTTTTGAGTTAGGTCACCACGTTGCATTAAGCCATAAAGCGAAAGGTTTTCTTCCACGCCATTGCGGGTTAATGAAACATTTCGCCAATCAGCATCTTCAGACAAACCGCCAGAACGGTTCACGGCATCCAGTAACGTTAAAGGGATATTAGTGATTGGCTGCTGGCCAGGTTTAGATACTTCACCGGTAATGTAGGTTTTCTTAGATCGGAAAGCCGCTACGTTTACATCAACTTGAGGGCTTTCGATGTATTTCGCCAAACGTTCCGCTATATCAGAACGAATTTCACGAACCGTTTTTCCTGCAACTTCTACTGTACCAATGTATGGGTAGAAAATAGTGCCGTCAGCATGAACCCAGTTACCCGCTTCAGTACTACTACGGTAAGAGCCCGCAGGAATGGTCAGTTCAGGGTGATCCCAGATCGTAATATTTAAGATATCGCCCACACCGACTTTGTATTCATACTTTGCGATGTCTACGTCGAGTTCAGGGTTGGCTTGTGACACCGACAATGTACCCGTTTGGTAAGTCGATACTGATTGAGCTGTCAGTGGGTAAAGGTTAACCACATCAGAGATATCAGATTCTTGCTGTTCCTCTGAAGGCTGAATCACATTCTTGTTGCCAGTAGAAAGGTGAGTTCCTGGAGTAGTACACCCTGCAAGCAATGCAGGAAGGAGCGCTAAAAGGAGACGATTTTTATTAATCTTCATGTTAACCAAGTCATAGAAACGGAATGTGTCGTGATATCCCAAAGGACACCCAAAGAAGTTAGAACAAACAATTTTATCAGCTACGCAGTATTTAATAGAGTTAAGGAGGGCTATTACTGTGATATCGCTCCCACTTAATATCAAAGATAGGAACGCTACCGCCCTTTGATATTCCGCGACATCACACTGCGTAGTTAATCTGCCTCTATCTATCTGGAATTGAGATAGAGGTTTTTTGTCATAAACCGAGCCAAAGATCGGACTTTCACCCGGTTATTTTATTGCGTATGCATTATCCACAATTTGTGTTTATTATCAACCTAGTTGAATGGTTAAAGAGCAGATACGGGATGCGAGTGAACGAGTGGCGAAGAGCTAAAGAGCAGATGAGAGTAGCGAGATACGAGTAAACGAAGAGCCTAAAGCCGTGTCGGGATGCTTTTAGCTCCTCCCCTTTATCACAACTGTTGCTTGGCAGAAAATACCAACATAAGGGGAGGCTGGGAGGGGTTGGTAACACATAGATTAATATCCCCCTCTAACTCCCCCTTTGATGAACATCACCGATCAAAAACGAACGGCGTTCAAGGGGGAGAACCAAAAGCTAGACCCAATGAATATCACGATATCTTAAGCTATTCGTTATTCGATTATTCGAGACTGCTCTTTCCCCGCTCTTCGCATCCCGCTTACTCGTCACCCGTATCTGCTTTCGATCTACTTAACGCTACTCGGTCTTTGGAACCAAGGTGAGCGAGCATCGGTTTGATCGAACAAGTTGTATTGCTTATTCAACACTTGTCCGCCGTCACGCGTGATCGGTAACCAGGTAAAGCCTGCGCGGCTTGAGCTTGGTTTCACGGTAACAAGATCAAACGGAATTGATACATAGAAGCCTTTGGTATAGCTGCCTTCACCGTACTCTTCAGTTGTCATGTCGGTTAAGCTGACAAACGCACCAGCAATCACGCCGCTCTTGAACTGCTTAGAGAAGTCGACACGAGTCCCGACATCACCCGCAAGAAATTTACCCACACCCACTTTAAGCAAGGTATCGCTCAAGAAATCCCATTGTGGGGTGTAGTAACCAGTAATAAAGCCCGTCGTGCCTTTGTCGATCACTTTGTACGTTCGGCTGCTGTCGTCTGGGTTAACTTGGATCTCTTCATCAAACGTGCCGAACCAGCTTTCTGGATCGCGTTGGCTTATTGCTGTCATGTCTGCGCCAATCGCCCAGTTTTGGTTGAATGGACGATACAGGATTTCGCCACCCACACCCGCGAACATGCTCTCTAGGTAACCGCCGTAAGCTTGGGTGTAGATACCGCTGCCATAGTCTTCAAACCACGTCAGTTGTAAACGGTCTAAACGAACCGGATCATCAACATAAGAGCGGAACAAGGTTCTTACCCTTGGCGTTTGGTCAGTGCCGTCTGATGGGACGGTATAGTTAAACTTGTCGTAGTTATCGACTAAGTTAACGTACAAAGAGCCCGACAGTTCAACATTGTTTAACGCCCAGAACGAAGCGTTGGTGTATAAACCCAAACTGTATAAATAGAAGTTTTCAGCCGAACCGAACGATTGAGCTAGGTTTGGTGAAATCGACACATCGAATCGCTCACGCCCATCATGATAAATAACGGATTTCTTACGCTCTAACTCGTGAGTATCGGTTGCATCACTGGTTTGAGCATTGAGATAACTGTTATTAGCCGCCGCTTTGAACGCTTGTGCATCTACCGTTGTCTCAGTGAGTTCCATCGATTTATCATTTTCGATGATTTTATAAGTATCGATGTAACTCGGCACCGCGTTGGCAATCACGGTCGCACCACGCTCAAGGGCGATATCTCTGTCTCGGTATTTAACCTGAGTACCCTTGACCACAATGCTGTTATCGTCGACCAAGATTTGCGCTTGTTCATAGCCCGCGACCGTTTCAAGTTCTTCTGCAAGGGCCGCCATATCAATATCGTCAACCGTATCTACACCACTTGGGCGCAATTCTGCTGTTTCGGTATCTCGCCACACGGAATACATTTCATTGAAATTGGTAGATAGGTCGAAACCAAGGGTTAAAGTATCGCCTCGCTCATAGCTCACTTTCGCTGAGCCCCAATCCGTAAAACGGTAGACCGCGCCCACGTTCCATGGCGTGTGTTGTGTCATGTCGACACCACCACGTACTACAGGGAAGTCTTGAGAGTAATCGTTGCCATCGTATTCAAGCTTTAAGGTTAACGGCTTATAAGGGGTTTGGTATTCAAAGCCGCCATAAATTGCAGCATCGCCTTTAAACCAGCGTTCAAAGTCAACACTGCCGCCATTGCCTTTAAAATCAGACGGGCGTTCACAATACTTGTCACTGGCTTTGCACAGTGGGTTAGTGAAATTGCCACTGGTGCCCATGTATCCCCAAGCCATGCCCAAAGTGAAATCAACGGGGCCAAAACGCTTGGTTGCCGCGACAAATTCGCCATCAAACAAGCCAGTACCACCGAAGTCACGCACGCCTACTGACACTTCTGGTAAGTAGTACCCTTCTTCGATTAAACGCAGTTTAAAGTCGATGCCTTTATCTGTGTATTTAGTACAGCCACTGAATGAGTTTTGAGAGCAATCTTGATTGCCACCACCGCTATAAAAGAGATCTTGTACTTGTGTATAACGAATGGTGGTTTCAAGCCAAGGCATCACCTGCAGGCTGACGTTATAAAAGTAGTATTCGTTATTAAACGAGGCGCTAAAGTTGAACTCACCTTCTGGTGCCATTCGGCCTGTTGGCATTTGCATTAAGCCAACACCACCAAAGTTCATTTGCGACGTTCTGTATTCTGTGTCGTCGAATGGGGATTTTTCTGCTCGAATTGAAGAGGAATCAATGATTGTTTCTGCTCTAGTCGACATGCTATTGGTCATTAATAAAGCACAGGTAACCGATGCACACACTGCCGATAGAGGGAATGATTTCTGTTTCAGCATTACAGGCCAACCTTATGACGTAGCAAATCGACAATATCTTGGTTCAACGTTGAGTATTCCGATGGCAAAGAGTAGAACGCCATAAATACGATGGCACCTGGTGCTAAGTAAACCGGCTGTTCGTTCCAGTATGCGTATTGAATGGTTTGTACCTCGCCATCTGGCTGGACAACATAAGCCACGCTTTTATCTGCAGATTCACCAATAAAGCCATTCGGCAATGCATCGAGATAATCATTCAACGTTCCATGCTCAATCAGATTCATTGTTACCGACTCTTTCATTGCACCCATCAACTGAATAGATGTTGGTCGTTGTGGTAAGTACAGAGAAAAGGCTTGAGTTTGACTGTCTGACGGCTTGTTAGTATGAGAACTTGAAACAAGCAGTGGGTTCTTATCTGATTGAGAGATAACGGCATTACGGTCTAACTCAATAAAAACTCGATTGAGATATTGGAAAGAAGCTAATTGTTGCTTTACTAATTTTGCTTCTGGTTCTTCTACCGAGAAAGCGTCAAGTTGGTTAAATACATTGCGCTTTTTGGCTTCGATAGCTTGGTTAGCTTCTTTAAATCCAGTAACTGCAGTCGCTTCAGTATTGGTTATATCAAACAGTTGAGCCGAAAGGGGGAAGTAACCAATACCGCTGTTATCGTTCACGTTAGAGCTAGCATTCGCGTCGTCTAATACCTGAAGTAGTCGAACATTAGCTTTATACTCAAGCGTCACACCTTGAAGAGGAAGCTCGATTGTTGTTTTAATCGACGAAGAGCGTTCAGGCGTAACAAGATCAGAAGCCGAAGAAGCGGAGCTCAAAGCAAATAAAGCGCTGATCATTAACAGAGCTCTCATCGTTAACATAGTTCTCACCAATGGCAACCGACGCCCCGTCATTTTTGATGTATGACTAATATAATTCATCATTTTAGTTCATTACCCTGTTCGTTAATTGCTTTGATAATGCTTAAGGACGGTTAACTCAAGCCTTGTCATATCAGGGCCTAAATACTGTATGGTTTTTACCACTTTGCCTTCGCTGTCGACCCAATATTCGTTGGTGATGTCTTGTTCTAATATTGGGAATTGAATTTTTTCTTGGAATTTCTTGGTATCGATAGACGCTAACGGAGTTTCAACCGTGTCATTTCCCACATACGTTCGGGTGATGTTCGCTTTGTAGCCAAATCGATAGTTGGGTTGCCAGTCGTAAACCGCTTGCCACTTTTGGGCACCGGGGTTAGCTGACACATCAAACGCATAAGCAGAGTCTGGCGACGAGCTGTTTGCAGAAGAGAATGCATTCAACGGCTGGAATGCCAAACCAGAGAGGTTTTCGTAAGGAAGCAATAGCGTTTGTACGACACGTCCATTTTCAGTGACGATCATCGCTTTGTCAGAAGACATCCACTTTAACTGCTCTGCGCCCGTTTGCGGGTTTTCACCGACGTACGCTAAGACCATGAAGATCTTACCTTGGTCATTCACTTCTGCATAAATGCTGGAATAAGGTAACGTTTGAATGTATTCCTTGGATAGCTCAACATCGGAGCTTCCAAAAAAGGCTTCATCAAAAGTAGAGTTAACGTCTTGAAACTGCTGAGAACAACCAGCAAGAAAAAGACCAAGAGATATGATTAGAGGTTTAAGCATGACGAGTTCTGCTTCCTAGCAATCTGGTTGCTGATGTCCAATATGGAAAATTAATCAATTAGATATAAAAAAACCACTTTATGCTTTCACATAAAATGGTTTTAAACGCCTACTCAAAAATTATCGAGTCGTTGTTGTCGTTGTTGCACCGCTTTCGTTAGAAGCAACCGCTACTGCTGCTGCTGCCGCTACTGCTGCTGTCGCTACTGCTACTGTTGTAGCCGTACCAGTTGCAGCTGCAGATGCACCAGCGCCTGCTGCTGTACCAGTACCTGAACCAGTACCCGCCGCAGCTGTTTCTTCAGCTGCAAATGCAGCACCTGAGAAGCTAACTGCTAATGCAGCTGCTAGAGCCATCTTTTTCATAATGATTTCCATTAATATAAACGTTTATATGTAGAAGATGATTTTCACACCCTCAAACAGTTGCTCAGCTTAAACAACTGATTGATCATGATAGATAATAACCACAATCAAGTAAATGGATAAATCATAAGCAATACCTTATAAAGCAATATTTAGGAAATAGCGTCACATAAAAATGGCCTTAGAGACTGTGGAGGTCAACAAAGCTATGTTTGTATAACGCAGAAGCCAGTACCTATGATCATAAGAGAGCGTAAACCATATCTAACTAAACCCTGTCGCCCGAACCTTTACCTAGTACGGTTTGAATTATGTATTGGAAGTATAGTTTAGTATCTAACGTGTTAATCATGCGTTGATCCCACTCGGCTAGTTTCTTAGGCGTAGACATATCAATGTCGTTAATCTGCGCCAAACCAGTAACACCAGGCCTAACAGCAAGGACACCTCTTGATTCTCTCTCATCGATGAGTTCCTGTTGGTTAAACAGACATGGTCTTGGACCAACTAAACTCATTTCACCTTTAAGTACGTTGTATAACTGAGGCAGTTCATCAAGCTTGGTTTTACGCAGGAATCCACCGAGCTTAGTCACTGAACTCGCTCCAACTAAATGGGTCGCAACAGATTTGGTTTCGACAGGCATGGTTCTGAATTTGACCAAGGTAAATGGTTTTTTGTTGCGCCCTACTCGGGTTTGAAAAAAGACAGGCGACCCCGTGTCAAAGTAACCAAGGATACAAATAATGAGAAATGCTGGCCAAAGGAACAGCAAACCAAAGAAAGCAAAAATAAAATCGAACAAACGAATCAAAATATGTGTCCTATCAAATTCGGATTGAAAACGTGGGGCACTATAAGCACCACTAATCAATAAAGGATACCTGAAAAATTTATGGACAAGAAAGCCATAAACTACCTAAAACGCATCAATGCGACTTCAAGTAAGCTTCTACGGTTCTTTTGATCCCTTGTTCAAAACTTACAGGGGGGTTCCATCCCAATATCTCTTTCGTCAAACCTATATCCACTTGGAGGTTGCCGCATATTCTTTGCGCTATGTGCTGTCTATTTAAAACTGACGATCCAGCTTGTATCCAAGACATTGGGATTGGAATTAATCGCGGTGATTTCCCCATAGCATGAGCGATGGTTTGCATCAATTGAGTTGTCGATACATCCTGATCATCAGAAGCTAAGAAGGTATAGCCCGGAGCTGAAGGGTGCTCGCAACAAGTTAGTATCAAATCGGACAAATTATCCAAATAAACCAAGCTTCTCTGGTTCTTTATAGCACCAAACGGTAACGGAATGCCTTTATCAATCAAACGCATCATAGATAAGAAATTTGCTTTGACGCCAGGCCCATAAACTAATGGAGGCCTAATGATAACCACTTCTAGCCCTGTCTCTTTTGAAAGCTTAGCCAACTCAACTTCAGCTTCATACTTGCTCAAACCATAAGGGTCTTGCGGAGTATTCTTTAAATTCGGTTCAAAGGGTAAATTTGGCTCACTGAATTCACCGTTAACTTTAATAGAGCTGACAAATACAAACCTTTTAACGCCCGCTTCAGCGGCTTGCTTCGCTAGGTTCAAAGTGCCAAGGGTGTTGATATCTCGATAGGCAGTTAAAGCACCTTGCTCACTCTCATTCATTTGATGCACTCGAGCAGCACAATGAACAACACAATCCACACCTTCGAATGCACCAGACCAATCGGTACTCGAATCAATAGAAGAAACAGCAAAGCTATTAACGGCCAAGTTATTAACAAACTGGCTATTAACAAACAAGCTATTAGGCTGTATTTGTGCCGCTTTTCGCACTACAGGCACAACTTCCCACTGACACTCTTGTGCTAAATTCGCAACGCGAGAGCCGACAAAGCCCGTACTACCAGTGACTAATAATTTCATAATACAAAAAAGCTCTACATATTGAATAAAAAACAAGCAGCATCAACAGCAAAACTACTGAGCAACACAGAACCATCAATTACGACTAGCTTACCGCACTTAAGAGCATTAAAATATCGCAGATATTAAATTACTCAGCTACAGCTTGTAAGCCTGATTGAGAACAGTTACCAAGGAATATAATGATTAAGCCGATACGCCTTATCCTCAATACTAAACGAAAAAATAAGCGTTTGATCAGTATTGGCTACGACATATTCGCGATAGCAATGTCAATCTATTTAGCTATTGCTTTAAGGTTAGGCACGTACACTTTTGAGCTAGGATTAGACGAGTGGGTAACTTTACTCCTGACCATTTCAGTTACGGTATTCACCTTTGCCAAACTTGGAATGTACCGCGCTGTACTACGCTACATGATGTTTCCTGCCGTCGGTAACATCTTCCTTGCTGTATTTATCTCATCTCTAACCTTAGTTATGAGCGGATTCTTTTTTCATACTTTTATCCCAAGAAGCGTTCCATTTATTTACGCTGGGTTAGCGATTCTGACCTTAGGTGGGCCAAGGATAATGATCCGCTCTGTCTATGATCAGATGATCAAACGCAAAAAACCCAATGTATTTATCTACGGGGCCGGGGCTACAGGTCGCGAACTTGCATATGCTCTAATACACGGTGATGAATATAACCCGGTTATATTATTAGATGACGACCCGAGCAAAAGGGGCAATATCTTATTTGGGCTAAAAGTCCATCACCCAAGCGAATTTGAGCATCTTCAATCTCTTTATCAGCCAGTAAAGCTATTACTAGCAATTAATAATATTAATAAAGGTAAACGATTAAGACTGGTAGAAAAATTATCTGAGTGGCCTATTGCGATTCAGTCTGTCCCATCGGTAGAGGACATAGCTGCAGGTAAAGCGACTGCGACAGAGATCAAAGATCTCGACGTAGCTGATCTATTGGGTAGAGCGCCTATCACACCTGACAGTGAATTGCTGGCAAAGAATATTCATAACAAGTGTGTCATGGTAACCGGTGCCGGTGGTTCCATTGGTTCAGAGTTATGTCGTCAAATCTTGGCGCAGCAACCTAAAACATTAGTTCTATTCGAACTCAATGAGTACAACCTATACAAAATTGAACAAGAACTACTTTCTACAAAGAAAAACTTAAAGAGCCAAACTCAGATCATTGCCGCTCTAGGTTCAGTCCAAAGACAGAACCGTCTTGAAAAACTCATTAATACATATGAAATTGAGACCCTGTATCATGCTGCCGCATACAAGCATGTCCCCCTAGTCGAGGATAATGTTGTTGAAGGGATTCGTAATAATGTTTTTGGGACACTATCCTGCGCACAAGCCGCTATAAAGTGCGGTGTGAAAAACTTCACGCTAATTTCAACTGACAAAGCCGTAAGACCAACGAATGTAATGGGTGCAAGTAAACGGATGGCTGAACTCGTTCTTCAAGCGCTTGCAGATAAAGGGACAGATACTGTCTTTACCATGGTCAGGTTTGGCAATGTGTTAGGCTCTTCCGGGTCGGTAGTGCCACTTTTTAAGAAGCAAATCAAAGCTGGCGGCCCTGTTACTGTGACGCACCCTGATATCATCCGCTACTTCATGTTAATCCCAGAAGCCGCACAACTTGTCATCCAAGCCGGAGCTATGAGCAATAACGGTCAAGTTTTCGTACTAGACATGGGTGAACCAGTTAAAATCTTAGATCTTGCAAAACGCATGGTGCACCTTATGGGTATGAAGGAAAGCCTTGGATCAAACTCGGATGAAGGCGATATTGAAATCAAATTTACAGGTTTAAGACCCGGTGAGAAGCTATATGAGGAGCTTCTGATTGGTGACAATGTTGAAGGTACTAGCCACGAAAAAATCATGACGGCAATGGAGAGTAAGCTCAGCTGGCCAGAGATGCAGATTCTCTTAAACGAACTAGACGAGTGCTGTCATGATTTTAATGTAGACTGTATAAGAAGAATACTGTTAGAAGCTCCAACAGGTTATATCTCGACAAAAAAATAACTCCCTAAGCAAAAAAAGATTCATCGCCTGAAGCATAATAGTCGTTTTAAACGTGATAGAAGCGAAGTGCGGTTCAGTTTTTCATGGTACTCTTGCACCTTGCACTTAATCGAAGGGTTGGTCGGATTTAAGTCATAGGCAAGGTTTATCAGATCATAAGCTAGTCTAATATTTTCCTTTTCAAGCCTTAAAGCTTCACTTTTTAAATACTTAGGAATAGGTGTAGACTTTTGATGATGGAGACGAATAATTAGCTGATAAGCTTCAAGCAGCATTGAACTCAAAGTCGAATGATCGATTTGGTGATTCCTTTCCATAACCCGATCCTTATAAAACGAACTATCCCACCAAGCACTGTTTTCACATATATTTTCATTGACAATTAACCGTGAGAGCTCCACGTTACTCTCTCTAGTCTTTTCTAATAGTGACTCAATATTCGATTTACTAAGCACCCAATTAGCCTTTGTTCTGCTCTTTAGGTACTTATTTAATATCAGTTCTTTCGCAGCATTATGGACCCCAGTCCTAAGCTCACGGTTATCAGTCATAAATGTCAATAACTCTTGACTTGATGCTTGATTCGATGTTGGTACAGGGAGGTTGCTACCATTAAAACCCACGATCCTAAATACTGAATCCATTACGTTATCAGACAGGGATAAAACATGTACCTTATTGATATAAGGTAATGAGTTATAGAAATTGTATGCATTTAACCATTGCTTTGAAACATTCTTTGAAACATATTCATCTTCGCTAATCCCTGACCAGCGCCCCCATTGCCACCAGGCACTGTTCATCCAAAGAACTGGAGGACGAACAACCATAATAATTTCAACTGTATATTTCGAAAGAACTGAGGAAAGGTAAGAAAATTGCTCTTCTGATTCTATCCATAATTCGTTAGAGAACAAGATAGATTGATAACTTGAGCTTAGTTTAGTTAATGAGAGTTCAAAATTAGCCAGGAATAGTCGATCTATACCCTCAAGCGAACAGGACTTTCGATAGCCGGAGGCAATATTTTGAGCCTGTACTCTTAATTTTCTTCCAGTATCGATGGTACCATCTTTATTAAGACAAGCGTAAGCGAAAGTATCTTGCTTGAAGTTTTTAGAGAAGAAGCTTTATATTGAACTACTCGCACACTTTCCCACACCAATATGTAAATAAATTTTCAAGTTATCCCTACCAGCACACATTATCAATAGTAAACTCTAGTTTCTAGAGAGCTTTGTTACATAAACCAGATATTAATATATCATTATTTTTACAGTGTTCAGACTGTACAGCGTTAAGTATATTATTAACAAACTCTCTCTGTTCATAATAGTAGCTATCTATATTTATCAAGTTAGTCAATTCTTGCAGAAAAACATTAAAGCTCTCAGGTTTAGGGCCTGGAGTATAATTAAAATAGTCGATAGAAAAACCAACTTTTTCATTATACTCACGATAATCATAAGGTAAAAAAAGAATTGGCTTCTTCGTTAACAAATAATCTACATAAATACTGGAATAATCGGTAATCAGTAGGTCAAAGCCAGATAGTACTGTGTTTATATCGTCAACATTAGAGCGATCTAACAACCTAATATTGGAAGCACTTTGTAACAAATCCAACTCATCCCCCTCAAAATTGGGGTGTAAACGTAAATATACCAAAATTTCATTTTTGATGAGAAAGTCATTAAACTTTTCCAACTCAAAATCAGAGAAAGGGAATAGTATTGTTTTTGAGTATGGACGCCAAGTCGGGGCATATAGAATATTTGTTTTCCTAATATCTAATAAGTGATTACAATTAACCAAATCATTAGTAGTAATCAAGTCATTTCTCGCTTGAGCAGCAATCACAACTTGATCCCAATCAACCCCCAAACACTCCTTCCAATTTTTATTAAAGTGCCTTGATGTTGAAAAAAAATAGGAAAAGTTAGTTTTTATTATCTTGTAATAAAAATATTTTAACAAACCAGTTTTCGACTCGCTTAATCCTACATTTTTTAGTGGAGCTCCATGACCCAAATGGATTACAATTCTGTTTCGATTCAAAAAGACTCCACCAATAGGTGTTTCCAAAGAAGAAGTAATCCAAACCTTAGCCCTGAGAATATAAAGAATACCGGTAATCGAGTGAGAAGAGATAAAAAAATCACCATACTCACTTATTAAAGCCTTTCTTTTATTTTCATCATTAATCACAAACCTACATTGAATATCTTTCCTTTCCTTTAGGAAGTATAGAAACAATGATTTAGAGTTGTGATTAAATTCAGTATTAAACTCGGAGCTAAATATATAAATCCGGTCATCCCTAATATTAAACAAAGCATATATCAATCCAGGCAACAACCCTAGGATTATATTTAAAAACCGGTTAACAATAAACTTGTATTTATTTAACTGCATAACTATATTCTAGGAACTCTAGCTTTTATTATATGGATTTAACAATCTCTATAATTTCTGTTGTAGATATAGAAGGGGTTCTTGGAAAGTAAACAACTTCACATATATCTGAAAACTCATCAAATTTTCCTTTCCAGTCATCGCCCATAGCTAGAATATCAGCTTTAAAAAACTCAATATACTCTCTTTTCTTTTCTAAAGACTCTTCAAAAAAAACTTCATCTACAAACGACATTGATTGCACTATTTTTAATCGATCATTTTCTTTGTATATCGGGTAGCGCTGTTTTTTGCTAAAGTTCAATTTATCACTAGATACACCAACAATTAGAGTATGCCCTAAAGATGCACATCGCTCTAATATATTAACATGTCCAACATGAAAGACATCAAATGTTCCGAAAGTTATTACTCGTTTACTCATTAATTAAACCTATTTTTTTTAGTACTCGCAAAGAAGAATGGCCATCTTCAAAAGGGTTAAAACACAAATTAAAAGATTCTAAGTCAGAGGATAGCTTACAATTTTTAATCGCTCTAGATAACATCTCCATATCATCTATAACTTCGCCAGGCAGGTCTTTATCCACATCTAAATAAAAGCCTCTAACATCATTTTCATAGCTTTCTCTATCAGGCATATAAAATAAGACTGGACGTTTCAAGATAGAAAAATCAAAGAACACACTAGAAAAATCTGTTATTAGTATATCTGTAACCAAGAGTAAGTCATTGATATCATTTATATGACTAACATCAATAAAGCTATCACTCACCATGAGAGAGTCAACAAAATAATGACCGCGAAATAAAAATATGTAATTAGAATCGAAATTATTAAGAAAACCCTCACAGTCTAGAGAGTTACTAAAGCGATAAGTGGCTTCCTTAACTTTTTGGTTATCTCTCCATGTTGGAGCATAAAGAACTATAGTCTTATCTAGAGGTAAACCTAGTTTTTTCTTCAAGAGCAAATCTCTGTCAACCTCTGAGCCTTTTGCCAATATGTCATTTCTAGGGTAACCCAGTTCTATAATTTTATCTTTTTCTATGTTAAAAGATGAGCAAAATTTTGAGGTCGCATAAGGGCTAGGTGAAATAAAATAATCATAACGTGAAGAATCAACATTATAGCTATAACATAACCCCTTTGAACTGCTGAGAGAGTAACGTTCAACGGTAATATCATGTCCCAACTTTTTTAGTGGGGTTCCGTGCCAACACTGGATATACTTTTGCGTCGATTTTTTTACAATTTTAAAAGGTAAACGACAATTCACAATCCAATAATGGCACCTAGCGTACTCACGATAATATTCATTCGTACCATAATAAACCACTGTTGTATTAGTATGAGACTTTATCCACTCTAGGTTTTGATTATTTGGAGAATCCAAAACCCAAACAAAGTTTAATTCTGGACGCCTCTCATATAACTCTTTAAAAAGCGCTAAAGGAGAATCACTAACATTTCGACCATTAAAAACCTCAAATATCACACGGTCTTTCTCAACACTTACATGGCCATACCTTACCTTAAATACTGCCTGAGAAAGTCTAACAAAAGTAATCTTTAAAACTAAATCTAACCATTCAAACCTAGAAAGTGATTTTTTAATTAGATTATTCACCCTCCTTCCTAATAAATACATATTACTTACCAATAATACTACTAGATCGATTTTTTATCCGCTTTATCAACCTTTTTACACTCACAGGTACTAAATGCTTAATAGCCATAGTTTTGGTTATCTTCTGAGGAGTCACTTTATCCTCTAATAATTTAATTTCTTTCTCTAAAGCGACCATTCTTCTATGAGATATTCTATATGATACTCTGAGGCATCGAACAATTTCGGAGTCTTCAATCTCTAGTAGCTTAATCATAAGCTTAGTGAAAAATGTGTTTTCAGACAAAAACTGTTCTCTAGACTGTAATTTATGTCTTACAGGGTTCCAAGAATTGTGGAGCAGTATAAACGGTGATTTTTTATTAATTTCAAACTCTAAGTCTTCTTCAGTAGCACCGGCAAGATAAAATGTTTGATACCATTCTTTATTATTTTTATTTTCACTTAAATAACGATTTTTCCACCTTTCAGAAAATACAGCACACATCCTTTCAATTCGTGATGAAGATTGAGATGTTCTCGGTTCTAATATTGCCCCTGTCTCATAAGAGTCGTAGACAGTAATTTGTTCTTTACTTGCACATTTTATAGCTTTATCAAGTAACTCATTCCCAAAAAAGTCGAACCTCTGCTGGTTCATCCCTGCTTCATTAACACGCTCTTTCATTTTAGGATAATGGGCCTCTAGAATACTTGCTCCTTTTTGCGCATAAATAAAGGCAAAGTGAGTTGTCATAGTATCAGTATATCCAAACATACTCATTTCTGATCCATTATTGGCACACTCCTGTAGGAATCTAGCACTATATGGAGTTGCTATAACATCTGCATCCATAAAAATACCGCCATACTTCATTAGCAGTGCTACACCGATAATATCAGAATGATGTGACATTCTTTGGGCAAAAAGATACTCAAAGTTAAATTCGTCTTCATCCAGATACTCAAAAATATTTCCTTTATGAACATGGTGAATGTTGTAATCCGGAAGGTATTTCTTCCAACTTTCCAGACACAATTCAATATATGCGGGAATCTTTCTATTTGGGAGACACTCCCAGTAGTAATAAATATTCTTTTCCATAAAATTCACCTAATTTATTTTAAAAACCCACTAGATAATAACTCATCAACAATTAGTTTACTTGATGGATTTCTATTTTTGTCACAGAAGTTATTTCTAAATTTTGTTAATCGTTCATAATCAATACTTTTGAATGACTCGCTTTTAATAATATCAGCTAATTCACGCTGAGAAAAAGCAATCTCTCCTGGTACATTATCCTTTAATTCAAAATAAAAGCCTCTCAAGTTTTGACTATATTTATCATAATCAGGTGCGTATACAATCACAGGTTTTTCTTGGTTGACATAATCAAACATCGTCGATGAGTAATCAGTGACTAATGCATCAGACGCAAGCATCAGATCTTGAATGTCTGAATAATGAGATAGGTTTATTACATTGTGAGGTAATTTGCTATTTAGTTTAGCTGCATCTATCGGGTGTAATTTTACTGCAAAAACATAACCTTCCGGTAGAGATTGAGACACTTCCTCTAGGTTTACTAAATCAAACGCTCCTTTATTTCCTAAAGTATCATCTCTAAATGTTGGGGCATATAATATACAAGTTGTCGAGTCATTAATCTTCAAAGACTCTCTCACGGCAAGTCGTCGTGTTTCATATTCATCAGAGAAAAAGATATCGTTTCTAGGATAACCATGCTCTATAACGTTTCCTGAAAATTGGAAAGCCGATTTAAAGCACTGAGTCGCATAGTTAGACGGCGACAATAGGTAATCCCACTCTGAAACACATCTCGAAATTTTCTCCACATAGCCTTCGCTTCTCCCATAAACACAGTCTAGGTCGTGCAACATTTTCTTCAGCGGTGTTCCATGCCAAGTTTGCAGATATTTTGTATCTTTTGGCTTACGTAGATATGAAGGGAAGTTTTGATTATTCATCCAGTATTTAGATACTGCCAAGTAGTAGTAATAAGAAATAGATAATCGCTTTACTGATATAACCCTTGGGTCCCTATAATAAGCAACACCATTCCCCTTTGTAGTAACCACAACTTTAATATCTAACTCTCTGGAAAGTATCTCTTGAAGCAAGACTGCTGGGCTATCAGATATACTCTTACCATTGTTTGCCTCAACAAACAATATCTTCTGCCTAATAGGCAAAGCCTTAAGAAATTTATACATCAGCTTTCGCAACCTAAACTTTTTGTCAAGGTTGTACAATTTTGCTGTTATTACTAACGCATATATACTTTTACTTAATTCCGATAGATAAGTTTTTTTACGAATAGATTTAATTTCTTCATATATTCTTAGGCAATTGTTTTCGTCATTAAAATCGAAAAACTTCTTAGATCTAGCTATTGCTGATTCCTTTATAGAAGAACTATTTGATGTCAATGATTGCTCAAGTACGTTCAATACTGACTTACTGCTTGTTTTGACGACTCCTGGTAAATCTTGATCTAATTCTAAATGAGAGGGCCTTTTGCCTAAAAAATCACTACGGTCAAATTGATAGTAAATTACAAGTTTTTCCAAATAAGAAAAGTCAAAACCAACACTACTATAATCGGTAATTAATGTATGTGAATTGATAAGAAGTTGCTGAACATTCACTTCTCCTTGACTTATAACTCGTACACCTTCTGCCTCAAAATAGTGTGAGTACTTTTGCATATTCGGATGTATACAGAAGACCACATTTAGATCATTTTTTTTACAGATGCTATGTAAATCACTGCTATTAATTAAATCGACCCAGGACTTATAATATTCGCTTTCAAGAAAATCCTTCTCATGATTTAGCCAATCTCTCCAAGTTGGCATAATTAGCAGTGTTTTTTGATAATACTGCCCAATATGTGGAGTCAAGTTGTCATAACGACTAAGTCCTGTTACTTTGATTTTTCTTGCGTCAAAGCCAAAATCTTGTCGAATATACTCTTTTTCAAATTTTGAACTAACAACAAAAAGATCTGTAGAAAATGTTACAGACTGAACACCATAAGTTGGAATCATGTTTTTAACCCCCATGACCCCATGCTGAAGAAATATCTTTTTTGCTCTTACGAGCGGATTGAAAATATTATCTTTGAATGGAATAAGATCCTCAGCATAATGCGATGCGATTATATTTTTTGCCGCACATGCCAATTTAACATGTTCCGCAGATCCAAAGTTCAAAATTTTTGCTTCTTTTGGAAGATTTCTTACTTCTGGTGAACTTTTATCAATAACATAATAAGCGTTTTCTAGCTTTTTATCTTCTATCAAATATTTATAGAACTCTAATCCAGTGTCTTGTGCTTTATAGGGCTTCTCTCCGACCAACCATACATCCCTATATACTAGCCTCCAAAAATATTTCATATAGTATGCTTTCTGCATTAATCTATATGCTTCAGAATCGTACAATGTTGTCTTGAAAGAAAAACCTCCATACATAGTAATAAAGGATTCAAGCAAAACAACTTTATTCCCATTATACTTTTCTGTTTTACAAGCCGCCTTTAAGAAAAATACTGGAGTTTTAAGTCTAGATAACAATTCAGGTTGCAAGCTTAGTTTTTCATTGGCAATAAATAAATCAAAAATATTACCAACATCACCGTTAAATACATCAGATATTTTAAACTCATAGCTTTCTAAGGAAGTATTCCCCTTATTTTTACCAGAGACAAAATAGCCTTGATATCGATAAACAGCAGAGTCACTTCTTGACTTCAATACTAACTCACACACTTTGCTTCGATTTAAGGACCAAGTCCGTTCAATTTTTAGGTTTAGTTTATCTCCAGAAATTCTTGCGCTTTTCAGCTTAATTGCTTGTGGATTTCTCTTCCCATGAACAAGTTGTAAGTAACCATTTATATTGTTCATTAGTCCGAACTTGCTACCTTCATCACCTTGTAAAAGTCCTTTAATTTTATCAGCATAAAGTGGCAACTCAACTCGTCGAACTAAACCAAATAACCTTATCTCAAACTCAAACTTCAATCTCGACTTTCTAGTTGAAAGTATATCGTATTCATCTCTTTCTATCTCAATCTTGACAAGATTTTCTTTCAACGACATCGTTGGATTGTTATAATTTTCTTTACTTGTGTAGATTTTGCATGAAATAAAATCCACACAACCATGATAATCAATTATAATATTAGAACTATCAGGAAGATTAACCACATTAACAATAACATTCTTTTCTATTAAATATCTTGCGATTTTCTTTTTTAACTTAACAAAATAATTAGTCATATA
Source organism: Vibrio sp. 10N.286.48.F5 (assembly GCF_041469785.1). Lineage (NCBI taxonomy): Bacteria > Pseudomonadati > Pseudomonadota > Gammaproteobacteria > Vibrionales > Vibrionaceae > Vibrio > Vibrio sp. 10N.286.48.F5. The sequence goes on along the minus strand of NZ_JBFRLG010000013.1, from coordinate 143,092 downwards.
ATTCACGATAATACTTTATATATAAACCAAATGATTATAAAATTTAGCGAATATTGCTAAACAATTTATTTTTAGTAATTTCATGTTCTGGCCTCAATTTATTAGCATCCCTGAAAAATTCGTACGCTAACCTTGGATGACTAGCCTCAAGAGACAATCCGACATTGTATAACAAGTAAAACTTTCCTCTTGTTGCATTTTTGAGCCCATTCCAATCATTCGCAATAATCAAAGTAAGAATCTCCGGAGACAATTTGATTATGACATTAGGGGGCGGCGATACTATCCTTTCCTCTTTAAATTTTTGCACAAAACCTTTGACCTCCAAGTCAAAACATTTATTACAAATTCTCTCAATTTGCTTCTCACTATGTGAAACGAACAGAACGGTCTGATCTTTACCACCGATTTTATCCATCATAGCGTTTTCAGCTTTGGCTTTAAAGCCTTTGTCTCCAACCGAAAGAACTTCATCAATCAATAATATATCTACGTGTGATACTATTCCTGTTGAAAAGCCTAGTTTGGATCTCATCCCCGAGGAGTACGTTCTGACAGGTTGTTCAAAAAAATCCCCCAGCTCGGAAAATGCATGGATTTCTTTGGATAACTCAATAGATTCAGTTTTACTAAAACCATTAAACATGCAACTCAAAATAGCATTATCGCGTCCAGACAAATCGCCATTAAACCCAAGTCCCAGCGTCAATAAAGATCTTGTTGTACCAGGGGGAACCCAAACTCTCCCTGAATCAGGCTTAAATACACCAGACAAAATCTTCAATAATGTAGACTTTCCTGCGCCATTTTTGCCTAAAATACCGAGTACATCGCCTTTATTGACTTCAAAGCTAACATTATCTAAAGCTTTATGTTTAAACGTATTAAAAATGCCAACTCTAGTTTTATATTCTAAAGAAACATTCTCTACTTTCAATATTACTTCATTCATGAAAACAATGCTCTTGTTAAACTATTATTACGCGCCTTAAATATACAAACGCTCAACAATATTAATAGGGTACCTAGGGTTAAAGTTGGTAAAAGTGAATAGAGGCTAATACTAGAGCCTTCAATAAGAACAACCCGAAAAGAGTCAATAACAAGGGCTAATGGATTTATCAGAAAAATAGTGTTTTTTATTTCTTCATTTGAGATCGAGTTTATATCCCAAAATATTCCAGACGAAAACATTAACCCTGTCATACCTAGCTGGATAATGTTTGAAAAGTCCTGAGCATATGTGACAAGGATTGATAAAAACAACCCAAAACCACAAATTAAAGCATATAAAGCCAGCATCAAAGGTATTAGTTGCCAATAATTTTGATTTGGAGCATAGCCTAAAGACCAAATAACGGAGAAAAGTAATAAAAATGAGATTAGCGACTTATATAATGTTTCTTGTATATTTACTAGTGGAAATATCCATTTGGGCAAATCTCTTTGGCCAATAATATTCTTATTTTGCGTTAGTCCTTTTGATGCCATTACTACACTTTTAGAAAACCATAAGTATATTATTTTACCTACAACCAAAAAAACAAAAAAATCATCTCCACCTCTATTCAATACATACTCAAAGACAAGATAGAACAAAGACACAAACAACAACGGCTCCAATAGCCACCATACGTAACTCAATACAAGCTTATTAGCTTGAGACCTCATTTTCATACGAGCTTGCATATCAACAAGCTGAACATAATTTTTAATCAAAACAAATCTACTCTTTTCAACTTAACTGCACATAAACTGAATGGTTGCAGCTCTAGATCTTGCGTCACCCACTAATTTTTAATCTACGGAGTGACTTACTTTAACTACCATTACACCTCAATACTGCAAACTAGCTTTTAGTAGCTAACGAAGCTAATCGAATATCAGAGACCACTTTCACGAGTTTATTTAGACTGACACGCTACCGCCCATTAGTATTACGCGAAACTACACTACGCATTCACTAGATGATTAAGGGGCTAGCTACAATCATCTCACTTCACAAGCTAAGAGGCAAACTGTCACCAATACTAGGGCCACAAAAACCATTAAGACATCAAGCTTACCTATACCCCCTCTCCGAAAAACTAGCTATACTGCCACCCTATAATTTTTCGCCCAATAACGAATAAGAGTTCAAGATATGCAAGAGTTAGTTCCATTTGTTCAAGAGAATATGATTTTAGCCATCGTATGGATCGGCTTGGTTGTTGCCATCATTGCGAACGTTATCAAGACATCAAACGCAGCTTATAAAGAGATCACGGCAGCGCAAACCACACACATGATTAACCGTGAAAACGGTGTTGTGGTTGATATTCGTACTAAGGATGAGTTCAAGAAAGGCCATATTACTGACGCAGTTCACATTTTACCGTCAGATATCAAAGCAAATAACTTTGGTAACCTTGAAAGTCACAAAGCAGACCCAATCATCGTAGTATGCAAGACGGGTCAAACCGCTCAAGAAAGCGCGAACTTGCTGGTTAAAGCAGGTTTCGAAAACGTAAGCGTGCTGAAAAGCGGCTTAGTGGCTTGGAGCGAAGCTAACCTTCCTTTGGTTAAAGGTAAGAAGTAGTTAAAGGTGAAAAGCCTTTAAAGATAAACAGCCGTTAACGACAAGAAGTAAGCTGACAGATAAACTAACTTTCAGGCTTTGTTCGATAAATTGAATGAACAGAGTCTAATTTGAAATTTTTAAGGACAAGAAAATGGCTGAAGCAGCACAACAAGACGCACAACAGAACTTCGCAATCCAACGTATTTTCCTAAAAGACGTCTCTTTCGAAGCGCCAAACTCTCCAGATATGTTTCAAAAAGAGTGGAACCCAGATGTAAAACTGGACCTAGACACTCAAAGCCGTGAGCTTGGCGAAGGCGTTTACGAAGTTATCCTACGTCTAACTGTTACTGTTAAGAATGCAGAAGACACAGCATTCCTTTGTGAAGTTCAACAAGGCGGTATTTTCTCTGCAAGCGAAATGGAAGCTGGTCAACTGGCACATTGCCTAGGTGCATTCTGCCCGAACATCCTGTTCCCATACGCGCGTGAAACAATTTCTAGCCTAGTGGTTAAAGGTACCTTCCCACAACTGAACCTAGCTCCAGTAAACTTTGATGCTTTGTTCATGAACTACCTACAAAGCCAAGCTCAACAAGCTGAAGGCGAACAGGCTTAAGTCTCAAAGTAGAACTTAACTCTAACGATTCAAGCGCTAGTTAGCTTTTAAATGCACATCGCAACTTCTGCGATGTGCATTTTTTCTTTACACTGTACTAAGATTGAAAGCTCTTCTTATTTTAGTGGATAGCTTTTTCAAAACTCTTCGATTTCCCTCATTATTTTTAGGTGGAAGCATGACAGAAACAACTCGCCCGACTAATACGGCAGACGCTTACGGTAAAGACAGCGCTTACGGCAAAGAGATCGCCATGACTGTCATTGGTGCAGGTTCTTACGGAACCTCTTTAGCTATCTCTCTAGCGCGTAACGGTGCAAATGTTGTTCTTTGGGGGCATGACCCTGCTCATATGGCTCGCCTTGAATCTGAGCGCGCTAATAATGAGTTTCTACCAAATATAGAATTCCCAGAAAGCCTGATCATTGAATCAGACTTAGAAAAAGCAGTGACTTCAAGCCGAGACCTTTTACTTGTAGTCCCGAGCCACGTATTTGGCGTTGTGCTTAATAGCGTTAAACCTTACTTAGCCTCAGACTCTCGCATCTGTTGGGCGACCAAAGGCTTAGAGCCAGAGACAGGACGCCTGCTTAAAGATGTCGCGCACGATGTGCTGGGTGATGGCTACTCTTTAGCGGTTCTATCAGGGCCTACTTTTGCCAAAGAGTTAGCGATGGGCATGCCAACGGCTATCTCTGTCGCTTCACCAGATGAAGTTTTCTTAAAAGAGCTTCAAGAAAAAATTCACTGCGGTAAAACATTCCGCGTGTACGCAAACTCAGATTTCATTGGTATGCAGCTTGGCGGCGCAGTGAAGAACGTTATCGCAATTGGCGCAGGCATGTCGGATGGTATTGGCTTTGGTGCCAATGCACGTACCGCGCTTATCACTCGCGGTTTAGCTGAGATGAGCCGATTAGGTGCAGCTCTTGGGGCGCAACCAGAAACCTTCATGGGCATGGCAGGGTTGGGTGACTTAGTACTAACCTGTACTGATAACCAATCACGTAACCGTCGTTTTGGATTGGCTTTAGGTTCAGGTAAAGACGTCGATACTGCACAAGAAGAGATCGGCCAAGTGGTCGAAGGCTATCGCAACACTAAAGAAGTTTGGTTACTATCCGAACGTATGGGCGTTGAGATGCCAATTGTTGAACAAATCTATCAAGTGCTGTATCAAGGGAAAGATGCCCACTTAGCGGCACAAGATCTGCTTGCTCGAGACAAGAAGTCAGAGCGATAACATCGCTTATGAAGTCGTGGAATGAAATAGATAAAATGGATGGAAAAATGAAACACTGTGAACAGCAAAAGGTTTGGCAATGCATTGTGAAGGAAGCTCGACAGCAGTCAGAGCAAGAACCTATGCTTGCGAGTTTTTACCATGCCACCATTATCAACCACGAAAGCTTAGGCGCTGCATTAAGTTATATCCTAGCCAATAAGCTAAAGACGGCTTCAATGCCCGCAATGGCGGTGCGTGAGGTGGTTGAACAAGCATTCAAGCAAGATCAATCGATTATTGATGCGGCTGCTTGTGATATCTGTGCGACGGTAAATCGAGATCCTGCGGTCGAGATGTACTCGATGCCTCTGCTTTATCTGAAAGGCTACCACGCTTTGCAAGGTTACCGAGTGGCTAACTGGCTATGGAAGCAAGGGCGTATTGCACTTGCTACTTACCTACAGAACCAAATTTCGGTCGCTTGCCAAGTGGATATTCACCCAGCCGCTCGTATCGGTAAAGCGATCATGCTCGACCACGCCACCGGTATCGTGATTGGTGAAACAGCCGTAGTTGAAAATGATGTATCTATCCTTCAAGACGTGACTTTAGGTGGTACGGGTAAAGAAGGTGGCGATCGTCACCCTAAAATCCGAGAAGGTGTAATGATCGGTGCCGGCGCTAAAATACTTGGCAATATTGAAGTGGGTGAAGGCGCGAAAATTGGTTCTTGCTCAGTGGTTCTTCAAGCCGTTCCGCCTCATACGACTGTCGCTGGTGTTCCTGCAAAAATTGTTGGAAAGCCGAAAACTGATAAGCCATCTTTAGACATGGATCAGGGGTTTAACGGTCGCTCTCAGAACTTCATCCATGGTGATGGGATTTAAGAGCAGATTCGGGATCCGACGAATAGCCGAGATGCGAAAAGACTCGCAGCAGATGCTGATTATTAATAAGAGCAAAATGACGATAATGATGAAACCCGTTCAATCAATGAGCACTGTTCTTTTGATATCTGCCAGCCTTGGTGTTGCTCTTTTGTCTTCATCATCATTTGCTGCATCTCAAGGTGAACTGAAAGGCGTATCAAGCGAAATCTCTCGTCAACAGAAAGCGCTCTCTTCCCAGCAAAAGAAACTCGATAGCCTACAGGCAAACCTCAAGAAGCAGGAACTGTCCATCGCTTCACTTGAAAAAGCGATTCTAGACAGTAAAAAGCAGCTCAATACTGCTAATGCTAATATTGCTAATTTAGACACAAAGATTAAAGCGCTCACTGCACAGAAAAAAGTCCAGACAGACAAGTTAGAGCAGCTCATTCAGACTTACTACATGACGAGTCGAGCTAAGGCTTCTTCTCACATTCTCAACACCGGTGTAGAAGAAGATCGCATCAGTCATTATTACCAGCACCTTGCCAAAGCTCGCTCCGCAACCATTAAAACGATTGAACAGACGCAACTTGAATTAGAAGAAAGCCACAAACAGCGTCAACTCGAGCAAGAACAAATCGCAACATTGTTAAAACAGCAAACCACTAAGCGTGACAAGTTGTCTCAGACTCAAACACAACGTAAGAAAACCGTTGGCAGTATTAAGAAGAATATTTCTGGCGACAAAAATTACTTGGCTGAACTTCAGCGAAATGAAACTCGCCTGAAAGCTGAAATAGCAAAAGCAGAAAAAGCGGCTCGAGAACGACGTAATGCAGTCCCGATGGATGGCCTAGCAAAACGTAAAGGTAAGCTACCTTGGCCGATCAAAGATAAAGTTCTACATAACTACGGTTCACGTCAAACGGGGCAAATTAACTGGAAAGGCATGGTGATCAACGCCAAGTACGGTCAGCAGGTTAAATCCGTTTACTCAGGTACGGTGGTATTTGCCGAGTATCTGCGAGGCTATGGTTTAGTGGTTCTTCTCGATCATGGTAAAGGTGATATGACGCTCTATGGCTTTAACCAAGCACTACTGAAGAAAGAAGGTGACAAGGTTAAAGCTGGCGAAGCGATTGCGCTTGCTGGTGACACTGGCGGCCAAACGCGCCCTTCACTGTACTTTGAGATTCGCAGAAACAGCCAAGCCCAAAACCCGAAGAGTTGGTTAGTTCGATAAAGAGCAGATACGGGATGCGAGTATCTTTCTTCGAATCCCGTATACCGCTTACTCGTCTCTTTCTATTTAGAGTTCAACGCCCTTACACCATCTTCCAATAATGTCAGCTGCTCAAAACCTTGAGCTGTCGCAATCGGTTTAACCGTCGCGATCATCTGCAGCATTCCTTGATGAACCACTTGCTCGGTAATTTGAGCTTTTGGAGACATCGCAGACTGATACGCCAACCAACCCGATGCGATCAAGTGAAGAGAAGTGACCATCGATTTCATTTCCGTATCCGTTGCTTTGAGCAGGTTCAACTCAACGAAGGCTCGCATGATATCGACAAGATTCGTTTGCAGCTTTTCTTGTACGGCCATGTAATCAAGGTGGAGTTTTTCATCACGTGACAATATTTCAGGCAGATTCGCATAGAAGAATCGGTACTTCCACATCAGTGTGAAGATAGAATCTAAGTAAGTCTTTAGTAACGTCAGGCTTTCTTGTTGGCCTTGAATCGGTGTGAACCTTTCAAGTAACTCTGTCGAATAGAGAGTAAAGATGTCACGGACAATTTCTTGCTTGTTGCGGAAATGGTAGTAGAGGTTACCAGGGCTAATCTCGATATGCTCAGCAATATGATTGGTCGTAATACTACGCTCACCGTGCTCATTAAAAAGCTCTAGAGCAGCGTAAACAATCTTGTCACGTGTTTTCATTAGTTATTAGTATCCCTATCCGTTTAGGGGTTCAGTATATCGCCACTAAACGGATAGATCGAGCTGTTAACATCTGGTCTAATTAGCATTAGCTAAAATAGAGCCGAATCAATCACTGCCAAACAGATCTCGTGTGTACACCTTATCTGCAACGTCTGCGATTTCTTCTACCATTCTGTTAGATACAATCACATCCGATACTGTTTTAAAATCTTCAAGGTCAGAATAAACTTTAGAGTTAAAGAAATGCTCTTCTTCCAATACCGGCTCATACACGACGACTTCGATGCCTTTGGCTTTTAAACGCTTCATGATCCCTTGGATGGAAGAAGCACGGAAATTGTCAGAGCCCGCCTTCATGATCAAACGATAAATACCGACAATTTTAGGCGAGCGCTTAATAATTGAATCCGCAATGAAGTCTTTTCGGGTACGGTTTGCATCAACAATCGCACCCACAATGTTGTTTGGTACATCTTGATAGTTTGCTAATAGTTGCTTGGTGTCTTTTGGTAAGCAATAACCACCGTAACCAAATGAAGGGTTGTTGTAATGATTGCCGATACGAGGGTCTAAGCCAACACCTTCTATGATCTGACGAGAATCCAAGCCATGCGCTTCCGCGTAAGAATCAAGCTCATTGAAATAAGAAACTCGCATCGCTAGATAAGTATTTGAGAATAACTTTACTGCTTCTGCTTCCGTTGAGTGAGTAAACAGTACGTCGATGTTTTCTTTTTCCGCACCTTCCACAAGAAGATTCGCAAACACTTTAGCGCGTTCAGAACATTCACCAACGATAATACGTGATGGGTGTAGATTATCGAACAGGGCCTTGCCTTCACGCAAAAACTCCGGTGAGAACATGACGTTTTCGCAGTTCAGCTCTTGCTTAATACGCTCGGTATAGCCAACCGGCACCGTTGATTTAATAACCATCACCGCATCAGGATTGATCTCCATGACGTCTTTGATGACAGATTCTACAGAGCTGGTATCAAAGTAATTATTTTTTGGATCATAATCGGTTGGTGTAGCAATGATGACAAACTCAGCATCTTTGTAAGCCGCTTTATCTGTTGTCGCCCTGAAATTCAGCGCCTTATTTGATAGAAAGTGCTCAATCTCATTATCTACAATCGGTGACTGCTTATTATTCAGCATTGTCACTTTTTCATCGATGATATCTACCGCGACTACTTCATGATGTTGTGCTAACAGCATTGCGTTTGATAGACCCACATACCCAGTACCGGCTACTGCAATCTTCATGATAATACCTATAGTTTTGAGTAATTAACTCAACATAATTTATAACTTAGCTTGCCGTATCATACTCTGGTTGGGGAATTATTCCACTAGCCCGCTTTATCCATTCCTTGCTATACTCGTGACAGTTTTGTATTCAAAAGAGTTAGAAATTATGATTATCGTAACTGGTGGTGCTGGCATGATTGGCAGCAATATTGTTAAGGCGCTTAATGAAGCGGGCCACAACGATATTCTAGTCGTCGACAACTTAAAAGATGGTAAGAAATTTAAGAACCTTGTAGACCTAGACATCACGGATTACATGGATCGTGATGACTTCCTAACTCAAGTCATGGCCGGTGATGATTTTGGTCATATTGAAGCTGTTTTCCATGAAGGAGCATGCTCTGCTACCACTGAGTGGGATGGCAAATACATGATGCTCAACAACTATGAATACTCAAAAGAGCTACTTCATTACTGTGTTGAACGTGAAATTCCTTTCTTGTATGCCTCTTCAGCTGCAACTTACGGTGAAACCGACACTTTCATTGAAGAACGAGAGTACGAAGGTGCATTGAATGTCTACGGCTATTCAAAACAACAATTTGATAACTACGTTCGCCGCTTAACCGCGGATGCAGCAGCACACAACGAAAAGCTTTCGCAAATCGTAGGGTTTCGTTACTTCAATGTTTATGGTCCACGCGAGCAACACAAAGGCAGCATGGCCTCTGTCGCTTTCCACCTAAACAACCAAATGAATGCCGGTGAAAACCCGAAATTGTTCGCAGGTAGCGAAACCTTTAAGCGTGATTTTGTGTATGTGGGTGATGTCGCGGCTGTAAACTTGTGGTTCTTAGAGAATGGGGTATCTGGCCTCTTTAATCTAGGTACTGGCAATGCTGAGTCGTTTGAAGAAGTCGCCAAGGCAGTTATCAAGCACCATGGTAAAGGCGAAATCGAAACGATTCCTTTCCCTGAGCATTTAAAAGGTGCTTACCAAGAATTCACTCAAGCAGACCTAACGAAGCTTCGCGGTACAGGTTGCGATATCGAGTTTAAAGCAGTAGCCGATGGCGTTGCTGAGTACATGAAGATCGTAAACGCTTAACGGTATATTTCAGATTAGGACCAATAATACACCCTACTTTTAGCGTGTATTATTGGGAATGTCTAACGAATATAATCATTCCCAGAGTGACCGATATTAAGTTAACTCTCTGATTTAAATAATGTAGTGAATGAATGACCACACAACGCAATGATTTTGATCCAAAAGCTTACAATCCTGAGTTTGAATGGGGTTTTCTAGCACCTAAATACTGGGGAACTTGGATTGCTGTTTTGTTATCGTCTTTAGTCTGCTTCTTACCTAATAGCATTCGTTTAGCATTAGCTAAGTTTATGGCTAAGCAAGCTGTAAAAATTAAGAATAAGGCTAACCGCCGGGCTCGAGTGAACCTTGAGATGTGTTTCCCTGAGCAATCAATCGAAGAGCGCGAAGAAACTCTCTATCAGTCATACGTTACTTCCATCTCATTTTTGATGGGATTTGCTTCACTGACACTCAAGAGTAAAACTTGGCTAGAGAATAACACTGCGATAAACGGCCTAAGCAACCTAACCGATATTATAGACAGTGGCGAGAATGTGATCTTGCTGGTGCCACACACATGGGCTATCGATATCCCAGCGGTATTATTAGCTTCACGCAATTTACCTGTATCTGCGATGGCGAAAGCACAAAAAAACAAACTCAGTGACTGGCTAATGCACCGACAGCGCGTGCAATACGGCGGTCGTGTTTATGATCGCAGCGGTGGTATCAAACCTTTCATCAAGTCGGTACGTGATGGGTACCTGGGTTACTACCTCCCTGATGAAGATCTTGGCCGTGAGCACAGTGTCTTCGTTGACTTTTTCGCGACTCAAAAAGCAACTATCTCAGGCCTTGGTCGCCTATCAAAACTAAGTAAAGCTAAAATTGTGCCCTTGTTTGCTCAATACGATAGCAGTACAGGCCAATACGCCTTGGACTTCTACCCTGCTCTACCCTTCCCAACAGGAAGCGAAGAAGAGGACGCACGTATGATGAACCAATGTATTGAAAATTACGTGAGCAAAAACCCAGAGCAATATATGTGGATCTTAAGACTGCTTAAGACTCGCCCTGATAGCAATATAAATCCTTATAGTGGTTAGCATTACATTAAACAGTATGAATATTATTAACAGAAAGCAGATTTATACAGCAATCTTACTATTACCTTACTTTTTTGCTGTTACAGGCATGTTAGTTTTAGATAGTGGTGATAAGAAAATGATCCCACTATTTTTGATTAGTATCATCGTCAGTATATTAGTATTTAAAAAAGAAACTATATTAAATAACATACAGAGCCAGTTTGTGTGGTTAATTGGCATTTCATGTATATATACTATCTTTAGCTATTATTATCACGAATCCAGTTCTAGAGAGCTAAGAGCACTGATTGGACTTACTCTTTTCCTTATAGCTTTTCCATACCATATACTTACTCAAAAAGTAATTCAATGGGTAGTTTTGATCGGTAGTTTGGCAATATTTGTCAATAGCGTCTATTTCAATGTTTATATCAGTACAGGGCGTAGTGCTGGTTATATAAATCCGATACCTTACTCAACTGCATGCGCATTGATATCCATAATCGCGTTTTCTTTATTGCTAGGTAATTCTCCTTTAAAGGGTAAAACCCTTCCTTTGGTCGCTTTTCTGCTGTCGTTACCTCCTATAATCCTAAGTGAAACTAGAGGGATTTGGTTGGCGTTTACTTTAAGTATCTTTATTATAATCGCAGTTAAATTTATTAAAAATCCTCCTTCGAGAAAATATATACTATTTACACTTATACTCACAGCCATTCTAACTTCTACTGGCGCCTTCTTATTTAAAGATAAAATAAATGAGAGATATAACCAAACCATCTATGAAGTCAAAAAGATTCAATCAGGCGATTATAGTACATCCGTTGGGCTTAGGTTACAAATGTGGATGTTAGCTCCGGAATTAATAAAACAAAAACCAATACTAGGGCACGGACAAGAACAACGGGATATATTAAAAGGTAAGTTAGAACATGGTGAAATATCTAGATCGCTATATCACTATGCTTCAGCCCACTTCCACAATCAGTTTTTAGATAAAATGGTTAAGTCTGGGGTTATAGGAACGATGCTAGTAATTGGACTTCTGCTTTATCCACTAATGATGGTGAGGAAATCACCACCATCCGATGCATATATAATAATTGGTTTGGTTAGCTTATTTTTCATCGCAGGTTTAACTGATGTACCTTTTAATCACCCTCAACCTTTAATGTTATATTTATTATTTCTAATTCCTATTTGCTCAAGATGTAAGAGAGTTACCAATGACTAAAATATTTGTCATAAATTTAGAATCTTCCACAGATAGAAAAGAAAACATTAGTCGCCAACTAGATGAACTATCTCTTCCTTTTGAGCTATTTTCTGCTGTGGATGGAAGAACATTCCCCCCTCACCCACTACTAAACCTTTACAATAATGATTTAAGCCAAACATACCGAGCAAAAACACTAAGCGCTGGTCAGTTAGGGTGTTATGCAAGCCATTACTTATTGTGGCAGAAGTGTGTTGAACTCAATCAACCAATAGTCATAATTGAAGATGATGCTCTTATATTTAAAGAGGCATTCCTTAACTTCATACGAGATATTAGTGACATACCAGAAAATGTAGAGTGTGTGAGATTATTCAAAAATAAGCGCCGTAAATATGGTTCTTACGAAGTTTTCGAAGCTAAATCTACTAGTATTCATAAGTTTACTAAAGGGCATATGAGTGCAACAGCCTATTTCTTAAGACCTTCAGGAGCTAAAAAATTCCTTGAACACTCAAAAGAGTGGTATATGGCTGTAGATATTTATATGGACCGATTCTGGCAAAACGAAGTCGAGTGCTACGGCACTGCAGTACCCTGCTTAACGAACGACCCTAAGTTTGATTCCGATATCGGTTATGAAAAACGCACAAGCACCAGAAGTTTATTCAAGAAATGTAAGCGTGAATGGTTCAATTTAAACGAAACTATCCAGCGTCACCTACATAACATAAAATTCAAATACTCGAAGCGGTAATCCAATGAAAATTCTTATTGCTAGTTCCTACTATCATGCTCGAAATAGTGTACGTCCTGAAGCCGAAATGTTTATAGAAATGGTAAAGCAAGGTCATGAGGTCACAGTTCTTACCCAAGGCGATGCAGAATACGCTCAACGGTTTCAAGAAAATGGCGTAAGAGTTGTTGATGCCTACCCAAATAAAAAGATTTGTATAAAGACTATCAAAGCTTATAAAAAAGAACTTAATAATAAAAGCTATGACATCTTTTATGCATTTAACTCCAAAACAATCCCAAACGCGGCGTTTGCGTGTATTGGCACAAAAACAAAATTAATCACATATCGCGGGACTACAGGTGGTCTGTATCGCCATGATCCTTCAGCCTATCTTACTCACCTGCACCCAAAAGTCAGCGGCGTTGTTTGTGTATCAAAAGCTGTTGCTAACGACGTCAAGAAGAGAGTTTGGTGCAATAAAGACAATGTAGTCACCATCTACAAAGGTCATGAACTAGACTGGTACACTGTTCAAGCAAATAAACCGGAAGAATTTGGCTTAGATTCCAATAAAGTCGTTGCTGTGTGCGCTGCTCATGTAAGACCCAGTAAAGGAATTGATGTTCTAATCAGAGCTACACACTTTGTAGATAATCCCGACTTCCATCTTCTTTTGATTGGCAGTGGCTACGAACCTTATTTCGAAATGGCCAAAGAAAGCCCTATGTCGGAAAGAATACACTTCATTGGTCACAGAAAAGATGTGCCATCTATAATGGCAATGGCTGACTTTCAAATCCAGCCATCAATCAGTGGAGAAGGCCTTCCAAGAACGATAGTTGAAGCCATGGCTAATGGGACACCATCCATCGTAACGACAACTGGTGGCTCCCCAGAACTTATTGAAGAAAACGAAACTGGCTACATTGTTCCCGTAAAAAACGCCCAGTTATTAGGTGATTCTATAAACAATATGGCGAAGAATAAAGAACATTGCGCGGAGATGGGACGTAAAGCAAAAATCAGACTTCAACGCTACTTTTCGTCATCAGAAACAGTAAAACAGCATATTAATTTTTTTGAAAAACTAACTAAGAAATAATTTAATACTAAAAGGGCAGGAAAATGAGTTAACCTGCCCTAACGATTTAGTTTTGATCTTTGATAATTTTACTTATCACTTCTTTTTGAATTTCGACTATCGCATTGAGTTGTGCCAAAGAGCTCAATTGGTAATTGCTCTTGTCATTGGCTAAAACTTTAAGCTTCAATTGTAAATTTTTCATATCGTCATTAGAGGCCAGTTTGTACACAGTCACGAGTGACAGCCACTTTCTCGATGAAGATTTAAATAATTTAGCTACATTTCTCTTAAACGTATTTTCTAACAATTTACCAATGGGCATCTTATTAACACTCATAAAAGGTAAGTCGTGTAATATTAGCTCTACATCCATAGATTCAGCAAAGTCATACCACTTTTCATCGTCAAATGCCGGGGAGAAACGAACTCCTTTCCAAGGGATGCGAAGTGCGTCCGCAATAATTGCACCGTGCATGGCCTCAGTCACAACGGACTCACACTCTTGAAGAGCCAACAAAAAAGTCTCGACCGGTTGTTTTGCTGTAATGTATGTTAAACCTATCTTCTGGCAAACTTTATCCCAATCGATAAAATCTTCACTACGATGATGAGGTATAAATCCAATCTTCCCTTTTTGTATTTCCGCTTTAGGGAAGTCAACTTCACGAAGGAGATAAGCACCATCTCCAACCACCAGTTCGGGTTTTAACCCTAATTTTTTTGCCGTCCTAGGCCCTCTTACACCATAAACAGTACACTTGTCAGATAACTTGGGGACGTTCCACTCCCATGCACCTGATGAGAAAATAATAACTTCGTCCGCACCTGAAAGAGTTTTATTTAATCGCTTCTCCGTCAAAATCGTCCCTATGCCTAAAAAATAACGAGAGCTATCTTCTACAATCAAGTCACCAAACAGTTGTGGCCATAGCCAAGGGTTAAGATCATCCCCTACATTGTAAGTATCTGACAGGCAGTACTCTAATTTAAAAGCCACTGGTTAGCTCCTTTCTTTTTCAATAAGCCATAAGCCAACATATTTATTGAAATTCACCTGAGCGTAAGTCATAGCCATAATGAAACCGACACTACCATCCATAAAGCCACGGCGAATGATATACACAAGGAAGAACGTCCATATTGCACGTAATAAAGCTAAAAATAAGCCGTGTGATTTCTTACCTTTGCGATGGTACTTTTGCGATCCAAGCCAAGCGTACTGCGCTGCTTTGTCTAAACCATGACCATAATCGCGATGGGTGTAATGAAGAAGAAACCCCTTCAGTACACCTGTAGAACCTTGCTCAGGAACGACGGTCTCGTGAACCTCGTCTAACGTATATCGAGAGCCTTCTCTCTTAAACAGTCTTAATACTGCACGAGCACTGCGGCCATGTTTTAGAGTCGTGCCATAAAGAGTCACTCCCCAAGGCAGTTTGTACGCAGTGTGTTTGATTTGATCTTGTTTTAATAGTTCAACAAGAGCGTCGCTCATCTCTTTATCGAGAGCTTCGTCAGCATCAATTGATAGCACCCAATCACATGTCGCTTTATCTAGCGCTCGCTGTTTTTGCTTACCAAAGCCAGGCCAATCTGTGATTGTCACGTTATCTGTATATTTTTGGCATATCTCAACGGTTGCGTCCGTTGATCCGCTGTCTAACACAATTAGCTCATCGGCAATATCAACCACAGATTTTAGGCAAGTTTCAATTCGGTCTTCTTCATTCTTGGTAATAACAATGACAGACAGGGTATGTTTTCTCATTATTCAGCCCTAGAATTTCCAATAGTTTAATGATTTACGGATTTTAAAGTTACGAATCCAATTTTTTGGTTTTTTATCCTGCCAACCGCTTTCTAACACATCCGTAATAGCACTCAGAACTCTCGCTGAGGATTGACCGTCCAAATATGGCGTTATTGACGGACCATAATTAGCAATGGCTTTATCTCTTGTTTCATCAGGCAGCATAGCTTGTTGAATTGCTGATTCTAACTGCTCTGCTTGGGTAATATTGATGAAGCTCGCTTGAGGCTCTCGGTTATTTACCGTAACAACCGGCTTATTGAGCAACAAAAACTCCTGAAAGATCGATGAGTTGTCACATACCATCACATCAGCACGATGCTGCATTTCAATCACTCGATCATTGTCGAAGAACAGAAGGTTGTCCCCTTCCAACGCCTGGTATTTTTCTCGTGTCTCTTGCTTCATTTTAGGATGCAATGTGACTAACCATTGCCACTGGCTCAGTTTGCTTAGGCGCTTAAGCTCTTCATAAACCAATTCAGCACAGGATAAACTTGGCGAAAAAGTGGAAGCGAATAGAATTTGAGGTCTTTCAAAATACTTGTCACTGGTTTGATAATTAAACAAGCTATCGAGCTTCAGCCACCCGGTCTCTTTAACTTGAAAATAGCCGCGCTGCTTAGCTAGCGGCTCAAGCGAGCTTGTTCTTTCATGGCCTTCGGTGCAATACAAATCAAATAGACCACGTTCAGGGTATAAGTTCCCACGTTTGCTCTCGTTCAAACCATGAAATACTTGTACCTTCAACCCTGGAATAAACGCTGGAACACGATCACCGGGCACTAGAACGGCAGAAGGATTAAAAGCAATAGCTTCTGTCAAAGAGACGCTCTGCTCTTGATCCAGTAAAAGATGTTCAGAAGCGTCTTCACCAACAAGCAACCACTTAACCTCATGGCCGAGTTGCTTCGCGTAATCATAGAATGGGCGAAGAATAGCAAATGAATAATTTTGCTCGACATAGAGCAAGAAACGATAGGTTTGATCGGTTTGCATAAGCGATGAGATAAAATTCACCATGTCCGTTTGAAAGCGCAACTAAGCATTTAATTATAACGCTCTTTACTTTCGAGATTGAAGAAAATACTCTTCTGAATATTGATTTTGCCTTCTGGTGTCACTGTTCTTATGCTTATACGACTTATATACACTCTTATATTGTCATTAGCTTCTCCGCTACTGCTGTATGGGCTTTATAAGAGCAAACCTGGAAAGCCAAGTTTTGGTCAGCGTTGGAAAGAACATTTCGGGATCACACCGCAAACTCAAGGTAAGAATCCTATCTGGATTCACGCAGTATCGGTTGGTGAATCGATTGCCGCCGTACCGATCATAAAGCAACTGAAGCGACGCAATCCAAACCAAGCCATTATCGTTACCACCACAACCAGCACGGGTGCAGAGCAGATAGAAAAACTCGGTGATTTGGTCGAACATCGCTACATGCCGATTGATTTTTCTTGGTGTGTACGAGGCTTCCTTAAATCAGTAAAACCAAAGCAAATGTTGATTATGGAAACAGAGCTTTGGCCAAACACGTTACATTGCGTCGCGAAAGCTGGGATTCCTATTTCAGTACTCAACGCTCGCCTATCTGAGCGCTCGTGCCAGCGCTATGCTAAATTCCAATCCGTCTTTAACCTTCTAGCGAAAAACCTTTCTCAAGTACTCTGCCAATACCCAAGTGATGCTGAGCGTTTTATACGATTAGGGTTAGATAAAGCATCGGTGCATGTGACAGGCTCAATCAAGTTTGATATTGAAGTCTCTTCTGAACAAGTAGAAAAAGGTAAAGCTTTGAGGGATCAAGTCGGCTTTAATCGTGATGTCTGGATTGCTGCGAGTACCCACCAAGGTGAAGATGAAATTGTTTTAGATGCTCATAAACAGCTCCTTAAAGACAATCCAAATACCTTGCTGATGATTGTGCCTCGTCACCCTGAACGATTCAGCCAAGTGACGGAACTGGCTAAACAGCAAGAATTCAACACCATCACTCGAACAAGTCAACAACCTATCGCCTCTGATGTTGAAGTGTATATTGCTGATACGATGGGAGAAATGTTGACCTTACTCGGTGGTGCTGATGTGTGTTTTATGGGAGGAAGCCTTGTAGGCGATAAGGTAGGTGGCCACAATCTTCTAGAACCAGCAGCCCTACAACTACCTTTATTGAATGGTCCTAGCTACTTTAACTTCAGCGAGATCTCAGACAAGCTACTGGAAGCCAATGCCGTGGTTATATGTCAAGATAGCCAAGATATCGCAGGCCAACTCCAACGACTGTTCAAACAATCAGAGCTGCGCAAAACTAAAGGCTTAGCGGCTTATCAAGTAGTTGAGCAGAACCGAGGGGCGTTGGATAAAACCTTGGAATACATTCTTAGCTAACAACTATTTGACCTAATTAGCCTTGGTAGCCCTTTAACATCGGCTCCCAATCCGACTCTTGCCATTGAATCTGGCGCTTGTTCACTTCTTTTAAGAACGAGCGCTTTAAGCGATTCAAGTTGCCTTCTTTCCAGTCATCACCCGCTTGCTGACCACACTTATCAAAGTCAATAATCCACACCCTTTGCGAGTCATCAAGCAGGATATTATGAATGTTGAGATCGGTATGATTAACCCCAGCATCGTGCATCTTGCGTACCTCTTGGCCAATTCGACGATAAACATCCGCATCTATCGGGCCATTGACCAAGACATAAACCAGATCTTTGGCATTGGGAATTCGTTCAGACATTAAGTCCGCTCGATAAAGTAGTCCGCTTTTAATGGCTCTAGCAGCAATAGGCTTCGGTACATTCACACCTGCGTTTGCCAATATCTTTAGGACATTAAGCTCCATAGCGCAGCGAGTACTCTCCCAATCAGAGAAACGATATTGGTCTTCGACTAGCTTCCCAAACAATCCGCCACGGCGATAATGGCGCAATGCGGCCTGTATTCCATCAAGCTGAATGAACCATGTGGTACCGCGTCCTTGAGCACTGCCTGAAATGGCGTCTTGTTGCTGCCAATATTCAGCCTCAAAAATCTGAGCAATATCGCCCTCTGGTACCTGAGCCAAAAGTTCAGGGTCGTACCAAATTGTTTGGTTCTTGGTGCTAATCGTTTCCATCTATGAGGCCTTTGGGTCGCTTTTCGTCATTGCTATTTTACAACTAATGCGAGTATCTGCATAATTCTGATGTTATTCACTTTTTTCGGGCACTTTATGTCACTGTTCTCAACTGCACCTCAATCTCTTTGCATACTTCGCCTCTCCGCGATTGGCGATGTTTGTCATGCTATTTCTGTGGTTCAAGCCATCCAGAAGCAGTGGCCTGAAACGAAAATCACTTGGATAACGGGCAAAATAGAAGCCATGCTGATCGGCGATCTACCCGGTATTGAGGTGATTGTTTTCGATAAGAAACAAGGCTTCAAAGGAATGCGTGAATTATGGCGTCAGCTATCTGATCGTAAATTTGATGCACTTCTGCATATGCAAGCCGCACTCAGAGCCAGCGTGCTATCTTGGGGAATAAAGGCGAAGTGCAAAGTGGGATTTGGCAAAAACCGTACTCGTGAAATGCAGTCACTCTTTACCAACCACCATCTACCTATTTCAGATAAGTTTCATGTGTTGGATAACTTTGCCGAATTTGCTCGCTACATTGGTGCCCCCTTCGATAAGCCTCAATGGGATATCCCTTTAACACCTGAAGATGAACAACTCGCAATTAGCACCATGGCAGACAAGCCGACCTTGGTTATCTCCCCAGCTGCAAGCAAAGATTCACGCAATTGGTTAACTGAGCGATATGCAGCTATTGCTGATTATGCTGTCGAACAAGGCATGCAAGTGGTGTTATGTGGTTCTCCGGCACCAAGAGAAGTTAACCTTGGTAGCGACATCGAAAAATTATGCCAGTCGCCAGTAACCAACTTGATTGGCAAAACGAACTTGAAGCAACTGACTGCCGTACTGAAACATGCAACGGTGGTATTGGCACCTGATACTGGCCCAGCCCACTTGGCAACTACGCAGTCAACGCCTGTAATCGGCTTGTACGCACACAGCGACCCTCGTAGAACAGGACCTTACAACGATCTCGATATCGTAGTGAGTGTTTATCAACAGCACGTAGAAGCACAACAAGGTAAACCAGTCGCAGACCTTCCATGGGGAACCCGTGCTAAAGGCGATGGCCTGATGAAAGACATCACACTCGATATGGTAAAGCAGCAACTCGATAAGGCCTTAAACTCTAGTAAAGCACCGAATTCGAACACTACATTAAGCAAGGACAGCTAAAATGAGCACACACGTTATTTATCCAGGAACTTTTGATCCGGTGACCAATGGCCACCTTGATATCATTGTTCGTGCCGCTAGCATGTTTGACCATATCACTGTTGGAGTAGCAGCGAGCCCAAGTAAAAAAACCATGTTTGAGTTAGATGAACGTGTAGAGTTGTTACGTGATGCGGTGTCTCACTTACCTAACGTATCTGTAGAGGGATTCTCAGGGTTACTAGTCGACTTTGCTAAACAGCAGCAAGCAAACGTATTAGTACGTGGTCTAAGAACAACCATGGACTTTGAGTACGAGTTTGGTCTCACTAGCATGTATCGTAAGCTCTTACCTGGCCTTGAAAGCGTATTTCTGACCCCTTCAGAAGAGTATGCTTTCCTCTCTTCAACCATTGTTCGTGAAGTCGCTATACACGGAGGGGATATTAGCCAGTTTGTACCACAAAAGGTGGCAGCCGAGATAAAGCTGAAGACTGCCAAGTAATTCTCTTTACCTACACCGAAAAAAATAGCGCTCATTGAGCGCTATTTTTTGAGACAGATAAATTCATTTAGACCCCTACATATTAGCTCTGACACTGCAGAACCTATGAATCAGATAATGCGAACCCCGAACACTCTTGAGGTTCGTCACAACCATAACCTCTAACAAAGCGAACAATCATTACAAAAAGCCAAACGAGTGATAACATAATTTCTTGTGAATAAATACATCAATATAGCTTTATGAAATCATACTGTATTACCTTAAAAGCAAACCATTGTAGGCAAAAATCAACAGCTAACGCCCTTAAGGATGCTCAGGTTGATTTTGAGTTTTTTATCGGAGTGGATGCACGAACCGATGAACATCCTCTACTAACAAGAATTCACGATAGAGCTTTTTTACACAATATGGGTAGACCGCATGCAATTGGGGAAGTGGGGTGTTATGCAAGCCATTATCTTATTTGGCAAAAATGCATAGAGTTAAATGAACCCATTTTAGTCTTCGAAGATCATGCCGATATTGATATCGATATATTTCGCAATACTTTGACTATCGCCGAGCAGCATATTGAGCAGTGTGGTTTTATTCGCTTACAAGACAGTAAGAATAGACTACATTATTCAGTTGATAAGTACGATACACAGCATCTTGTAAAGTATTTGAAAGTTCCTCAAGGAACCGCCTGCTATGCTATATCTCCCAAAGCGGCACAAGCTTTCATCGAACAAAGTTCAACTTTTAATTATCCAGTTGATGTATTCTTAAGGAATACTTGGATTCATAAGCACCCCATGTTTGGTGTTTCTTCTGCTGGATTACAGCGTAGTAAACGGCCGTCAATTATCGGTAGTCGTAAACATAAAGGTAGAAAAGACTATTCTGTCGCCTTTATGAAGATTGTGAACAAAATAAAGAGTATGGCACTTAATCTATCAACAAACCTTTATCACCTTGCAGTACTAGATAAAGAGTTCAGACCAAAATTCTAGGTCTAAGAAAAGTACACTCACATTAAATTGCCCCCTCTCTTTATACTTATACCTAAAAAGCAATCATGCGATTACCTATAAAAATAGCGCTCATTGAGCGCTATTTTTTATTCAAAGCTATCAATTACTACAGCGAGTAATAGGCTTTATACCAATCCGCGAAAGCTTTCGCGCCTTCTTGGATCTTCACTTGAGGTTTATAGCCAACCGCTTCAAACAAATCTTCCGTATCAGCGTAAGTCGCGTACACATCACCAGGCTGCATTGGCATGAAGTTCTTTTTCGCTTCAACACCTAGAGCACCTTCTAATGCTTCGATGTAGTCCATTAATTTAACCGGGCTGCCATGACCGATGTTAAACACGCGATACGGAGCAGAACTGGTTGCTGGTGACCCTTGCTCAACGGTCCAATCTGGTTGCTTGGCTGGTATACGATCTTGAACACGAATAATACCTTCAACGATATCATCGATATAAGTGAAGTCACGCATCATGTCGCCGTTGTTATAAATGTCGATTTCTTTGCCCGCTACGATTAGATTCGCAAACTTGAACATCGCCATATCAGGGCGACTCCAAGGGCCGTAAACCGTAAAGAAGCGAAGACCTGTCGTTGGTACGTCGTATAAATGAGAATAGGTATGCGCCATCAACTCATTCGACTTCTTAGTCGCGGCGTACAGTGAAATCGGGTGATCAACACTGTCTGCTGTATGGAATGGCATTTTTTGATTCAAGCCATAAACGGAACTCGATGAAGCATAAACGAGGTGTTCAACCTTATTATGGCGACAACCTTCAAGAATAGCTAAGTGACCGACAAGGTTGCTATCGGCATACGCCATTGGGTTATCAATTGAGTAACGAACGCCAGCTTGCGCTGCTAAATGAATCACACGGTCAAATTTTTGCTCAGCAAACAGCTTCGCCATGCCCTCTCTATCAGCAAGATCCAGCTCAATAAAGGTCAGGTTTTCATGTTCGATACGTTTAAGGCGGTCATGCTTTAAAGAGACTTCGTAGTAGTCATTCAAGTTATCAATACCGACAACCTCATGGCCTGCTGCGCATAGTCGCTCTGACACTGCAGATCCGATAAAACCGGCAACGCCAGTTACTAAATATTTCATTCTACTATTCTCAATTCATATCATTAATGTAATTGTAGCGACTAGCACTTATATCTACTAGCAGTAAAAAGTGAACGCGCGTTCAGTTTTTTTATACTTGGCACTCTTCGCAAAAAAACGTATTTCTTTGCCCTATTTTCAATTCTTGAATCAGAGCTTCACAGCTTGGGCACTTTTCACCCGCTTTCCCATACACTTGCAGCTCTTGGGCGAAATACCCCGGTTTGCCATCTGCTTGTGCGAAATCTTTTAGCGTAGTACCACCTTGTTTAATGGCGGTGGCGAGCACTTGTTTGATCTCTTTGGTCAACAAGACCCACTCTTGTTTTGTCACTTTGCTTGCAGGGCGCAAAGGGCTAATACGTGAAGCAAATAGCGCTTCATTGGCATAGATATTACCCACACCAACCACCACTTTGTTGTCCATGATGAACTGCTTGACGGCCACTTTACGCTTTTCTGCTTTCTCAGCAATGTAGTCAGCGTTGAAGTCATCGGTTAGTGGTTCAGGGCCAGAACCGAGTAACACAGGGTGTGTTTCGTCGGGAGCAGACCACAGCCAAGCGCCAAAACGACGTGGATCGTTGTAGCGTAGTACTTTTCCATTAGTGAGCTTAAGATCCACGTGATCGTGCTTTGCTGCTGGGAAGTCAGCATCTAATACGCGTAGTGAGCCAGACATACCAAGGTGAACAATGGCAGTGCCAGTATCCGTTTCAATCAATAGGTACTTTGCACGGCGCGAGATAGAGCGAATCACCTGCCCTTCTAATGCTTTTAACTCTTGTGGGATATCCCAACGCAGCTTAGGCGTGCGAAAAGTAAGGGTTTTAATGGTCTCGCCAACTAAATGAGGCGAGATCCCCATACGGCTTACTTCGACTTCGGGTAATTCAGGCATAGTTAGTCGTCCGATTTAGAGGAGTGGTTAGCGTTAAAGCTTGGAAACAGGTAGCTCTCTTCAATAGACACCGCCAACCACTGATCATTCCAGTTTTTTAACAACCAGAACTCAGGCAATTGATAATAGGTAATACGCTGGGGCTCTTCTTGGTCTTGATACCATACTTCGATGGTGTGTGGTGTATTTAACCGAGGCGTAAGGTCTGTGTAGGTCTGTGAGTCGACTTCCGTGCCCACAAGCTCTTTCCAACGTTGTGACAGCTCTTGTGCATTGGTGGCTTGAGGAAAGTCAGTATCTTCGAACTGGTAAACCCATTGATTATCTTGTTGAATGACAGACCACTTAGCAAAGTGTAACGCTTGAAGCTTTGCTGTTGGGTTCAGGAGATAAGGATAAGGGCTATCAACCTGCGGTTCAGGCTCGATAAGGTACGCTTTGATCAATGTTGGAAGGTTTAACACGCCAATAAAAGCGATCACACTGAACATGAGTATGTTGTTCCACCGGCGTCCACGATATCTCATCTGATTCTGCTCATCTAACCTATTGAACATTCAGTATATCGTGAAAGTGGCAATACTTTCTATGTTGTACAGATTTCTATCTATCAGAGGCTATATCAAGCAAGAATAATTGAGTTCCTCAAATTGTAGATATAAAAAAACCCAGCGATTAAACTGGGTTTTTCAATTCTTTCTTCTACTGAAGAAGAGCAAAAAAAGCATCAATTACTTGATTTTAGCTTCTTTGTACATAACGTGTTGGCGAACTACTGGATCAAACTTTTTGATCTCAAATTTGCCTGGCATGTTACGCTTGTTCTTATCAGTTGTGTAGAAGTGACCAGTACCTGCAGAAGATACTAGACGAATTTTCTCACGAATGCCTTTAGCCATTGCTTAATTCCTCTTAAACGTTTTCGCCACGTGCACGGATATCAACAAGAACAGCATCGATGCCTTTCTTATCAATGATACGCATGCCTTTAGCAGTTAGACGTAGTTTAACAAAACGTTTTTCGCTCTCTACCCAGAAACGATGAGTTTGTAGGTTCGGCAGAAAACGGCGCTTAGTAGCATTGCGTGCGTGTGAACGGTTGTTACCCGTTACTGGACGCTTACCAGTTACTTGGCATACTCGGGACATGAATGTCTTCTCCAATCGTTTCAGCTCGATATCAACCTTGGTGGCCGAACCTCTCTATCAATTAAAATAGAAGGTAAAAACCGTTATGGAAAATCCATACAAGGCTATCAAAGGTCGCGCATTATACTAACTTGACACGCATTGCTCAAGACCCGAACAGATCCTTTTTACGGATTTCGTGATCTTTTTTTGTGCAGCGCAGCTTGCTTGAGTAATCAGAGCTGATTTTAGGTCTAAAAATGTGGCCGGAATAATAGCAGATTTAACGCAACTAACAACCTAAAATGTGATTCAAATCCATCCACGCTCTGCAAAAGAGACAACTTCACCATCTCCAACGACAAAATGGTCGAGAACTCGGATGTCCACCAGCGCTAATGCGTCGGTTAATCGGCGTGTAATCCGCCTATCCGCTTGGCTGGGCTCAGCAACACCTGAAGGATGGTTATGAGCTAAGATTAATGCCGCCGCATTATGATGAAGTGCCCGTTTAACCACTTCCCGCGGGTAAACCGATGCGGCATCGATGGTTCCTTCAAACATCACCTCGTCCTTTATTACCCTATTTTGGTTATCGAGGAACAATATATAGAAGGCTTCTCGCTGGCGATCACGCAACATGCTCGAAAGATAAAGCTTAGTATGGCTAGGGCTCGTAAGCGCATCTCCACGAGATAAAGTCTCTGCTAGATAACGCTGCGTCATCTCTAATACAGCCTGCAATTGAACATACTTGGCCTGCCCCATCCCTTTATGAGCACAAAACTCTTCCTGTGTTGCTGAAAAAAGATGACGGAGTGAGCCAAAGTCTTTGATCAACTTGTCAGCGAGTTCCAACACGTTCATTCCTTGTGTCCCTGTTCGCAGGAATATCGCGAGCAGTTCAGCATCACTCAAAGAATCAGGCCCTCTATTTAACAACTTTTCTCTCGGCATCGATTCGGCAGGTATTTTATCTATTGGCATATAAAGACAATCATTGGTCATGAACACAACCCATCACCTTAATGAGATCGTAATCAGAGATCCTTCGATAGAGATCAAAGGAAACGAGACACTAACAAAATCGTGTAATTGATAAGTTTGATAACACCAACTTGATGAGCGTCAAATCTGTTCTAATTCTGCTTCTAGGCACTAATCCTTTGTTCTGATATCGTAAGTCCCAGAGAAATTAAGGAACAGAATCATGCAAACATTGGTTAATCAACTGGATAACGCTGACCTACAAGGCCTAGCTGGGAAAAAAATCCTACTTGGCATTAGTGGTGGTATCGCTGCGTATAAATGTGCCGAACTGACTCGACGCTTAATTGAGCGTGGGGCGCAAGTACAAGTCGTGATGACAAATGCAGCCAAGGAGTTCATCACTCCTCTCACCATGCAAGCCGTCTCTGGAAGGCCGGTGTCTGATAGTTTGCTTGATCCTGCTGCTGAGGCTTCCATGGGGCACATCGAGCTCGCAAAGTGGGCTGACTTGGTATTACTAGCGCCAGCAACCGCAGACCTGATTGCTCGTATGACAGCGGGCATGGGTAACGACCTACTGACCACTTTGGTTTTAGCAACCGATGCGCCAGTTGCGGTATCTCCGGCAATGAACCAACAAATGTACAGCCACCCTGCGACTCAAGAGAACATTGCGACACTAAAACGTCGTGGTTGTGAAGTTTGGGGGCCAGCGGCTGGCGAGCAAGCGTGTGGTGATGTCGGTATGGGTCGTATGTTAGAGCCAATGCAGCTCGTGCATCGCTGTGAAGACTTCTTCCAACCTAAGCCACTTGCTGGCCGTTCTGTGCTTATTACTGCAGGCCCGACTCGTGAAGCGATTGACCCGGTGCGTTACATTACCAACCACAGCTCGGGCAAGATGGGCTATGCTCTGGCTGAAGCGGCAGCGAAACAAGGCGCAACAGTAACTCTAGTCAGCGGCCCTGTATCACTCGCGACACCAAATAAGGTTAATCGTATCGATGTCGACAGCGCTCAACAGATGTTTGATGCGGTTGCAGCAAACGCTTCTCAACATGATATTTTCATCAGCTGCGCTGCGGTTGCCGATTATCGCCCTGAGACCATCGCAGACCAAAAGCTTAAAAAGGTCGACGGTAAAGACGACATGACCATTCAAATGGTTAAAAACCCAGATATTGTCGCTTCTGTCGCTTCAATGACCGAAGGTCGCCCATTTACTGTCGGCTTCGCAGCAGAAACTCAAGATGTTGAGAAGTACGCACGCGGTAAACTGGAAAGAAAGAACCTCGATATGATCTGCGCCAACGACGTCTCAGTTGAAGGCCAAGGCTTCAATAGCAGTAGCAATGAGCTGCACCTTTATTGGAAAGGCGGCGATAAATCTCTGCCACTGGAAAGCAAAGACACACTTGGTTTCCAGATCCTCGATCAGATCCAACAGCTTATTAATGTATAAACGCACAAATTTGCTCTGATAATCTGCTGACACCTCTCGATTCTGTTGACCTAGGGCTTACAAAACTAGGAAACAGAATTGAATGGTGTTTATAATCCTTCTTCACTCAATCCTCATCTTTAGGAAAGGAAGTAAATAGATGGCTGGTGCTCGAAAATCAAACCGTCGTGAAGAAATCCTACAAGCTCTCGCACAAATGTTGGAATCGACCGAAGGTGCTTCTCGTATCACAACGGTAAAGTTGGCCAAGCAAGTGGGTGTTTCTGAAGCTGCGTTATACCGCCACTTCCCAAGCAAAGCCCGCATGTTTGAAGGCCTGATCGAGTTCATTGAAGAAGCGTTGATGTCTCGAATCAACCGTATTCTGGATGAAGAGAAAGACACGCTAGAGCGCATACGCCTAGTACTACAACTTATCTTAGTTTTCTCAGAACGTAACCCAGGCCTGACTCGAATTTTATCTGGTCATGCTCTAATGTTTGAAAATGAACGCCTGCGTGATCGCATCAACCAACTTTTCGAACGCATTGAGACGCAACTTCGCCAGATCCTGCGTGAAAGAAAGCTTCGTGAAGGGAAATCATTCCCGGTTGATGAGAAAATCTTAGCCGCTCAACTGCTCGGTCAAGTTGAAGGCAGCTTGAATCGATTTGTTCGCTCAGACTTCAAATATCAACCAACAGAAAACTTTGATGCTTATTGGGCACTGCTAAGCGCTCAGATTAAGTAGCAATCAAATTAAGTGGCAATCAAATCTTAAGTGATGGTTATGACGACGAAAACTTCTTCAGCAAACGGCACAGCACAACACGTGATTACTAAGCCGCCTTTTACTCTAGCTCTACTTCACCCTAAATATTGGGGTGTATGGTTTGGTTTTGGGTTATTGGCGCTTATTGTTAACGTTCTCCCTTATCGCCTCTTACTGCTGTTAGGCCGATCGTTAGGCTCTTTGGGTGCTCGCTATGGTAAAAAGCGCGTCGCGGTAGCAACACGTAACTTGGAGCTCGCCTTCCCAGACAAGCCAGCAGATGAAGTCGCGGCAATGGTCAGTGAGAACTTTAAGAACACAGGTATGGCACTCATCGAAACCGGCATTACCTGGTTTTGGCCTACGTGGCGCTTCAAGCGCATCCTAGTAGATAAAGACACCCAAACACTGCGTACGCACAAAGCTAACGGTAAAGGTGTTCTTCTATGCTGTGTGCATGCCTTAAATCTAGAGATCACTGCGCGAGCAATGGCTGTTCTCGGTATTTCAGGTTTAGGTGTTTATCGCCCGCACAACAATCCGGCTTATGAATTCATTCAATACCGTGGTCGTACTCAAAACGGCAACCGCCTGATTCACCGTAAAGACGTGAAGCGTATGATTCGAATCCTGCGTCAGGGTGAGATCCTTTTCTACCTACCGGATCATGATTACGGTCGTAACAAGTCTGTGTTTGTGCCTTTCTTCGCTGTAGAAGATGCATGTACTACAACAGGCACTAGTATTCTGGCTTATACGAGCCGATGCGCACTTGTTCCGGGTTCTGGTTTTAGAAATGCCGATGGCAAGTATGAGATCATGGCCGATGAATCGATCGAAGATGACTATCCACAGAAAGATGAGAAAGCGGCTGCCGCCTACATGAACCGCTACCTTGAGAAGATTATCTTAAGAGCACCAGAACAGTGGATGTGGCTGCACAAGCGCTTTAAGACCATGGAAGACCCAGAAGTGGAGCGCGGCATTCGTTATAAATAATGAATACTGAATACTGAATACTGAACCAAAAGAAAAGGGGCTGATGAATCATCAGCCCCTTGTGCATTCTATAGTCTAATTACGAGTAGTATTAGATGCCGTATTGAGCGCGGTACGCTTTTACTGACTCTAGGTGTGCTGCGTCTGTGCCTTTCTCTTCAAGGAAAGTCACCAAGTCAGTCAGGCTAACGATTGAGATAATCGCACAACCGAAGTCACGCTCAACTTCTTGAATCGCAGACAGTTCGCCTTTGCCCTTCTCTTGACGGTCGATAGCAACAAGCACGCCCGCTAAATCAGCGCCATTTGCTTGGATGATTTCCATCGACTCACGAATCGCAGTACCTGCAGTGATCACGTCGTCCACTAACATGATGCGACCTTCAAGCGCGCTACCGACAAGGTTGCCACCTTCACCGTGGTTTTTCGCTTCTTTACGGTTGAAGCAGTAAGGCGTGTCTACATCGTGGTGATCCGCTAGTGCAACCGCTGTCGTCGTTGCAATTGGGATACCTTTGTATGCAGGACCAAATAGTACATCAAACTCAATGCCAGAATCAGCCAATGCTGCTGCGTAGAAGCGACCTAAGCGCGCTAGGTCACGACCTGTATTAAACAATCCAGCATTGAAGAAGTAAGGGCTCTTGCGGCCAGACTTTAAAGTAAACTCACCAAACTTAAGTACTTCTTTCTCTAGTGCAAATTCAATAAATTCACGTTGATATGCTTTCATGCTCATCCTCTATGTTTACTCAATAAAACTTAACTTACGCCCTGTACCACCCTTTCAGGTTTTACAGACAAAAAAATAGCCCCCAAATTGGGAGCTATTAAAAATGACTAGTCGGCCAACGCAGCTTTCTGCGCTTCGACGATATCGGCAATGCCCTTATTAGCCAGGGCTAAAAGCTGCATCAGCTCTTCGTGGCTGAACGGTTCGCCTTCTGCGGTACCTTGAATCTCAATCATCTTACCGTCTTCCGTCATTACAACGTTCATGTCGGTATCGGCTGCTGAGTCTTCAACGTACTCAAGGTCACACAGTGCTTGTGCACCAACGATGCCCACTGAAACTGCCGCTACGTGGCCTTTCATTGGGTTCTTTTTCAGTTTGCCGCTTGCTAGTAGGCTGTTGATAGCATCAGCCATTGCAACGCTTGCACCTGAGATAGAAGCAGTACGAGTACCGCCGTCTGCTTGGATAACATCACAATCGACAGTGATCATAATTTCACCCATTACTTTCAGGTCAACAACAGCACGTAGGCTACGAGCGATCAGACGTTGGATTTCCATCGTACGACCACCTTGCTTGCCGCTCGCCGCTTCACGACGGTTACGAGTGTGCGTTGCACGTGGCAGCATGCCGTATTCAGCCGTTACCCAACCCTTTCCTTGGCCTTTTAACCAACGCGGTACGTTTTCTTCTACCGTCGCATTACATAGAACTTTAGTGTTGCCGAACTCAACTAATACAGAACCTTCAGCATAAGCTGTGTAGTTACGAGTAATTTTAATTGGACGAATTTGATCTACAGCGCGGTCATTTGGACGCATTGGTATCTACCTTATTAACAGTCTGAAGTGATTTACTATCGAAAGAGTGCATCACCTAAGAAAGGGGTGAGACAGTTTTGATTGGGGCAAGATTATATAGCAGTTTATCGTGCAAATCTATTTACCGTTCAAAGCTATTTATCACGAAAGGCTATTTACAGTGAAAAGCGACAGGCTTCGAGAGCACACCATATCGTGATACTATGCGTGCGCGTTATTTTCAGAATGATAAAAGACAGGAAAATTCGATGATTTATAGTATGACCGCGTACGCACGCAAAGAAGTAAAAGGCGATTGGGGCAGCGCAGTATGGGAAATCCGTAGTGTAAACCAACGCTACCTAGAAACTTACTTCCGTATGCCTGAACAGTTCCGTGGTTTAGAGCCAATCTTGCGTGAGCGTTTCCGTAAGCGTCTTGCACGCGGTAAGGTTGAATGTAACCTACGCTTTGAAGCAAACCCTGCTGCAAAGGGCGAACTAAGCATTAACGAAGGTTTGGCTCAGCAAGTAATCAATGCTGCGAACCAAGTAATGACGATGACAGGTGAAGACAGCCGTTTGAACCCATTCCAAGTCATGAATTGGCCTGGTGTGATGGAAACGCCAGAGCAAGACATGGATGCCATCAACAAAGACCTACTTGAAGCATTCAACGATGCTATCGCAGAGTTCATTGATGCTCGTGCTCGTGAAGGTGAGAACATGAAGGCGCTAATCGTACAGCGCTTAGATGCAATCACTGAAGAAGTAGTGAAAGTTCGTGCACGCATGCCTGAGATCCTAGAGTGGCAACGTGAGCGTCTTCTTACCAAATTTGAAGATGCGAAAATCGAACTGGAAGGTTCTCGTGTTGAGCAAGAGCTTATCCTACTTGCGCAGAAGTCAGACGTAGCAGAAGAGCTAGACCGTCTAGATTCTCACGTGAAAGAAGCAAATGCAGTACTGAAGAAAGGTGGCGCTTGTGGCCGTAAGCTAGACTTCATGATGCAAGAGTTCAACCGTGAGTCAAACACGCTAGCGTCTAAGTCTATCAGCACAGACATCACAGCATCAGGCGTAGAGCTTAAGGTTCTTATCGAACAGATGCGTGAGCAAATTCAGAATATTGAATAACAGTTTGTCAGTAACACGCTGAATAGCCATTAACTGAATCAGTGTTGATTAACTAACAGTGTTGATTAGATCAAGATAAGCTCCTAGTTTTAGGGGCTTTTTTTGTGGATACAATAATGCCAATCACCGTAAGTAAATGAGCAAAAATCGGAGATCAGAGAGTTGAACCGGAAAAGTAACTTAGAACGAAGTATAGATTGTGGATTGCGATAAGGGGGTAACGAAGTAGTGGGTATAACGAAATAATGGGATAACGAGAGTAAAAAGGTATTAAGGGTATTTCAGAGGGAAATAAAAATTTCTAAACAGGAGATAAGAAGTTAAAGCAGAAGAGGTATAGAAAGTGAAGATTAAGCTGGGAAAGTGACGCAAGTTGCTGTTGCAACTTGCGCCGACTTAAAATCTTATAGAGCTACAACGTTTGCAGCTTGAAGACCTTTTTGGCCTTGCTCTACTTCGAAAGACACTTGTTGGCCT
The DNA here is from genome assembly GCF_041469785.1 of Vibrio sp. 10N.286.48.F5. Taxonomy (NCBI): domain Bacteria; kingdom Pseudomonadati; phylum Pseudomonadota; class Gammaproteobacteria; order Vibrionales; family Vibrionaceae; genus Vibrio; species Vibrio sp. 10N.286.48.F5. Next base: position 111,291 of record NZ_JBFRLG010000013.1, on the reverse strand, counting down.
TCTTTAAGAGTCTTGAAACCTTCAGAAGCGATTGCACGGAAGTGTACGAATACGTCAGCGCCGCCGTTGTCTTGAGTTAGGAAACCGAAACCTTTCTCTTCGTTAAACCATTTTACTACGCCGTTTGTTTTGTTAGACATGATGTGTCCCTTATATAAAAATAAAAAATTAATCGCCAAAAGTGCGATGCGCTGAAAGCTTGAATTATTTAATGTATCTATGAAGCCAAGGGAAACACTGAGAATAACAATGAAGCAATACTAAGGGTTTTACTTTACAACTGATGTTTCATTTAATAACTCTGAAAACAGAGCGACGCCATTCTTGGTGATCTGGGTCGGGTTGTAAAGCTTTATTTGAAAATAATTGATGTTTTTTTGTTCGGTTGGCTTGAATTCAAGCCCAGCTAGGTCGCCGGGCTTGATTTGTAAGACTTTGATCTCAAAAAATTTACTCGTCCGGCTGCTTAGTTCTGAGATCGACATATGGCCAGTAATGGTGACCGACTCGAATCAACAGAGTTGCTGCTGCTAAGATAAATGCCGCTAAAGATAACCAAACGATCAATACCGCATCGAGTTCTTTCATGCCCAAAGTGATGTAACGAGCAATCGCCATCATCGCGATATAGATTGGGTATCGCACTGGGATCTTACCGTTCATCACAAACTGCTGAACCATCGCCAACACTTCTAAATAGATAAACATCAGCAGAATGTCGGTCAATTGCACTCGGCGTTCAGCGAAGACATGCATGAACTCTTCGACCATCGCAAACAAGGTCGCGAGCGTGATCGCCACCAGCAATACCGCTTCCATAATGTGGAATACTTTTAAAAACGGCTTACTAAAAGATTTAGGTAAGTGAGAAGGCATAGTCACTCTTCAAAAAATAATTAATCCAGTCTCTACAATAGCATGCATCAATATAAGTCGCGTACTGTCAAAGCACCGACTTTAGGCTAACGCCATCAACTCATCGGTAACCAACATTAAGAAGCAACGGTAAAAAGCAACAAATACAAAAATGGCCCCGCATTCACTGCAGAGCCATCTGTTTGTCTTTTACTTAGCGACTTCTTAGTGACTAATTAGCCTTAAAGCAGAATCAGGTAAGTTAAGAACACCACACACAGTCCGTAGATAAGCGGGTGTACTTCTTTGCGCTTACCTGCCACAACCATTGTGAATGCGTAGCTGATGAAGCCCATCGCCATACCGTTCGCTGGAGAGAAGCTTAGCACTGTGAACATGATGGTAAAGAAGGCTGCAATGCGTGACTCTTTCTTTTCCCAGTTGATCTGACCAAGACGACCTACCATGTAGATGCCGACTACTACCATCGCCGGTGCAACCATTGCAGCCGAGAAGATAGAGAAGATTGGGTATAGGAATAGCGAGATTAGGAACAGACCAGCCACCATGACTGCTGCCAAACCCGTTTTTGCACCTTGAGAAGAAGCGATGCCAGACTCAGAGAAAGCAGTGATCGATGTGGTACCAAGAATTGAACCAATCACAGTACCGCCCGCATCTGCTACTAGAGCCGATTTCGCGTTTGGCACCTTGCCGTCTTTATCGATGATACCCGCATCACGGCCAACGCCGACAATGGTGCTCAAGCCATCAAAGAAATCGACAATCAAGAAGATAAGTACGATGAACAGTAAGTCGAACATTTTCTCTGGCGTGAAAGCAGAGAAATCGAAGATAGCGCCGAAGCTGCCAGCCATACTTGGTGGCATAGCAATGAACTGCTCTGGGATTGGTGCGTTTGAAGTGCCCATGAAGACGTCAGCAAGAATCGTCAACACGATAGCAGAAACGAATGAGATGAACGTTGCTAGCTTGATGTCACGAACCATACAACCCAGTGCGATGAAGATGCTCACATAAGCAATGATCACTTTTGGATCGGAAATGTCGCCTAAGCCAACCAATACGAATGGGTTAGAAACGATGATGCCCGCATTCTTAAGACCTAAGAAAGCAATGAACAGTCCGAGAGACACGGTAATCGCCAACTTCAAATCTTCAGGAATCGATTCAATCATCGATTTACGGATATTGGTCAACGAGAACGCGAGGTACAGGATACCTGACAGGAAGATGCCGAACAGCGCCTCATTCCAAAGTACCGCGACTGAACCGCTTAATAGTAAGCCTTTGAAGAAGCCGTTCATGCTCATGCCCGGCGCAAGCATCACTGGGTAGTTACCCCAAATGCCCATGATTAGGGTTGCGATAGCCGCAGACAGAGCGGTTGCAGTAAACACGGCACCTTTGTCCATGCCTGGAATATCACCCAAAATTGCTGGGTTAACCGCCAGAATGTAACTCATCGCCAAGAAAGTAATGAAACCCGCATACAGCTCAGTGCCAATCGTGGTTTTTCTTTCAGTGATTTTAAACATCGAATCAAGCGAGCCAGAGGTGTTCTGGGCTTTCAGGGTGGAATCGGTACTCACAACAAAACCTATGCAATAAATTAAGAATTTGGTGATTCAAATGCTGTGAGAATAGAGAGGTCTCTACACTAAAAACTGTAGTCACCAAGGTAGGCTCGGTAGTAGAAACATCTAGTCTAGTAGGGTCTGTTGGCCCTTCGAGATGATTTTTGCAGCGAGTTGTTGGGGATTTCTACAAGGCAGAGACTTTGAAGTGTAGCTAGCCTACATAAGAAGTCGATAACGCAGTAGAAATCACCAACAAACGCTGCCCGAAGGGTTCGGCTAAAATCGTTTTATGCTTTGTTAAGGAGTCTTTACTTAGAATACTAGGCTACAAACTCCTTGCCGCGCCTAAAACGATTTTTTCTCGAACAAAACTCCATCGCGAAAGGTCAACAGACCCTAGATATATACAGCATTTAATCGTTTGCGCGGATTGTAAGGATTGAGATTAAAACTTCAACAAATTTTGTCCAGATCACATAAAAAAGTACCGATGACGAGTCATTACATTTATACAAAGATCTTTGAGAAGATCATTTGCTGATAAATAACGATCAAGCCAGTTGTTCTCAATCATCTAAATATGCTACTCTTCGCCTCCATTTTTCTGACCTAATTTTCACCAGTTGCTTCTATTAGTTTTACTCGTTATCTCTTTATAGACGTAACCAACGGCACAATTAGTAGATGCGCCATCGGAACAAAAATTAGAGTCAGTGCTATCTTTTAAAGTGTAGGTTTATTGCCTCCACTCAATCCAACCAACAGTGGAAATATACAGATGGGCAAAGGTACTCTTTACATCGTATCTGCACCTAGTGGCGCAGGTAAGTCGAGCTTGATCTCAGCAATGCTAGAAACCAATCCAACCTACGCAATGAAGGTATCTGTTTCACACACCACTCGCGGTATGCGCCCTGGTGAAGAAAATGGTGTTCACTACCACTTCGTAGAGAAGCATCATTTTGAAGACCTTATTACTAAAGGTGAATTCCTAGAGTACGCTGAAGTGTTCGGCAACTACTACGGTACTTCACGCGTTTGGATTGAAGAAAACCTAAACCGCGGTATCGATGTGTTCCTAGATATCGACTGGCAAGGTGCTCGTCAGATCCGTGAACAAATGCCTCAAGCGAAGAGTGTATTCATTCTTCCACCATCAAATGGTGAGCTAGAGCGTCGTTTGAATGTTCGCGGTCAAGACAGCGACGAAGTTATTGCGAAACGCATGAGCGAAGCAAAATCAGAGATTTCTCACTATGCAGAATATGATTATGTGATCGTGAATGACGACTTTGATGCAGCCCTAATGGACTTCAGAGCTATCATTCGTGCGGAGCGCTTAAAAGAAGATAAGCAAGCAGCGAAATACAGCGGCATGCTTACTGCTTTATTAGCGGAATAATCTAGATCCCCTAGATTTTCTATTGAGATAAGTATACGGTGATCTAGAAAGTATCTAGTTAAACTTGTATACTTTCTCGTCATCAAAAATTTATTAGTTAATTACTATTTGGAGTCCTCATGGCACGCGTAACTGTTCAAGACGCTGTTGAAAAAGTTGGCAACCGTTTCGACCTAGTTCTTATTGCGGCTCGCCGCGCACGTCAAATGCAAACTGGCGGTAAAGATTCACTAGTGCCTGAAGAAAACGATAAGCCAACGGTTATCGCTCTTCGCGAAATCGAAGAAGGTCTTATCACTAAAGACGTACTAGATGCTCGTGAGCGTCAAGAGCAACAAGAGCAAGAAGCAGCTGAACTTGCAGCAGTAAGCAGCATCGCTCACACTCGTTAAGAACGTCATTCGAACTAATTAACCTTCCGGGCCTTTAATTTGTATCTATTCGATAGCCTCAAAGACGTTGCCCAAGAATACCTAACAGAGCCTCAAATTGAGGCTCTGCGTCAATCTTATGTGGTAGCGAGAGACGCCCATGAAGGGCAAACCCGCTCAAGCGGTGAACCATACATTATCCACCCTGTAGCTGTTTCAAGAATCCTGGCAGAAATGCGTCTGGATATCGAAACCCTGCAAGCTGCTCTGCTTCATGATGTCATCGAAGACTGTGATGTCACTAAAGAAGATCTAGAGGAAAAATTTGGCAATACCGTTGCTGAATTGGTTGATGGTGTATCTAAGCTGGATAAGCTTAAATTTCGTGATCGCAAAGAAGCGCAAGCAGAGAACTTCCGCAAGATGGTTCTCGCCATGGTGCAAGACATCCGCGTTATCTTGATCAAATTAGCTGACCGTACTCACAACATGCGCACGCTTGGGGCACTTCGTCCTGACAAAAAGCGTCGTATTGCTCGTGAAACCCTAGAGATTTATTCTCCACTAGCTCACCGTCTTGGTATTCATAACATCAAGACCGAACTAGAAGAGCTGGGCTTTGAAGCCCTCTATCCTAACCGTTATCGCGTACTTAAAAACGTAGTGAAAGCTGCGCGTGGTAACCGTAAGGAAATGATCCAACGTATCCATAGCGAAATTGAAGGCCGCCTTGAAGAGGTCGGTTTGCCTGCTCGCGTACTTGGTCGTGAAAAAAACCTGTTCTCCATCTACAACAAGATGAAAACTAAAGAGCAGCGCTTCCACACCATTATGGACATCTACGCTTTCCGCGTCGTGGTTGATACCCCAGATACTTGTTATCGCGTACTTGGTCAGGCTCACAGCCTGTACAAGCCTCGCCCTGGCCGCATGAAAGATTACATTGCGGTACCAAAAGCCAACGGCTACCAATCTCTGCACACGTCAATGATCGGCCCTCACGGGGTGCCAGTTGAGGTTCAGATCCGTACTGAAGATATGGATCAAATGGCAGACAAAGGTGTCGCAGCGCACTGGTCTTACAAAGGCAACGGCTCACGCAGCAGTAATGGCACAACCGCACAGGTTAAAGCACAACGCTGGATGCAGAGCTTACTTGAGCTGCAACAAAGCGCGGGTAACTCATTCGAATTCATTGAAAACGTTAAGTCTGATCTGTTCCCAGATGAGATCTTCGTGTTCACGCCGAAGGGTCGCATTGTCGAGCTTCCGGCAGGCGCAACAGCGGTCGATTTTGCTTACGCGGTGCATACCGATGTCGGCAACATGTGTGTAGGTGCTCGTGTAGACATGAACCCTTACCCACTCAGCAAATCGCTGAAGAACGGTCAAACTATTGAGATCATCAGTGCTCCGGGCGCACGTCCGAATGCAGCATGGCTCAACTACGTGGTGACATCACGTGCGCGTACTAAGATCCGTCAGGTTCTGAAAACGATGCGTCGTGAAGAGTCGATCACGCTAGGCCGTCGTCTACTGAATCATGCACTTGGCGAACACTCTATTGGCGATATCGGCCAAGAGAATATCGACCACGTATTGTCTGATCTTCGCCTAGACAATGTTGAAGACTTACTGGCATCGATTGGTCTTGGTGAGCTGATGAGTATCGTTATTGCTCGTCGTCTACTGGGTGATGCTGACGAACTGACTGAAGTGGAAAACAACAGCGACACACCAAGGAAGAAATTGGCTATCCGTGGTGCTGAAGGTCTACTACTGACGTTCGCTAACTGTTGTCACCCAATTCCAGATGATCACATCATTGCCCATGTATCGCCAGGTCGTGGCCTTGTGGTTCACCGTGAAACGTGTCCAAACGTTCGTGGTTACCAGAAAGAACCAGACAAATACATGGCGGTTGAATGGTCTGACGATTACGACCAAGAGTTCACTGCTGAACTTCAGGTTGATCTGCAGAATCACCAAGGTGCACTGGCTGAGTTAACTAACGTTATCTCGAAAACAGGCTCGAACATTCACGGTATTTCAACTGAAGAACGTGATGGACGCCTGTACACAGTGACTATCTTGCTGACCACCAAAGATCGTGTTCATCTTGCAAGTATTATGAAAAAGCTACGTGTGATGCCACACGCGCTGAAAGTAAGACGTCGTAAGAACTAACGTTTAAACTTGATAATAGTTTTGCCAAGAATTTAAATCCCCTTAATGCTTTATCGCTTAAGGGGATTTTTATAACCGTAATCCTAGTATTTACCGCGCTCCCTCCCATTCCTGCCTGTACAAAAATCCAGTAAAATGCTTGAATAGATCATCTCTCTTACGTTTATGAGCCTTGTTATGTCACAGCTTTTATCTGCTATCCCTCTCAACTCTTTATCTGGAGTCGGCGCTAAAGTCGCAGAGAAACTAGAGAAGGTTGGGCTTAACAATGTACAAGACCTGCTATTTCACCTGCCTTTGCGCTATGAAGATCGAACGCGTATCTATCCAATCGTAAAACTGCATGCTGGTTTATGGGCAGCAGTGCAAGGCAAGGTAATGCACGTCGATACCATTTTCGGTAAACGTAAGATGCTCGCAGTAAAGATCAGTGATGGTAATGGCACTATTACACTGCGTTTTTTCAACTTCACTGCAGGCATGAAGAATAACTTTACCGAAGGCAAACAAGTGCATGCTTATGGTGAGATCAAGCGCGGTAATATGGGGCTTGAGATCGTCCACCCTGACTACAAATTCTTTGCGCCGAGGCAACAGCCAGACGTTGAAGCCAATCTGACTCCGGTGTACCCAACCACCGAAGGGCTAAGACAAGTCACGCTGCGTAATCTTACCGATCAAGCCTTAGAGCTAATCGACAAGGCCGCAGTTAACGAGCTTCTCCCATCAGGTTTATACGACCACCAAATTACCCTCGCACAAGCACTGCATACCATTCACAGGCCGCCCCCGGGCATTGACCTAGAGCTGTTTGATGAAGGCAAGCACCCTGCGCAACTGCGCCTAATTATGGAAGAGTTACTGGCTCAAAACCTGTCTATGTTGTCTGTTCGTAGCAAAGGGCAGCAAGACAAGGCAATGCCTTTTCCTCCAGTAAACACCCTTAAAGATAAGCTACTGGCTCAGCTGCCGTTTTCACCAACCAATGCCCAAGCACGAGTGACCAAAGAGATCGAAGCTGACTTGGAAAAGCCGCATCCTATGATGCGTTTAGTGCAAGGTGATGTGGGCTCTGGTAAAACCTTAGTCGCTGCACTGGCGGCGGTTCGCGCATTGGAACACGGTCAACAAGTAGCACTTATGGCACCCACTGAACTACTCGCAGAACAACACGCGATTAACTTTGCCAACTGGTTTGAGGCAATGGGTATTCAAGTTGGATGGCTAGCAGGTAAGCTCAAAGGCAAAGCTCGTGAAACTGAACTAACACGTATTGCCAGTGGCGAAGCGCAAATGGTGGTCGGTACTCATGCCCTGTTCCAAGAGCATGTCGAGTTCAAAAACCTTGGTTTAGTGATCATTGATGAACAGCACCGATTTGGTGTCCACCAGCGATTAGAGCTACGTGAGAAAGGCGCAAAGCAAGGCTACTACCCCCATCAGTTGGTCATGACCGCTACCCCAATCCCACGAACGTTAGCAATGACGGCCTATGCCGACCTCAAAACTTCGATTATTGATGAACTGCCACCGGGACGAACCCCAATTCAAACCGTGGCAATTCCTGATACCAAGCGCGATGACATTGTTGAACGTGTGAAAAATGCGTGTCTCAATGAAGGCAAACAAGCCTACTGGGTATGTACGCTGATTGATGAATCGGAAGTACTGGAAGCTCAAGCTGCAGCTGATACAGCAGAAGAGCTACAACGCAAACTGCCTGACGTAAAAATTGGTTTAGTCCATGGCCGTATGAAACCCGCCGAGAAACAAGCGGTGATGCGAGAGTTCAAAGAGAACAAGCTGCATCTATTGGTTGCGACAACCGTGATTGAAGTTGGTGTGGATGTTCCGAATTCGAGCTTAATGATCATCGAGAACCCAGAACGTCTTGGCCTAGCGCAACTGCACCAACTGCGTGGCCGTGTCGGCCGAGGTTCGGTCGCAAGTCATTGTGTATTGTTGTATCACTCTCCGCTGTCTAAAACCGCTCAGAAACGCCTAGGTGTGCTACGTGAAAGTAACGATGGCTTTGTGATTGCACAGCGCGACTTAGAAATCCGTGGCCCCGGTGAATTGCTCGGTACCAAACAAACTGGCTTGGCTGATTTCAAGATCGCCGATCTAATTCGTGACCAACGTTTGATACCTGAAGTGCAGCGTATTGCGCGTCATATTCACGATAGCTACCCAGACAATGCTAAGGCGATCATCAACCGTTGGTTGGGTGAACGCGATGTTTACTCTAAGGCGTAGTTAACACTAAGGCGTAGTTAACACTAAGGCATAGTTAACACTGAGACCGTATTCAAACGTAAAAAAGGCTTCCTCAAGGAAGCCTTTTTAGTGTGCGTTACTTTCATCAAGCAAGAGCGAGATTCCCTATTCGCTCGTTCCTCACGATAGGGAATGACGATCAAAGTAAACTTTCATCATCAAAGTCCATGGTTAGCAATTCGTCATCCTCGGAGAGGGAAGAATGACCGAGTCGGGGATCTCTTAACCGTTCCCCGAACCGAACTTATCGTCATCAAACGGACCGATGATAACTAGGGCTTAACCGGGAAACTGATCTGCGCTTTTAAGCCACCTTCACTGCGGTTATTGACCACAACAGCACCTTGATGCTGGCTAACGATACGTTTCACAATTGCTAAGCCCAAGCCCGTTCCTTCGCTACCACGAGCCGTGTCACCACGCGTGAAAGGTTCAAACAGCTTTCCGATCTGGTCTTGTGGAATACCCGGCCCGTTATCTTCTACCGTCACCCAAGCAAGCTTGTTATCCGCCGTCATACCAGTTGATACCTTGACCCAACCATTACCGTAACGCAGCGCATTCACCACCAAGTTGCTCACAGCACGCTTCATCGCGATCGGATTACCTAGCGCTGGCTTCATCGATTCTGGAATATCGGTTTCAATCTGAACCTCGTAGCCACCCTCAGAGCTCGATACCTCACGAGCAATATCATCGACAAACACCGCTTGGAATGAATCTCGGTCGACAGGCTTTAGGTAATCCATGAACTGGCTGATGATTTCATTACACTCTTCGGTATCACTGATAATCCCCTCAGCTAAGTAGGCATCCTCTGGTGACATCATCTCAGTCGCTAAGCGAATACGCGTTAACGGAGTACGTAAATCATGGCTGATACCCGCCATCAACAAGGCGCGGTCTTCTTCTAGCTCTTGGATGCCTTTCGACATCTGGTTAAAGGCTCGAGTTACCGAGCGAATCTCTTGTGCGCCTTGAACTGGCAATGGCGGTGGAATATCACCTCGCCCGACACCTTGCGCCGCTTTCTCTAGCGCTATCAACGGACGGTTTTGCAATCGGATAAACAGCCAACCACCTGCGACAATCAACAGCGCCATGATCAGACTGTTACGAAACAGTGGTGCAAAATCCTCTTCTTGCAGCTCTGATAACGGAATACGAATTAAAGAGTTGGGTAACTGCGCAATGTCCATCCAAAGCACATAGCTCTCTTTACCCAAGATCAGCCGCACTTCAGTTTCAGAACCCAGCTCCTTGGTCATCTCCTCACTCATCAGGTCGATTGCGACCGCATGGTAATACTCACCCGCCGCTTCGCTGTCCTTGGCGTGAACGGTTACCCCGAGCTGTTCAAGCACACGCTGACGCAATGGCGCATCGATCTCGATATCACTGCCTTGGTCCAATACCAGGTTTAGCTCGTGAGCCAAAATCTTATTAAACTGCTGCAAACTTGGCATCAACGCATAGTTAAACACCGCGTAATAAGAAAAAATTTGGCTAGCGACCAATAGCGTTAAGAAAAGCACTATCGACTGAGTAAAGGAGCTACGTATACGCATGGGGTACCCGAGATGTAGAAAGATAAAGAAAGTGTTATATGACTATAACTCTAAACCATTGTGCTGAATAGAAAACGGGCCATCGCATATTAATGAGATGACCCGTAAGATTCACAGAATCGATAAAGCTACTGTAGAGCTTATTAAGCTGAATTACACAGCTTTGCCATCTGGAACGAATACATAACCCAAGCCCCACACCGTTTGGATGTAGCGAGGTTTGCTTGGATCTTCTTCAACTAGACGACGCAGACGTGAAATCTGAACATCGATAGAACGTTCCATTGCTGAATACTCACGGCCACGAGCCATGTTCATCAGCTTATCGCGAGACATTGGCTCACGAGCATTCGTTACCAAGGACTTAAGAACCGCAAATTCACCCGAAGTAAGCGGCATTGGCTCTTCACCGCGGAACATTTCGCGAGTACCTAAGTTCAAGCGGAACTCACCAAACTCAACCACAGACTCTTCTGTGCTTGGTGCACCCGGTGCTTCAATGACTTGGCGACGCAGTACAGCTTTAATACGAGCAAGCAGTTCACGTGGATTAAATGGTTTTGGCAGGTAATCATCAGCACCCACTTCCAAGCCCACAATGCGATCCACTTCATCACCCTTTGCAGTAAGCATCAGGATTGGTAGCGAGTTGTTTGCGTTTCGTAGACGACGACAGATCGATAGACCATCTTCGCCCGGCAACATTAAATCCAATACCATCAAGTGAAAATTTTCACGGGTTAACAGGCGGTCCATCTGCTCACTGTTTGCCACGCTACGCACTTGAAAGCCCTGCTCTGACAGATAGCGCTCTAACAGTGCACGTAAACGAGCATCGTCATCGACCACTAAAATTTTGTAGTTTTCTTGCATGTAATGGTTCCACCTATTAAAGCTTAAACCTAAGGTTAAGCATTCTTGGTAAATTGTATATTGGTATAAGACATTAAAAATGTAACATTATTGGAGAAAAAGTCGCCTAAATAATTGTTAACGTATGTTGCCTTTCTATATATTCTATCTTAGATCATCATTTCATTAAGTCAGATTTATGAAAACCAAACTTATTACTCGAGAAGGTTATAACAAGCTCAAAGCAGAACATGACCACTTATGGCACGAGAAACGCCCTGAAATTACTAAGATAGTCACTTGGGCGGCAAGCCTTGGAGATCGCTCAGAAAACGCAGATTACACCTTCAATAAGCGTCTACTTCGTCAGATCGATCGCCGAGTGCGTTTTTTAAGAAAGTTCCTACCTGATGTCACGATCGTTGATTACTCGCCACAACAAGAAGGTAAGGTATTTTTCGGTGCTTGGGTCGAAATTGAGAATGATGATGGGGAAATTAAGAAGTTTCGAATTGTCGGCCCAGAAGAGATCTACGGCGATGCTAAAGGCTATATCTCTATCGACTCACCAATGGCTAGAGCTCTGCTCAAGAAAGAAGTAGATGACGAGTTTACGGTAAAAACACCGGAAGGCGACAAAGAGTGGTTCATTAACTCGATTCGCTACGCAGACAACGAATAACCAAACTTAATAAACACTTAGCGATAAACTGAGTGTTCAGCAAACCCAAACTCCAGATAAAAGAAAACCCCGCAAGGCTTTCGCCTAGCGGGGTTAAGTCTCTATCGCAGCAATCCGGCTACTGTTTATCTCTTCGAGATAAGGTGCTCCCTGCATCTTTCCTTGATAGTGGCTAAATCCTTTAACCAATTTCCTTTTTGTTCATCGCCATCCTAGCGGTGTCCATTCTAGCCTGTCATCCTGACTGGCGAATCTCATCCAGAGATTATCACTTCCTTGCTGACCACTCATCCTAAGTAATCAAATCTTCATCCTGAAGATACCTAGTCCATTAGGCTTTTTCCTGTTCCTGCCAACTCCCTGTCGACAAGTTAAATATTACGGCAAATGGCCGTGTTTCCTAGATAGTCTTAAAAAACATTTCAGGTGAGAAATACGCCCACAAACACACAATCAAATAAAATCAGCAACTTAGTGTAACATCAAGACGATTTCATCGGTCTAAAGCGACTTACTCTCACATCACTTGTAAGAGATCTCGCACAAAGCGGGTATCAGAAACGGAAATTCGACTTCTGACAGGATAATTACACAGCCAAAGCTAGAAAAAGCGTACGCTCACCCCCATGTATTTGTCATGATATTAAATAAGAGATTCATCGGATGAGCCAAGCTATCTGTCGACTGATCGCTGAAGAACTGAATGTCCGTTCTGAGCAAGTCACTGCCGCAGTAAACCTAATTGACGACGGTAATACCGTTCCCTTTATTGCCCGCTACCGTAAAGAAGTTACGGGTGGCTTAGACGATACCCAGCTACGTAACCTTGATAGTCGCCTTTCATACCTTCGTGAGCTTGATGATCGTCGCCAAACGATTCTTAAGTCGATTCAAGACCAAGGTAAACTCACGCCAGAACTCGAGCGTGATATCACTCAAGCCGACAGCAAGACTCGTCTAGAAGATTTATACCTACCTTACAAACCAAAGCGTCGCACTAAAGGCCAGATCGCGATTGAAGCGGGCTTAGAACCACTTGCCGACACACTGTGGAATGAACCGCAGCACGATCCAGAAACGGAAGCGGCGAACTTCATCAGCAACGATAAAGGCATTGCCGATACCAAAGCTGCTCTCGATGGTGCTCGTGCGATCATCATGGAACGCATTGCGGAAGACGCAAACCTACTAGAAAAGATTCGCCAACACCTAACACGCAACTCAGAGCTAGTCGCTCGTGTAGTGACAGGTAAAGAGCAAGAAGGCGAGAAGTTCAAAGACTACTTCGAGCACAACGAAACACTCAGCAAAGTGCCGTCTCACCGTGCACTTGCCATGCTGCGTGGCCGCAATGAAGGCTTCCTAACACTGGCGATGAATGCCGATCCTGAGCAAGAAGAAGGCGCTCGTGGTTCTTACTGTGAGAACATTATCTCTGATCACTACGGCATTACTCTGAGCAGTGCTCCTGCGGATGCTTGGCGTAAGCAAGTGATTAGCTGGGCATGGCGCATCAAGGTTTCTATGCACATGGAAACTGAATTGATGGGCGCAATGAAAGAGCGTGCAGAGATCGAAGCGATTGAAGTATTCGCAACCAACCTAAAAGACCTACTCATGGCAGCGCCAGCTGGTCCTCGAGCAACCTTAGGCTTGGACCCAGGTTTACGTACCGGTTCGAAAATCGCTGTCGTGGATTCAACCGGTAAGGTTTTGGCAACAGAAACTATTTACCCTCACCCACCTCAAAAGCAATACGACAAATCGGCACACGTGGTTGAGCAGATGGTTCGTCAATTCAATGTTGATTTGATTGCGATTGGTAACGGTACGGCTTCACGCGAAACCGACAGCTTTGTGGCTGACGTAATTAAACGCGGCAACCTAAAAGCGCAAAAGATCATTGTTAGCGAAGCGGGCGCATCGGTGTATTCCGCGTCTGAACTAGCTGCAAAAGAGTTCCCGAACATGGATGTATCAATTCGTGGTGCGGTGTCTATTGCTCGTCGTCTGCAAGATCCACTGGCAGAGCTAGTGAAGATTGACCCTAAATCGATCGGTGTGGGCCAATACCAACACGATGTGAGCCAAACTATGCTCGCTAAGCGCCTAGATGCGATTGTCGAAGACTGTGTAAACGCGGTTGGTGTTGATGTGAATACCGCTTCGGCTGCGCTACTGACTCGCGTAGCCGGCCTTTCTAGCACCATCGCTCAGAACATCGTGGATTTCCGTGATGAGAATGGTCGCTTCGAAGCACGTACTACGCTAAAGAAAGTCGCTCGCTTAGGGCCAAAAGCCTTTGAACAGTGTGCTGGTTTCCTACGTATTATGGATGGTAAGAACCCGTTAGATGCATCATCGGTTCACCCAGAAGCTTACCCAGTAGTGAAAACCATTGCTGAGAAAAACCACAAAGACATCAAATCTCTGGTGGGTAACACCGACTTCTTACGTGGTTTGCACGCGGTTGATTACACCAATGAAAACTTTGGTGTTCCAACGGTCACCGACATCATCAAGGAGCTGGATAAGCCGGGACGCGACCCTCGCCCTGAGTTCAAGACTGCAACCTTCGCCGATGGCGTAAACAGTGTTTCAGATCTAGAACCGGGCATGATTTTAGAAGGTGTGGTATCGAACGTGGCGAATTTTGGTGCCTTCGTTGATATTGGTGTTCACCAAGATGGCTTAGTGCATATTTCAGCGCTCACCGATCGCTTTGTCTCTGACCCACGTGAAGTGGTTAAAGCGGGCGACATCGTGAAAGTGAAGGTGATGGAAGTGGATGTTCAGCGTAAACGTATTGCACTGAGCATGCGTATGAAGGACGAGCCTGGACAAGACAACCGTGCTCAACGTTCAAGTGCACCTCGTACACAAAACCGCTCGAATCAAAACTCGCAAGGTGGCCAACGCCGTCGTGAAGAGCCGCAACAAAACGCTGCAATGGGTGGAGCATTCGCTGCCGCTTTTGCTAAAGCGAAAAAGTAATCCGTTAGCTCACCTAAAAAACGGATTAGCTTAAAAACAGAAAACCTGCATCCCTTAGGGTATGCAGGTTTTTTTATTATGTGTTCAAAAAAGACATCGAAGCTTGGTTGACTCGTAAAATTTTGATTTATAAGACCACCAACATCTCTGATGGAGCATGAGGCGCAACAGCATGACCATAATGATACTTTATGACCTTACGTCGTTTCTCCATCTGTCCTTCCTGAATCGCCGCATCTAAAACATGCTTTGGCAGGCGGAAACGCATGGTATAACCTTTGCCTTGATCAGCACTGTATGTTTTCAGTGCCAATAAGCTGAACAGCCGATCAAAAGGGTCTTGTGGCTCTTCTTGGCTAACCGAATTGGCCTCTGACTCGTTCTCCATTTCATAACCTGGATGGTCTGAAGGATCCCAAGCCGACTGCTGCCTTCGTTTATCGTCTGATTTTACCTTACGCTCTGCATTGGTTCTCGCCAATGCTACTGCGGGAGCAATAGGTTCTCGGACTCTATTATCACGCGCAACTTGCTCTGTTTGCACATTAACGGACGGGGCGATTAGTGGCACACTCACTGCAGTTGCAGGTGACACAATCATCGCGAACTCTCCTCAAGAATCGCCCATCAATATTGCCATAACACTGTTGTACCGAGAACGCACAACAGGCATAGCCCAACTTAGCGCAATCAGCTCTGGAGAGAGTTAGGTCTGAGTATCATGCAACACGTTGGTGTTATACCAATCGTAGTAAATAACTGATCATCCTAGCTTGTTAAAATGCTCGATAACGGCGTTAGATTTTTTGATTGTAGGATAACTACTTATCGAAACTACTTGTCAAAAAAAAGCTGCCTTGTTCTCAAGCCTTTTACCTACGCTATTTTTGAACACTTACTTACTGTGATTGGTATTAGGTTATATATCGACCAAGCCAGCGATAAATTTAGCGATTATTTTTGCGCGAAGCTGACCAGTTCACTGCAAAAGGCATCGGCTTCTGTCATAAACGGCGCATGGGACGACTGTGTGAAGATGTATTGCTCGGTATCGGGTAGCGCATTTCCCAGATCTTTGGCCACTTTCACTGGCACCAATCCATCTAATCGACCGTATAAACGCAGCATAGGCACTGAAATCTCAGGGAGCTGTTCACGCAGGTCGACGTCCGACAGCATCTTTAGGCCCGCCAATAAAGAATCTGGATTCGGCAACGGACGTGAAAGCACTGCTTGCTTGAGCTGTTTTACATCTTGCCTTGCTGAAGGGCTGCCCATGGCTTGCAATGCCATAAAGCGTTCGATGGTGGTCTGAAAGTCTTCCACTAACTGTTCAGTGAAAGCCGTTAATACATTGGGTTGAATACCTCGCCACAAAACAGGTTCTTTTGCAGCGGCGAATTTGGGAGAACTGGCGACCGTCACTAATTTGCTTACATAATCTGAATGATGCAGAGCCATATGCGTCGCGATCAAGCCACCGAGTGACCAACCGACCCAAATAGCTTGCTTAGGGGCATCGGCCAACAGTTGCTGAGCTATCTCTTCAAGATCTTGAGCGTGGCAGTGAGAGCTGTGTCCATAACCCGGCAGATCGACAACATGAACTCGGAAATCAGACTCTAACGCAGTGACCGTTTGTTGCCATACCGCACCGTTCATTCCCCAGCCGTGAACCAGAACCAAATCAGGACCTTGCCCTGAAACATGCCAATACAACGCGTCACTCATTCTCAATATTCCCTACTTTTTCCATCAGCGATAATCCGCGCTTTTCAGTATGGTGAGCAAAAGGAACACCCTAACCCAAAAGCATCACGAGCTATGTTATCTGATTGGCTACAAAAAAACACACCACGCCTGGTCACATCTCAGTGCCACCTATGCAAGCTAGACAAACTCCCCAATGATACTCATCCTCGATGGTGTCAGTCTTGCCTCGATCTCTTTTGCCAACAGCCACGCTGCCAACGATGTGGGTTAAAAACACTGCTCACAGTCGAGCAGTGCGGACAGTGCTTATCTCAACCTCCACCTTGGCATCGCCTCTACTGTGTCGGCGATTACACCTTCCCTACAGCAGGTTACATTCAGCAAATGAAGTACGCTGATAAGTTTTGGTTTGCACGTGATCTATCTAAGCTATTGGCATCACGTATCGAATATCCTGCTCCGCTGATCACCAGCGTGCCGCTGCATTGGCGTCGATATACTCATCGCGGCTTTAATCAAAGTAAGCTGCTAGCCGACTACACGGCTCAAGAGCTTGGCGTTGAAAGTGATGTGCTCTTTCGTCGAATTCGCTCAACGGCTTCCCAGCAGGGGCTGACTAAATCCGCACGATTACACAATCTAAAGAGCGCTTTTGCGCTGCGAAAACAAGACGTTCAAGGAACTATCCCCTCTCACGTCGCGATAATTGATGATGTTGTAACCACCGGCAGTACTGTGTATCAATTATGCCAATTACTACTTGAAGTGGACGTTAAAAGGATTGATATTTACTGCATCTGCCGCACTCCTGAGCCCTCTGGATAAAAGCTGTGAATCACTACTTGTACAGCAATCCAACAAAAAAGGGCTGAATTACAAATCTGACAGGAGTAGAATGGCGCTAATAACCTACAAATCTACTCAGGTATTCGTCGTGTCAAATATTACTATTACAGAAACAGCTCAAACTCATTTTGCCAATCTGCTGTCACAGCAGCCTGAAGGTACAAACATTCGTGTGTTCGTGGTAAACCCGGGTACACAAAACGCAGAGTGTGGTGTTTCTTACTGCCCAACAGATGCTATCGAAGCGTCTGACACAGAGCTTAAATTCGAAGCTTTCTCTGCATACGTAGATGAGCTAAGCCTACCGTTCCTAGATGAAGCTGAAATTGACTTCGTTACTGACAAAATGGGCTCTCAGCTAACGCTTAAAGCACCAAACGCTAAGATGCGTAAAGTCGCAGACGATGCACCACTTCTAGAACGTGTTGAATACGCAATTCAAACACAAGTTAACCCGCAACTTGCTGGTCACGGCGGTCACGTTAGCTTGGTAGAAATCACTGAAGACGGCGCAGCTATTGTAGCATTCGGTGGTGGTTGTAACGGTTGTTCTATGGTTGATGTAACGCTAAAAGAAGGCATCGAGAAAGAACTTCTTCAACAGTTTGAAGGTGAACTGACTGCTGTTCGTGATGCAACTGAGCACGATCGTGGTGAGCACTCTTACTACTAATCACTGATTTAGTGTTAGTTGTTATTTGAAAGGTTGATGCGCAAGCATCAACCTTTTTTGTTATGTGGATAAGCAAGTTAGGACTATCGCGTTCTCTCTATACTCTCTTGCTATACAACCATATTTTCACCTCGTTACCATCTTGAGTAAGGTATTCAAGTGATCGTAATCGATTCCTGCTTCAATAATTTTCGGATATGAAAACTCGGATCTAGGAACTCAAGGTCATTTCCCCTATATTAGAATGACTTTATAAGAAAGAATTCCAATGAGCTAAGGAGCGAGCGCAATGACGAAAAGGACCAAGCCAGAGATTTTGGCTAAACAAACTGTCGCTCAATCAAGACTATTCTCTATCGAGTCTCTCGACTTACGCTTTTCAAACGGCGAAGAGCGCACTTACGAACGCATGAAGCCCAGCGGGCGCAACGCAGTGATGATGGTTCCTATTACTGAGCAAGGCGATATTCTATTAGTACGTGAATATGCAGCGGGAACTGAACGCTACGAACTTGGCTTTCCAAAAGGGCTGATTGATCCAGGTGAGCAGCCAAACGAAGCCGCCGTTCGCGAACTCAAAGAAGAGATAGGCTTCGGTGCCAACAAGCTTACTCCGCTGAAGGAAGTGATCCTTGCACCCTCTTACTTCTCTAGCAAAATGACGCTGTTTATTGCAGAAGACCTCTACCCAGAAAAGCTAGAAGGTGATGAGCCAGAGCCTCTCGATATTGTGCGCTGGCCACTTGCTCAAGCCGAAGAACTGTTAACACATCTCGATTTCTGTGAGGCTCGGAGTATTACAGCCCTGCTTTTAAGCCTTCGTGTATTAAACAATAACTAGAACATTCAGGCTCGCTCTAAGAGTAAGAGAACATTTATGCCAATAACAAAAGATTTGTCTCACCTCCTACCCTCTGTCATTGAGATTGCTCGCTCTGCTGGTCAACTCATCTTAGAGATCTACGAGAAAAAGGATTACGAAGAGTTCATTAAGAGTGATGACACTCCAGTAACCAGTGCCGATCTTGCAGCACATAAGCTGATATTAAAAAAACTCAGTGAATTGACGCCTGATATTCCCGTATTATCCGAAGAAGACGCCGACATCAGCCTAGAGCAACGCTCTCAATGGGATCGCTACTGGTTAGTTGACCCACTGGACGGCACCCAGGAGTTCATCGCACGAAGTGGTGATTTCGCGACAATTATCGCCCTAATCGAGCATAACAAGCCAGTGATGGGCGTGGTATACGCACCCGTTTCAGGTGTGAGCTATTACGCTTACAGTGGCAAAGGCGCTTGGAAGATCCCAGACCTTAATGACAGCGTGAAAATCAAAACGCATCGTCACGAGCTGCCAAACCAGTCAATCGCCATGGCGATCAGCCGTCGCCAGGACATCAATCGCATCACTAGCCGTATGAGCTCAGCATGGAATTATGATTTGGTTCCTCTAGGCTCAGCAGCGCTTAAGGCCTGTTTAGTCGCAGAAGGCGCTGTGGATTGTTATCTGCGCCTTGGACCAACCGGAGAGTGGGATACCGCCGCAACGCAGTGCATTGTTGAAGAAGCTGGCGGACGTATCTTAAGTACTCAACTAGAACCGCTTTCGTACAATGAAAGAGAAACGCTTGAGAATCCAAACTTCATTGTGCTCGGTGATGCCGACTTACCGTGGGTAGAAATTTTGCAAGGCAAAGACTAGGCGAGTTTGCTCCCTTTAACCGTCAGATATCCTCTAGATTCTCAGAACAAACAAAACGGGCACCTCAGTGAGGTGCCCGTTTTTTATATCTCGTAATTTAGTGACCCTAGCTGTTTAGCTAAAAACGACCTTGATAAGTAAACTGGTACTTACCTTGGCTATCAGGGTTGCCCAACCACTTAAGCTGACTCTGCATTGCTGGCGGGAATTCCGCCCCCGGCTTAAACCATGCCGCCGACGTATAGCGTTGGTTGGGTGTTACGCTCGCTGAAAACTCACTGTCTACCTGATCGCTCTTCTGAGTGCCTTTCGCTGCAATTGTGCTGTCTTCACAGGTTATGTCTGCAATCACAGGGCCAAGGTCTAGCGAGCCAACAGGAGAGTCGACTGCGGCACCAGACCAAGCCAGTGTACCTTCGCCAGATTGACACCAAGGCTGAGCGTGAACCGCATGCTTGATCGTCAGTTCAACTTGTCCACCAATAGAAACCGGTACTGGAATAGCTGGAGCGTATTTCATCACGTTCATAGCAGGCATTGAAGCTACTAAGTTCTCTGCGTACGCGCCGCTCATGCTGTACCCGACACGCCCTTTACCTGATAAGTTCATGTCACTGTTACGACCAAAACGAACCGCCAGTTCTGCTTTGGCTTGAAATAGCTTAGAAAACTGGAAATCCCACTGCACTGAACCGTAATTGATGCGCTGCCACACGATGTTGTTAGCGCTGCCTTGCCAAACGGTGCCCTCCACGCCTTCGATACTCAAGCCGCGCACAGCAGGAGCCTGCTTGAGAGCAAAAGAAGCCGGCAAGTGCAGCAACAAGCTGACCGAGAAAAAGACGATAAAGATGCTACTGAAGAGCAGGCCATACTTAAAAGATAAACCGCGTTTCACATTAACCTCGTTTAAACTGTAGTCGGTTGACGTCAATAACCCCAGGGTTATCAGAGCGATCAATATCCATAAACTCGACCTCAACACCCTGTTTTTCTTTCAGATATGTTAGCCAGTCAACGAACTTATTAAAAGGCACTGGTTTTACCCACACTTGCAGCATCTCGCCCCGTGGTTGCACACGTATCAGCTCGATATTAAAGCGACGCATAGAAGCAGGCACAGATTGGTTCAGAGGTTGACTGGCATTAATGCCACCACTGCCTCGTAGTTCAACCACTTCATTGGCTTTATTGGTTACCCAAGCCAGTAGTTGCTTCTCGCTTTGAATACGGGTCTGCGCGAGTTCAGCTCGCTGACTGAGTGGCTGGATTAGCCCCCAATAAACGACACCGACCACCAACAGAATTGAGCAACCAATAACTAATCGTTGCTCTCTTTGACTTATTGAAGTCCACCACGCTTGGAGTGGCTCAATCATATTTCTCATCACTGATCTCCTTACGCAGGTTATTGATGGGGTTTAAGAGTAAAGCTGCCAAATACGGCATCGCCATTACGGTTTAACGGACCTTGTTCGACGGTAAATTTCTCTTCGAGCTTCACTCTCGCGGTCTCAAAATGTTGGAAGTCAGAACTTTTCGCCTGTAGTCGAATCTCAGAACGATTGCCATCGTAGCGAATGCTTTCGACTTCAATTGACTTCACCTGACCTAAGGTTTCCGGCAGCAATGCTAACCACCCCAACAAAGAGTCACCATCGCCCGAGCCGCCATATTTCTTGGCTTCATCGTTCATCTGGCGCTTAAGGTAGCTGACTGTCGGAATACGTTGTTTACCAGGCAGCACAGCTCTAAAGATACGCTCACTCTCCATGCGGTAGGCTTGTGCTTGAGCTTCGAATTGCTGAACCTTCAACACTTGCTGAGTCACGATCACAGCCACCAGCAAACAAGCAGCAATCGCCACTTTCTGCCAAACACGCCAATATTTACTGAATGAAGATTTGGTTTTAAAGGTGCCAGTCAGTAAATTTACGCCGCTTGTGATCGCTTGTTGGCTCAGCAAAGACATCACCAATTCCGCAGGCTTTGCTTGCCAATTCGCACCGCTTTGCTGTTGAACGTCATCGCTCGGCATCGCGGTGTAGCTGAAGATAGTCGTCGCTTGCTCTTCGTCATCAGCAACAACCCAATCACTTTGCAAAAACATCGGTAACCATGCTTCGCTGATCGATACAGCTTGATAGTTACCTTGACGTAATAGCCAATGCTGGTCGATCTGTAATGCACTGATGCCTTGCTCTTCAAAAGGCACGGCCAGTGTATCTGGCAACACCTTACGGAAGATAATATTGGCTTCGCGGAACAGGTCTAACGCTTGCTTTAACCATTCACGATCGACACCACACACTGTTGCGTGCGTTGCGTCTTTATCTAAAATAGTCAGGTGTAAGTCTTCGATATCTTGTGCCACTTCGTCTTCTAATAAAAACGGCAGCATAGAGTCGAACTGGCGAGCAGCACCTTTCGGGATCTCAACACGCTTAATTAAGCATTCATTTCCCGGCAATAAAGCGATACAGCTGCGCTTTTCAGCGTAAGGCGTTAACTCATCCAGCTGCTCCCAGCTAGACAGTTCGCCACTTGCTATCACTTCTTGTTGGCTTGTCGACCAAACTAACCACTGCACAGGGCTTTGTGGTTCGCTACTCAGTCGAACGGTCAGAAACTCGCTCACTGATTCCTCCAAAACGACGGCGTACTACCGTCACTGTTTCTCGATTACTACTATAGAAAAGCGTCCGTATACGTACACGTGACTGCTCAACTAATACCTCTGCATCAAGCTCAAAATAGGCGCTATCTACAGTTAAATATGCTTTCGCTTTCTTGCTGACTTCGGCACTCACACCCACAATGGCCGGTTCAGCCATAAACGCATCCACCGTATCCCAGCCATCGAATGGGCGTTTGTCTATCAGCTGTTTGGCATCCGATTCACTTAAGCCGGGGGCAAACATCGCTTCCAATAACGGCGCCTGCTTTTCCGTAAGTGTATTCACGTTCAAGCGAAAATCGTCACTCGGCAGAGCACAAACAAAGGGGCGAACCTTATTCATCACCTCACCGGTAACTTGATAAACCGCTCGTAGTTCGGACTCATCGGCCATTAAGCCATTCGCCGCCAAATAAGGTGGCTTCATCGCCTCATAAGTACTGTCTTCTACACCTGCTGAAGAGGTGGTTCGGGTATCGCTATCAACAAATTCCCAGCTTGAATGCGCGATAACCTCGGCCTGATAAGGCTCAACATCTTGGTTTTCCAATAAGGTTTGCCAAACCGTAATTAAATAAGGTGTTTGGTTACTTGAAGTCGCCGTCACACCAGCCAACGCATTGATATTAAAACATGCCTGAGCATCAACAATACGGCCTTTAACTTGACCATAATCCAACGGGTATACCTGTTCTTCTAACGCCCATGGTTGACTCAAGTTGACGGTATCACTGTCTTTGTAGCTTTGCCTAATGCCGTCTTGCACCAGCGCTTCGACACCAATGCTGTACCAGTAAGCCTGTTGGTAATTCAGTTGATTGCCCACGCGCTTAAATTGAGTAAACAGGCGTTCCGACATACTGCCTGCGATGGTTGCCATTATCGCCAGTAGCATCAGGATAATGATCAGCGCAACACCTCGCTGCTTGCGCCCCATGGCAGACCTTGTCAGTGCAAACTTATTAGTTCGATGAGTCATTATTCCCCTCATTACTACTTGAAGAGTCACTGTTTGAAGAATCATCGGCCTGATCTAGCGTGCCACCAGGGGTGAGATAAATACGCTCTATCTCACCATAATCTTTCAAGGTTAGCTTTAACCTTACCGCTTTCGGTAGCGATTTGTCGGCTTGCCACTCTTTCCCCCAGCGGCTTCCGTCATAAAACTCGAATTCCAAGCTTTCAACATCATCAAGCAAAGGCGTAATCACACCTTCTTGTCCTGCAGGAGTATCGGGGTAGCGCCACCACACACGCTCAAGCGTTTCTTCTTTAATGCGGTAACCCACTTTGGTGACTTCTCCGCGAGGAAACTGCTGCTGTGGGTTATGCCAGCCAAGGCGAGTAAACATGATGCCAACGCTGTCGGAATCCAGTAAATACTCTTTAATTAAGATCAGCTTAGATGATGCTTCTTCACCGTTGGTACGAAATTGTCGCACCGCCATCTGGCGAAAATCATTATCTAAAATGACTAAGCTACGTTGCAGTTGATTTAAACGAGCACTGCGCTCGATTGAAAGCTCGTTGCTGCGCTGAACCTGATTTACTACCTGATAAGCCGCCATGCTTAACGTGGCAAAGATAGCGATCGAGACCAAAACCTCAATTAAGGTAAAGCCTCTCCCTTTCGAAGATAGTCCTTGTTTACGAGGCACACGCTTATTGGCGGACATGCTCTTACTTAGCGACTTGCTCTTAGCTAACGCCACGCTTTTACTTGACCACATAGCTGCGCACCGTGACCACTGGAGAAGCTTGTTTACTGGTTGCCACACTCACATCAAACGCCTTTAATAAATCATCGCTAGTATCGATTGGCGTGACCTTCCAAAACCACTCTCTCTCGGCCAACTCTTGTGTGCCCTGCGCTTTTTTTAGCTTCTCAGGATGCAACATCACCAAAGCCATTTGATTATCAACGACCATAGCCGCGAAGGTTTTTTCTTCTAGATAACTGAGGGTATTGATGTGCTGAGTGACAGCACGAATCACACTGATCGCCGCAGTCGCAAAGATAGCGAGTGCAACCAATACCTCAAGCAGCGTCATTCCTCGAGAACCAAGGGTCATACCACGAGAACGATAAGGAGAACGGTTATTCCTCTTCATCTTCTTCTCCCGGTTCTAGCAGTCGAATCACACCATTGTCCAATACTCGAATACGCCAACCATCTTGTATGGTGTCTCCGGTATTTGGATAAAACGACAATACAAATGGCGTCATTTCAGCACTCGACAAGATGTAGATCTGTGGTGGTTTCGGCTTCTTTTCCTCTTCAAGATCAGCAAACATATCTTCATCAAACAAGCTTCCTGGGTTGAACAACCGATCATCGTCTTCCCATGCGCCACCACCTAAGGTCAGTGACAATGCGAGTTCTTCCGGTAGTTCAGTTAAAGAGGGGATTTTTTCAAAATCGACTTCTTGCCAGCCTTCGGACTTAAGCGCCATCAGTACATAGGTCGATTTCTTTTCATCAACACGAACGCCAAAATCCAAACCACTCAAAATAGCCTCTTCATTGAGTAATTGAACTCGCTGATAAAAGCTTTGAGCGTATTTTTTAGCAACATCTTTGCTATTGGTAGGAATGGTCGCGATCACCGCGACCGCCGTTACTGACAGTAATACCAACACCAAAAGAATCTCAATTAAGGTGAAACCTGGCTGTGTTTGCTTAGTTTTCACCTTTAGACTCCATCTGTTTACGTCCTACCATCAATAACGTATCAAGCAACAATAACGAATCAAACAATAAGCTGATGCTTATTGGAAATCCTGCATGTTCCAGTTGCCGATATCCGCAGCAATACCTTCACCACCTTCTTGGCCATCAGCACCAAGAGTGAAAATATCAATAGTGCCGTTATCACCAGGGCTTAGGTATTGGTACTCGTTACCCCATGGGTCGTTTGGCAGACGCTTGATGTAGCCACCGTCGCGGTAGTTACGAGGCTCTGGGCTGCTTGGCTTAGAAACCAATGCATCAAGACCTTGATCCGTTGTTGGGTAAACGCTGTTATCCAGTTTGTACATATCTAGCGCGTTCTCTAACGCCACGATATCAGTGATGGCTTTTTGTTGGTCTGCCTTCTCTTTATTACCCAATAGGTTAGGTACAACAAAGCTCGCCAATACGCCAAGGATAACCACAACAACCATCACCTCGAGTAGAGTAAAGCCTGATTGTTTCTTCATTTTATTTTTCATTATTTTCTCCAAATTACAGACAGCGAGTTGAAGGTAATAATGTCCTTCTTCTCGTTAATCCAAAAACTAACGTCTTATAAGCGGTAGGTTAGCCGCTCATCAAATTATTCATTTCAAGCATCGGCATCAGAGTCGCCATCACAATGAACAGTACTAAGCCTGCCATCAAAGCGATAAGTGCTGGCGTAAAGATACCTAATGCGATATTCACGGTAGATTCAAAGCTTTGGTCTTGGTTGTCCGCCGCTCTTGTCAGCATCTGTTCCAACTGACCACTCTGCTCACCACTGGCGATCATATGCAGCATCATTGGAGGGAAGAGTTTGGTTTGATCGAGCGCTTTACGCAGGCTTGCCCCTTCTCTAACACTGTCTGACGCCTGCAGTACTTGTTGCTTCACATGGTGATTCGACATTACATCAACCGCAACCTTCATCCCCTCAAGGATAGGAATCGCACTCGAGGTACAGATAGAGAGTGTTCGAGCAAAACGAGAGGTATTAATTCCTTTCGCGATCTTGCCGATCAGTGGAATGCTTAATAGCTTGCGATCCCAACTCATGCGAACACCCGGCTTTTTCAGAGCGGTCTTAATCAACACAATCACACCGATGATCAACAACAGTAATTGGATGCCCCAATTCTGGATAAATTCACTCGATGCCAATAAAAATTGTGTCGATTGAGGAAGTTCTTGGCCCATTTGGATAATCGGTTCAACGATCTTAGGTACCACGGTTGCCAGCAGGAACGAAACAATCGTCACCGCAAACACCACCAGCACCACAGGGTAGATCATCGCTTGCAGCAACTTAGAGCGCATCTTCTGACGGTTTTCTGCGTAATCAGCCAGTCGCTCCAATACCGCATCTAAGTGACCCGATTTCTCACCAGCCGCGACCATGGCTCTAAACAGTTCATCAAAGATATGTGGGTAATCAGCCAAGCTATCGGCTAGCGAATAACCTTCCGTTACCTTCGAACGAACCGCCAGTAACATGGTTCGAATACGTGGCTTTTCAGATTGCTCCGCCACGGCTTTCAAGCACTCTTCTAGCGGCATGCCTGATTGCACCAAGGTGGAAATTTGGCGAGTAATCAAAGCAAGGTCTGGCGTGCTGATACCACGCTTAAAGCTGGTCGAAGGCTGTGCACCTTTCGTCGTTTTAGCTTTAGCTTCGGTCATCTCAACCGGCATCAAGCCTTGTTCTTTGATTCTTTGGCGAGCCTGACGAGCGTTATCCGCTTCAATCGAGCCTTTTTTACTTTTGCCTTTGGCATCCAGTGCTTTGTATTCAAATGCCGCCATACTAGACTTCCTTGGTCACTCGCATCACTTCTTCTAGGGAAGTTACCCCTTTCAGAACTTTGCTCAAGCCATCATCTCGAATACTTGGTGTTGTGCCACGAATTGCTTTTTCAATCGCCTGTTCACCTGCTTCGCTATGAATCAGCTCTTGGACTGAATCATCAATCATCAACAGTTCATGAATACCGGTACGGCCTCGATAACCTTTATGGCCGCACGCTTCACAACCTTTCGCATGGTAAAGCGTCAGGCTCTCTTTCTTCTTCAATCCAAACAGTTTTTTCTGTTCTTTGTCGGCTTCATAAGGCTCTTTGCAGTCGTTACACAAAGTACGAACCAAACGCTGAGCCAAAACACCCAGCAGCGAAGAAGAGATTAAGAAAGGTTCAATGCCCATATCACGTAGACGCGTGATCGCACCAATTGCTGTATTGGTGTGAAGGGTCGACATAACTAAGTGACCCGTCAAAGAGGCTTGAACAGCGATCTCAGCGGTCTCTAAGTCACGTATCTCACCAATCATAACCACATCGGGATCTTGACGAAGAATGGCACGTAAACCGCGCGCAAAGGTCATATCAACCTTAGGGTTCACTTGTGTTTGGCCAATACCATCAATATCAAATTCGATTGGGTCTTCAACGGTAAGGATATTTCGCTCATTGCTGTTGAGCTCTTGCAGGCCAGCATACAGGGTTGTTGATTTACCCGAACCCGTAGGGCCGGTCACCAAGATAATGCCATGTGGGCGCTGAATCAGCTTACGGAAGTTTTCATGGTTTTCTGCTGTCATACCTAAACTGTGCAAGTCTAGACGAGTGGCGTTTTTGTCCAACAGACGCATTACCACACGCTCACCGTGTGATGAAGGCATGGTTGATACACGAACGTCGACCGCTCGACCACCAATACGCAGAGAAATACGACCGTCTTGTGGCACGCGTTTTTCTGCAATATCCAACTTCGCCATAACCTTTACACGTGACACGAGCAGCGGCGCCAGTTTACGGCTTGGCGCTAGAACATCACGCAGCACACCATCAACTCGGAAACGGATACAAAGTGACTTTTCAAAGGTTTCGATATGAATATCCGAAGCACCTTCTTTGATCGCCTCACCCAGCATCGCATTGATTAACTTGATGATTGGTGCATCATCCTCTGATTCAAGTAAGTCTTCGTCTTGAGGCAGTTCTTCCGCTAGTGAGAAGAAGTCATCACTATCAGCACCAATGTCTTCCATGAGCTGACGAGCTTCTGACGAGTCACGCTGATAAGCATCGGTCAGTTTTTTATCAAACTCATCGAGAGTAATCGCTTGTGGCGTGAAACCATTTTTCACAACACGACTCACTTCAATGATCGCCGCCGATTTCAGTGGCTCAACATAATAAAGTATCGGTGCGCGCTCTGGATGTTGATACTCCAACACCATCTTATAGCGATTCGCAAAGCTAAACGGCAAGCGCTGATAAGTACGTGCCGCCCCTACCAATTCAGCCATTATTCTGTTTCCATCTGATCAATGAAGGCTTGAAGTTCAGCCGGGTAATTCATGCTTTCGCCAAATTTAGGCAGTACTGGAATATTATCGTCATCCATCAGCTTCAGGCCCTGCTCTGACTTATACAACTGCTCAGCACGGATGAAGTTGTATTTACGCTGCGTGATACCATCGGCTGTCATACCATCACGAATAATGGTTGGTTTGATGAAGACCATTAGGTTCTTTTTCTCAACCTGAGTACTGGTTGATTTGAACAGGTGTCCTAGAACAGGGATATCGCCCAAGAACGGCACCTTAGATTCACTTTCCAGCGCTCGCTCGTCAATCAAGCCACCCAGCACCAGCATTTGACCGTCTTGAACAATCACTGACGTATTTAGCTGACGCTTAGCAAAACGAACATCTACTGCCCCGTTTGCGCCTAATACGTTCGATACTTCTTGTTCTATTTGCAGCTGAACTGAGTCACCTTCATTGATTTGTGGCACGACTTTTAGCTTGATACCCACTTCTTTACGTTCAACCGTTTGGAATGGGTTATCGTTACTTGAGCCTGCGGTCGAGCCAGTTAAAACAGGCACCTCTTCGCCCACAATGAACGACGCTTCGCCGTTATCCATCACGGTGATACTTGGAGAAGATAGGATATTTGAATTTGAATCGGTCGCTACTGCACTGATCAAGGCAGTCCAGTCACCCATCACTACGCTCATTGCCGCGCCATTAACGCCAGAAAGAGCAGAAGCTAACGTTGAGTAGTCACCGGATTCTGTGGTCGTTTCATTACGCAAAAAGGCGCCATTATCATCATAGACTGCGGTGGTCGTTTCAGTGTCTTTCGCTTCTTCTAAACCAACCATTACGCCACCGATTGACGCACCTGTGTTGCCATACTGAATCACAGCACCAGTATCAAGGTTACCCCATTGCACACCAAGGTTAATGCCATCACCCTCTGCCATCTCGACAATTAGGGCTTCAATCAATACTTGAGCACGACGAATATCCAACTGTGCGATCACATCTTGAAGCGCATTCATGATGTCCGGTTGTGCGGTAATCACCAACGAGTTGGTATCACTGTGAGCGGAGATCATCACTTGGTTACGTTGCGATGAGCTGCCTTTGGTTGAAGATTGCTTTTCTGATTGCAGGTTGTCCGACACGCCTTTCAGCACATCGACTAAATCTTCTGCTTTGGCGTATTTAAGGTAAATTACTTGGTTGTTGCCCTTGGTTGCCATTTCCACATCAAGCTGTTCAATCAACCTTCTTAAACGGCTACGTACCTTAGGGTCACCTGAGATAAGAATCGCATTGGTACGTTCATCGGCAACTAATTTAGGTTGTAGGAAGGCTGGTGTGTTTTGGGCATCTGTGGTTTTGCTTAGTGCATCAACGATACGTACCATTTCTGCCGCAGAAGCATTCTTTAGCTCAACGACTTCAATCTCTTTATCACCCGCTTGGTCAACACGCTTGATGATTTCAGCTAAACGGTTTACTACCGCCGCTCGGCCTGTAATAAGGATGATGTTGGCTGGGTCGTAGTGCACAACGTTACCCGCGCCTGCATTGTCGTTTAGTTGACGAAGCAGAGGAGAAAGTTCACGAACCGATACATTACGAACCGTCACTACACGCGTCACTACGCTATCACCAGTGATTGAATCACGGTCACCAACAACGGGGATCGCCGAAGTTTTAGAGTCTTTGGCTTTGATGATCTTAAGAACACCCGAGTCCATTTCAACGACTGCGTAGCCATACACCTCTAGTACGTTTAAGAAGAAGCTGTAATATTGCTCTTCATTCAATACGTCGTAGCTGCGTACATCGATTTTTCCGCGCACCGATGGATCAACGATGATGGTCTTCTCTAGGTTACGACCAACAATATTAATAAACTCTTGAATATCAGTGCCTTTAAAGCTGGCACTAAAATCACTCGCGATGGCTGCGGGTGTGCAGATTAAGCTTCCTGCCAATAACCATGCACTTTTCTTAAACCAATGCTTCACGTACTTCTCCTACACTTTCGTCCTTCGTTAGACGCAAAGTTTTAAAATTCAATAAACACTTCATGTTGTTGACCATCTCTCTCGACCACCAGATTTAGCTCTGTTAGTTCTGAGATGGAACGGAATATGTTGCCCATAGCAGCAGGGTCTGTCAGGTCTTGTCCATTTAACTGAGTGGCAATATCTCCGTTTTGGAGCCCAACAGAGTTAAAAAGTTCTGAATCTTTGCCAGGGCTCACACGATAACCGATCACTTTATCGTCACGCTTCACCTGAGACAGTCGAACATATTGGAAGATTTGTTGCGGATCTTTCATTATCTTCGCTTTAATTTCATCAAGCTTCTCTTCTGCTGAAGCCGGATTATTACCACGAACCGAAGAAGAGCTACGAGGTGGCGCAGGCGCTGATACAGCCAAACGCTTGTACTCAATACCTTCAAGCATCAAGGTTTCGTCTCGTCCTGAGTTATCAATGATAACGCGGTCGATTAATACCGCTTTTAACTTGGCTCGAGTGCCTTCAATCTCTTCATTAATTCCGTAGGTCGCTTGCGTGCCGCGATTGGCGATCACCGCTAAGCTCAGTTTTGGATTCGAGCTCGCGACTGCACCCACTAAAACGAGGTTTAATCGCGTCTTAGGCGCATCTTGGATAACTTGCTGTTCAACCACAGCGGGCGTGCTTGGGTTGTAAGCACCAAACATGTTGCTCTGCTGCAAAGAAGAGATATCAAGGGTCGATTGAGGTGCTGAAGACGATGAAGCCGTTGCTGTCCAAGGCGCGATAGTTTGCTCAGCAGGTTCGATAAACCATGCAAGCTGCCCTAAGATCCATGCGGAAGCTGCAATCAATACACAACAGGTCGCTAAGCTTAGTTTCTGCTGAAGTACAAATCCATTCTCTAATAAGCGGCTCAACATAGGAGAATTCCCTACGCGATTTTTGAGCTCTAAAAAGTTCACTTTCCTAGTCCCTTTTCATGACGACAAACGCTGCAAATCATTAAACTTTCAGCTTTTTTATTCATTCGTTCGATACCAAGCTTATTTAAGCAATAAGATCCTGAACTATATCATAGCAAATCGATAAATCGGCATAACATGGCTATTTTGTATTATGACTTGAAAAAAATGCCAACCGCCTCCACTTTAAGCTTCTACTTAATGTGATAAGCATCATCAAAAACATGTTGCGCACTGTTCGTTACAGTTAAACCGCATTCATTTCTCACTTAATAAGGCACAGCCCTATATGAAAACTGCTAATGAAGCTGTCAGACTCGATAAATGGTTGTGGGCAGCTCGTTTTTACAAAACCCGGTCTATTGCTCGCAACATGGTCGATGGTGGCAAAGTCCACTATAATGGTCAGCGCAGCAAGCCAAGTAAAATTGTCGAACTTGGGGCTGTGATTACACTGCGCCAAGGTAATGAAGAAAAGACGGTAACGATCGAGAAAATCTCAGCCCATCGTGGTGGAGCCCCGATCGCTCAAACCCTCTATGAAGAAACCACCGAAAGCTTGGCAAAAAGAGAAGAGTTTGCACAACAGCGCAAGCTAAATGCTCATAGCCCAGCACCAGAACGTCGCCCAGATAAAAAGCAACGTCGTGACATCATCAAGTTCAAGACTCAATAAGCTAGAAGGAATAGCCAAATGGCAGACCCAATGTCTACAAGTAATGTTTTAAATCGCTACCTATTTGAAGACCTATCAGTACGTGGTGAATTGGTACAGATGGACGAAGCGTACCAACAGATTATTTCTAGCAAGGAATACCCAGCTCCAGTACAAAAGCTGTTGGGTGAGCTACTGGTTTCAACGACGCTACTAACGGCGACCCTAAAGTTTGAAGGTTCTATCACGATGCAGCTGCAAGGTGACGGCCCAGTATCTCTAGCAGTTATCAATGGCGATCACGATCAGAAGATCCGTGGTGTTGCTCGCTTTGAAGGCGATATCGCAGACGACGCAGGTCTACACGCCCTAATGGGTAAAGGTCATCTAGTGATCACTATCGATCCTAAGAAAGGTGAGCGTTACCAAGGTATCGTTGGTCTTGAAGGTGACACGCTTGCACAAGTGCTTGAAGGCTACTTCGCTAACTCTGAACAGCTTAAGACTCGTCTATGGCTGCGCACTGGCGAGCATGAAGGCAAAGCACACGCTGCAGGTATGTTGCTACAAGTAATGCCTGACGGCACCGGTACTCCAGACGACTTCGAGCACCTAGAGCAACTAACAGACACCGTGAAAAACGAAGAGCTATTCACTTTAGAAGCTAACGAACTGCTTTACCGTTTGTACAACCAAGAGAAAGTACAGCTATTCACACCACAACCGGTTGAGTTCTTCTGTGGCTGTTCACGCGATCGAAGTGCAGCAGCAATCATTACTGTTGCTCAAGAAGAGATCTACGACATCCTAAGCACCGAAGGAAGCGTTGGTCTACACTGCGATTACTGTGGCACAAACTACTCGTTCGACAAGAATGATGTTGATGCACTGTACGCAGAAGCAGCAGATAAAGGCAGCAATACGGTTCATTAATTTACGGCGTACCAAAAACACGTAATTTACCCCAAAAAGGTCAGCACTCAGCTGGCCTTTTTTGTGATCAAAATAGCGCAAACTCCGTAACATCTCGTAATAAAATCACCGCTTAATTTTAATCAATTAATAATGTTCTCGCCCCTAGCGCAAAGGTTTGCGTACAGGATAGACTAGTCGGGCCAATATGTGACGAGACGCTTAAAACCCCATGGCTAATATGGATATTTTTTGAGCTATATCCCTGTTTCCCCCGAGTCTCGTTGCTAGCATGGTGAGCAGATAACAATAAAAAATTAATACAAAATCCCTACAAAATATCCTACAAGGAGCACCTATGACCGTTATGGAACATACAAAGGCTGCACAAATTGATCTAACTAAGCACGGACTGACTGGCGTTACTGAAGTTCTTCGTAATCCTAGCTACGAGCAGTTATTCGTTGAAGAAACACTGCCAGGTTTGGAAGGCTACGAAAAAGGCGTAGTAACGGAACTAGGCTCTGTTGCGGTAGACACTGGTATCTTTACTGGCCGCTCACCAAAAGATAAGTACATTGTTAAAGATGACACGACCCGCGATACCATGTGGTGGTCAGATCAAGGCAAAAATGACAACAAACCGATTACAACTGAAGTATGGAATGAGCTGAAAGAGCTTGTGACAACTCAGCTATCTGGCAAGCGCCTGTTTGTCATCGACGGTTATTGTGGTGCTAACCCTGATACGCGCTTAAGCGTGCGTATTATCACTGAAGTAGCGTGGCAAGCGCACTTCGTTAAGAACATGTTCATTCGTCCAACTGACGAAGAGCTAGCAACGTTCGAACCTGATTTCGTGGTAATGAACGGTGCTAAAACAACTAACCCTAACTGGGAAAAGCAGGGTCTAAACTCTGAAAACTTCGTTGCTTTCAACCTAACAGAGCGCGTTCAAATCATCGGTGGTACTTGGTACGGCGGTGAGATGAAGAAAGGCATGTTCGCAATGATGAACTACCTGCTTCCTCTGCAAGGCATTGCTTCAATGCACTGTAGTGCAAACGTCGGCGAGAAAGGCGATGTAGCCATCTTCTTCGGTCTATCTGGTACAGGTAAAACTACGCTTTCAACCGATCCTAAGCGTGAGCTAATCGGTGATGATGAGCACGGTTGGGATGACGATGGTATCTTCAACTTCGAAGGTGGTTGTTACGCGAAGACGATTCGTCTATCTAAAGAAGCAGAACCTGAAATCTACAATGCAATCCGTCGTGATGCACTACTAGAAAACGTAACAGTTCGTGGTGATGGTTCTATCGATTTTGATGACGGTTCAAAAACTGAGAACACTCGTGTTTCTTACCCAATTCACCACATCGATAACATCGTTAAACCAGTATCAAAAGCCGGTCACGCTCAAAAGGTTATCTTCCTGACTGCTGATGCATTCGGTGTACTGCCACCCGTTTCTAAACTGACTCCAGAGCAAACGAAGTACCACTTCCTATCTGGCTTCACTGCAAAACTAGCGGGCACTGAGCGTGGTATTACTGAGCCAACGCCAACGTTCTCTGCTGCATTTGGTGCGGCATTCTTAACTCTCCACCCAACTCAGTACGCTGAAGTGCTTGTGAAGCGTATGGAAGCAGCTGGCGCTGAAGCTTACCTAGTGAACACAGGTTGGAACGGTACTGGTAAACGTATCTCTATCCAAGATACGCGAGGCATCATCGACGCTATCCTAGATGGCTCAATCGACAACGCTGAAACTAAGGTTATCCCTATGTTTAACCTAGAAGTGCCACTAGCGCTGCACGATGTTGACCCAGCGATCCTTGACCCACGCGATACGTACACTGACCCTCTACAATGGGAAAGCAAAGCGAAAGATCTAGCCGAGCGCTTCATCAACAACTTTGATAAGTACACAGACAACGCTGAAGGTAAGTCACTGGTTGCAGCTGGTCCTCAACTGGACTAATCCAACCATCTGCTCGGGCTTAGCCAAAAGCAAACGCCCAATTTAAAATGATATTTTTGTAGCAAGCCCCTCTTTTGAGGGGCTTTTTTGTTGATGCTTGACCCTTTTTGTTCCACTCTGTTTTAAGACTATTGAAATTTAAGGCTTTCAGGGAATGAAAAAGGTATTCATGGTGTTCGGCATTGTGTTGGCTATCGCCGTTGCAACTATCGCAGCGCTGCTATTAAGCCTGCAGACCCAATACCGTGCGGATGTTGCCAACTTTTTTATCAAACATACGATTGAACAACCTGTATTCATTGAAGATGTTGAGTATCAGGCGCCTTATCACATCACCTTAATGGGCATTACCCAAAGCCAACCAGAAAAGCAAACACCTCTGTATATCGACAAGATCGATCTTTGGTTCAGCCCCAGCTCGATGACAGAGGCCAAACTGGTCTTTGAATCTGTTTTGATCAGCGGCCTACAATTAAAGGCAGACGATCTAAAAATACTGACTTCTTTATTTACCCAACCAAACATCAAGCTCCACCAGCTGGCCATCAACAATCTCGACTTTTCGACGCCAGAGTTTAATGCGCGAGGCATCGACCTACAGATCTCCGCCCCAACGTGGAACAACGATAACTCGCTGCTACCTTATGGAAAAACCCAACTCTCTGCCTCACAACTGTATTGGCAAGGTGAGGCATTCGATAATCTGTTGATTGACCTAGACTTAAAACCTAGCGACAGCACCCTTTATGGTGCTTCGTTTGACTGGCGTGGCGCCAAGATTTCTGGGCAAGCTGAACAATATCAACAAGATTGGTCGTTGGTGAATGTGACCGTCGATGGCTTACGACTCAATCAGAAACAGACCCAAAACCTACTAAGCAAAGAGTGGGATGTTGCAGGCATTAAGATTAATCACATCAATAGCTTAGATATTCTGCGTAGCGACGTAGAGTGGCAAGATGGCCACCTCGCTGCCTTTGATGCCTCATTAGAAAATATCCAACTGCCTTTTGAACTTTGGAAACAACAGAAAGCCATTTTTTCTCTACAGGCAGAAGGAGTGACCATTGATGATGACATGTTCATCGAGCCAAGCCTAAAGCTCAACCTAGAAGCAAACCGGATTCTGATTGAGGATTTCTATACTCAATTGCTGCAGGGCACTGTTCAGCTCAATGGCGAAGTTACCCCTAGCAGCATTCAATTAGCGCAGCTCGACCTGCAAGGCATCAAGTGGATTACCGAAAACCAAGATAGCCCTCTACCGGCCGCTCGCCTATTACCTTGGCTCACACAGCTCCAGAACGTCGAGATTAACCGACTTAACATAGAACGCAGTCAACTTATCCAACTCGCACAACAACCTTACTGGCAGGTCTCAGGATTACATGTCGAGGGGCATCAAGTTCAACTACTGCAAGATAGAAAACTGGGTCTGTGGCAAGGGAAGCTGATGGCGAGCGCCAATGATGCCAGCTATCAAAATATTCTCAGCGCACAGCCTGTGGTTGAGATGAATAGCGAACAAGGGAAATGGACGCTGACACGTCTGTTTGCGCCACTCAGGAATGGCTACATTGAAGCCAATGCAACGCTCGATTTTAACCAAATCAGCAAGCCATGGAGCTTAGATATTTCTGTCGATGGGTTACCGATAGCACCCATGCTGCAGCGACTTGAATTACCACTCGATGCAACCGGCTATGGCGAGTTTGAACTTCAAGCCGCAGGTTTATATGGCGACTCACTGATGCTCGGTTACTCAACCACAGGGCAACTCACTGGCAGCGTTCGCCAGGGTGTGATGACCTTTAATGACAAGCTTTCTGAAACATCGACTGATAACGTGTTTGAAATTCCAGAGCTTAATGCGCATTTTGACCGTGGGCGCTTCACTCTCGAACCGATGCACATTATTGGTGCGTCAGCAGCAGAGCAAGGCGAACAAAGGGTTCAAACGCTCAATGGCGAGGCTTCTGGAGAACTCGACTTGCTTAAAGCCGAGCAACACACCCTCTCGATTACCCTATCGGACCCATGTCATCAAATCTCAGGAAAGCTCACCCAAGCTGAGTATTCGGAGATTAACGACTGCCAACAAAAAAACGCCACTCCTCAGGAGTAGCGCTTTCAGTCAATAATTCTATCTATCATCAAGCGAGCGTGAAGTTATTCACTCGCCTTGCTATCCGTCGATAGTATTTTCTTATAATCAGGGATCAGCATATAGGTTCCCGTAAACTCTACCGCTTCCACATCGCCGCTATGAATGGTCACGTGAATGATGATACGTGCCTTTCTTCCTGACGCAAGGCGGTCCAAGTCACCACTGATCCCATCCAATGAAGTAGAGGCAACAGGGTTTTGCTCAACCGGGTGACGATAACGAATATTACTGTCTGCCAGCACGATATCACCGGTCAGCCCGCGTTCTTTCATCAATAACCAAGTCATCCCCCAACCAGTTAAGGTCGCTAAGGTAAAGGCAGAGCCTGCAAACATGGTATTATGCGGGTTCAAGTTGGGATTCAGCTGAGCACTACACTCAAATTGGTAACCCGTGTATTGGTTGATCTTGATGCCCATCTTGTCACTGATCGGGATCTGATGTTCCCAGCGCTGCTGAAGCTCATTACACCACTCAGGCTTACGCAGAACGTCTGCCATTGGGTCAAGATGCTTAACCATCTGTTGGTGACGCACAGGGCCACGTTGATCGTTAATCTCACCGCGACGTTCAAATTCATTCTTCTCATAGAATGAGATCGCATCTTCACGTGCATTACACACCAAGCGCTTAGCACCCTCTTGGCGAGCCAATGACTCAAGTGCGACTAGAATCAACGAACCCATGCCTTTACTTTGGCGAGATTTCTTCACCGCCATATAGCGGATCTGACCTTCCAGATCTGGGGTGATATACAGACGACCAATCGCCATTGGGCGACCACGACCATCAACAATCATGCGATGGTGACTCATTGGGTCATATTCATCGCGCTCAGAACCTACCGGCATTCGCCAAGGTTCACGGAGCATCTGCCAACGAAAATGGTAATACTTGTTTAGCTGATTTTCGGTGGTTGGTGTTATGAGTTTAAACATGCTTATTCCTTTAAGCCTAAACCTGCAGCCAGAATGTCACTGGGCCATCATTAACCAAAGACACTTTCATGTCGGCTGCGAATCGGCCACGTTCCGTTGGTAACACTGATTCACACTGGTCAGAGAAATAGTTATAAAGACGCTCAGCATCTTCTGGGTGAGCACCACGAGAGAACCCTGCTCGAGTCCCTTTCTTGGTATCGGCCGGCAGAGTGAATTGAGACACCACTAATACCTTACCTTCTACTTGCTTCACGTTGAGGTTCATTTTATCGTCTTCGTCTCCAAAGACACGATAAGTGGTCACTCGTTCCATCAAACGTTTGGCTTTGGCTTCGTCGTCACCTTTTTCTACGCCTAACAAAACTAATAAGCCTTGTTCAATCTCACCAACTACTTCGCCATCAACACGGACGGCAGCTTCACTTACTCTCTGGATCAGTGCTATCACTGTTGTTTCCTTGCTCTGTGATTTTGTCTTTATCCGACGAGTGTACCATTTCTTTCGAGTCACTCCACTGTTCCTGCTCACCCAATGCAGCGGTCACCTCAGCACCCACCAGCACAATCAACCAGCACAAATAAACCCAGACAAAAAGAATTGGTATTGCCGCCAATGCGCCATAAATCAACTGGTAAGAAGGGAATTGAGTAATGTAGGCCGCGAAGCCTTTCTTACTGAGTTCGAACAACAGAGCCGCCACTAGAGAACCTGCAGCCGCATGAGAAAAGTGTATCTTTTTGTTGGGAACCAACAGGTACAGACCGAAAAACGCAAAGAAAGAGAGAATCAAAGGCAGTTTGCGAATTACGGTATTAAAGGCGCCAGATACGACTTCATTTTGTAGCAGACTGAGCGATGTCACATACGAAGTGGCAGCAATACTCGCCCCAACCAAGATCGGCCCAAGTGTTAGCACCATCCAGTACATTGAGAACGACAATACCGCACGTCGCTTCTCATTAACACGCCAGATGTAGTTTAGGTTCTTATCGATATTCGAGATCAACATCAGTGCCGCAATGAACAAGAACACACTACCGACCGCCGTCATCTTACCCGTGTTGGCAACAAACTCGAGCAAGGCACCGTGCACCGCATCTCCTGACGCTGGAACAAAGTTGATAATAACGAAGTTTTGAATCACGATACCAACATCAGCAAAGATGGAAAATGATGACAAGATAGAGAGCAGAACCGTCAACATCGGTACGATCGAGAGCAAAGTAATGTACGCCAAGTAGCCCGCATTCACGTTGACTCTATCGTGCGTCATTCGCGCCAAAAGATAGCGAGAAAACTGAATACTGAGTGTGGCGACCTTTTTTATCTTCAACTTGTAACTCCCTTGTAACTCGTTCATAGTCCTAATTAATATTCCGACATATTAATCACAGTAAGTAAATGTTCAAAAATAGCGCAGGAAAAAGGCTTGAGAACAAGGCAGATTTTTTGATAAGTAGTTATTCTACAATCAAAAATTCTAACGCCGTTATCGAGCATTTTAACAAGCTAGGTTGGGCAGTTATTTACTACGATTGATATTATTTAACTATAGGAAACTAGGATGCCTTATTTAATAGTTATAGTCCTCTCTATTTTTACTCTTACTGGATGCCAATCAGCTTATTACTCCGCAATGGAGCAAGTGGGCTATCACAAGCGTGACATTATGGTTGATAGAGTGGAAGACGCTAAAGAGTCACAGCAGGATGCTCAGGAAGAGTTTACCAGCGCACTTGAAGCCTTGAGTAGCCTGACTAATTTCAGTGGCGGCGACCTTGAAGACATGTACAACCAAATCAACGATAAATACCAAGACAGCGGAAAGCCGCGCAAAATGTCAGTGACCGCATTGCTGCGATTGAAGATGTGTCGGATGCGCTGTTTGAAGAGTGGCAGAGTGAGTTAGATCTCTACACCAGTGATTCACTGCGCCGCTCGAGCGAGCAAAAGCTTCGTGAAACTAAATTGTCTTACCAAACGATGCTGTCAGCAATGAAGCGCGCCGAGAAGAAAATGGACCCAGTGCTCAATACCCTTCGCGACAACACGCTTTACTTGAAGCACAACCTCAATGCGAGCGCTGTCGACTCGCTGCAAGGTGAGTTTATGAGCTTAGAAAAAGACATCGCCTACGCAATAGAACAGATGAATGCTGCGATCGCCGAATCGGATAAGTTCCTTGCTCAACTAAACCAGAAATAACGCCCGTAGGCACAAATAAAGATAAGCCCGTATGAACCCAATCATTATAACTGGCGGCCCTGGTGCCGGAAAAACCATACTGATAAATGCGTTGGCTGGTGCGAGTTACCCCACCTTCGCAGAGTCCTCTCGCCAGTTAATAGAACAGCAAAGTCAGCTTGAAAACGGTATCTTGCCTTGGCTAGACCTTCCCGGCTTTGCTGAGCTTTGTTTAGGTGTGATGAGCGAGCAAAAAGACCAAGCCAATCAACATCCGATTGCCTTTCTCGATCGCGCTATTCCAGACATTTGTGGCTATTTGGCTCAGGCGAAACTAGAGATAAACACAACCTACCGAGAAGCGAGCCAAGGTTATCACCCCCAAGTGTTGTTCTGTCGCCCTGAGGCTTCAATTTATGTACAAGATGATGTGAGACCTTATCCGTTTGAGGAAGCGCTAGAGATTCACCACGCTTTAGAAAGAGTCTACCAAGAACTTGGCTATGAGGTGGTTGAAGTGCCGTTTATGCCAGTCGAAGAACGGCTTCAATTCGTTGAGCGTTACTTAGGTATCAAAAGCTAGATCCCCAACTCGGTCGTTCCTCCCTCTTGAGGATGACGAAATCTCGTTTAACCGTATCTAAACAAACTAAAAAACAAAAGCCCCGAGCAGCTAGGCTACTCGGGGCTTTCTTACTTATTCTAAAACGTATTGCTTGTTAGCTAGAAGCTAGTCAGCTGGCAATTAAGCCTTAGCTGGACGTGCTGCACGCTTACGTTCGTTTTCCGTAAGAAGCTTCTTACGGATACGAATGCTTACTGGCGTTACTTCTACTAGTTCGTCTTCGTCGATGAACTCAAGAGCTTGCTCTAGAGTGTGACGGATAGGTGGCGAAAGAACCTGTGCTTCATCAGTACCAGATGCACGAACGTTCGTTAGCTGCTTACCTTTCAGACAGTTTACTGTTAGGTCGTTTGAACGGTTGTGAATACCGATGATTTGACCTTCGTATACTTCATCCGCGTGCTCAGCAAATAGACGACCACGTTCTTGTAGGTTGAATAGTGCGTAAGTCAGAGCTTTACCAGTTGCGTTCGAGATTAGAACACCGTTGTTACGTTGACCGATTACGCCGCCTTTGTGAGGACCGTAGTGATCAAATGAGTGGTAAAGAAGACCAGAACCAGACGTTAGAGTTAGGAACTCAGTTTGGAAACCGATAAGACCACGAGAAGGCATCATGAAGTCCATGCGAACACGGCCTTTGCCATCTGGAGACATATCAGTTAGCTCACCTTTACGTAGACCGATGTTTTCCATGATGCCACCTTGGTGCTCTTCAAGCACGTCGATAGTCACAGTTTCAAACGGTTCAGTTAGGTTGCCATCTTCGTCTTTCTTGATGATAACTTCTGGACGAGATACAGCTAGCTCGAAACCTTCACGACGCATGTTTTCGATCAGGATAGATAGGTGAAGTTCACCACGACCTGAAACACGGAAACGATCTGGGTTATCAGTTTCTTCAACACGTAGTGCAACGTTGTGTACTAGTTCTTTCTCTAGACGCTCAAGGATGTTACGTGAAGTAACGAACTTACCTTCTTTACCCGCGAACGGAGAAGTGTTTACTTGGAACGTCATTGTTACTGTTGGTTCATCAACAGAAAGCGGAGTCATTGCTTCAACATTGTTTACGTCACAGATAGTGTCTGAAATTTTCAGCTCACCAAGACCAGTGATTGCAATGATGTCGCCAGCGTTAGCTTGCTCAACTTCGTGACGGTCAAGACCTAGGTAACCAAGAACTGTACCTACTTTACCGTTACGTTTTTTGCCTTCTGCATTTACGATAGTTACTTGTTGGTTTGGTTTAACAGAACCACGAGTAACACGAGCAACACCGATAACACCTACGTAAGAGCTGTAATCAAGTTGCGAAATTTGCATTTGTAGTGGACCGTCAAGGTCAACTGCAGGCGCGTCTACTGTATCAACAACAGCTTGGAACAATGGTTCCATGTTCTCGCCAGTTTCGCCTTCAGTCATTGTTGCCCAACCGTTCAGAGCTGAAGCGTAAACAACTGTGAAGTCTAGTTGCTCATCAGTAGCACCTAGGTTGTCGAAAAGGTCGAATACTTGATCCATAACCCAATCAGGACGAGCGCCTGGGCGGTCAATCTTGTTGATTACAACGATTGGCTTAAGACCGTGTGCGAATGCTTTTTGCGTTACGAAACGAGTTTGAGGCATTGGGCCATCAACTGCGTCAACGATAAGCAGAACAGAGTCAACCATAGACATGATACGCTCAACTTCACCACCGAAGTCCGCGTGTCCCGGAGTATCTACGATGTTGATGCGGTAATCATTCCAGTTGAT
Organism: Vibrio sp. 10N.286.48.F5; assembly: GCF_041469785.1. Taxonomy (NCBI): domain Bacteria; kingdom Pseudomonadati; phylum Pseudomonadota; class Gammaproteobacteria; order Vibrionales; family Vibrionaceae; genus Vibrio; species Vibrio sp. 10N.286.48.F5. The sequence continues at coordinate 68,645 of NZ_JBFRLG010000013.1, read as the reverse complement.
TGCTGTGTTCTTAGCAAGAATGGTAATGCCACGCTCTTTTTCGATGTCATTCGAATCCATGACACGCTCTTCAGCTTCACCACGAGACTCAAGAGTGCCTGACTGTTGTAGCAGTTTATCAACCAAAGTCGTTTTACCGTGGTCAACGTGCGCGATGATCGCGATATTTCTTAACTTATCAATCTGTGGAGTAGACATGGATTCTCGATTCACTCATAAAAGTAGCCGTCACTTATCTCAAAAGTTTGGATAATAACCGCTAGCTTGATTTAAAAAACGGTCAATAATATACCAGATTCTAGACAAAAACCCAGAAATATGTGATCTGAACCGGGGCTTTTTTCTTTATTAGCGATTCATATCCGCTTAACTTTGATTCAGTACAGTGTTGAACAGCCCAATTCGTAGGACTCTAAAAAAGTATCACCTGCGAGTGGCGAACCAAATCTCCCGCAAAATAACAAAAGTGGATTGACAACTTAGGCAATTCATTGCTGAATGGTGCTCGCTTATGTCTCATATTGGTGCACAGACAAACAATTGCACCAATAAGGTGCGCCCGGAGATCATTTTGGTGCAAAAACCAAATTAAGCAAAACCGAAAAACAAGTAAATCATTGAAATTAATGGAATAATTTTTTTGGCACGTTTTTGGCTATAGATAAATCAGCATCGATTAATGCACTTATAGACATTAATCAATGCTAGTTTCAACCGAATCGAGCTAATACCGAATTAATAACACTGGAGGTTATCCAAGATGTCAGTAGAAAATGTACTATCCCTGATCCAAGAGAACGAAGTTAAATTTATCGACTTACGTTTTACTGATACAAAAGGTAAAGAGCAGCATATCTCTATTCCTTCTCACCAAGTTGATGCAGACTTCTTCGAAGAAGGCAAAATGTTTGACGGCTCTTCAGTAGCTGGTTGGAAAGGCATTAACGAATCTGACATGGTAATGATGCCAGACGCAGCATCTGCTGTACTGGACCCATTCACAGAAGACGCAACACTAAACATCCGTTGTGACATCCTTGAGCCTGCAACAATGCAAGGCTACGACCGTGACCCACGCTCTATCGCTAAACGTTCTGAAGAGTACCTACGTTCTACAGGTATCGCAGACACAGTTCTAGTTGGTCCAGAGCCAGAATTCTTCCTATTTGATGACGTTAAGTTCTCAAACGACATGTCTGGTTCTTTCTTCAAGATCGATGACGTAGAAGCAGCTTGGAACACAGGTTCTGACTTCGAAGGCGGTAACAAAGGTCACCGTCCTGGCGTTAAAGGCGGTTACTTCCCAGTAGCTCCAGTAGATTCATCTCAAGACATCCGTTCAGCAATGTGTCTAGTAATGGAAGAGATGGGCCTAGTTGTTGAAGCTCACCACCATGAAGTAGCAACTGCGGGTCAAAACGAAATCGCTACTCGCTTCAACACGCTAACAGCGAAAGCTGATGAAACTCAAATCTACAAGTACGTTGTACACAACGTTGCTCACGCATTTGGTAAAACAGCGACATTCATGCCTAAGCCACTAGTTGGTGACAACGGTTCTGGTATGCACGTTCACCAATCTCTAGCAAAAGACGGCGTTAACCTGTTTGCTGGTGATAAGTACGGCGGCCTATCTGAAATGGCTCTTTACTACATCGGTGGTGTAATCAAGCACGCTCGTGCAATCAACGCGTTTGCTAACCCATCAACTAACTCGTACAAGCGTCTTGTACCTGGTTTCGAAGCACCTGTAATGCTTGCTTACTCAGCACGTAACCGTTCTGCTTCTATCCGTATCCCAGTAGTACCAAGCCCTAAAGCACGTCGTATCGAGCTACGTTTTGGTGACCCAGCAGCTAACCCATACCTATGCTACTCAGCAATGCTTATGGCTGGCCTTGACGGCATCAAGAACAAGATTCACCCAGGCGAAGCTATGGATAAAGATCTATACGACCTTCCTGCAGAAGAAGCAGCTGAAATCCCAACAGTTGCAGAATCTCTACAAGAAGCTCTAGCAGCGCTTAGCGAAGACCGTGAGTTCCTAACAGCTGGCGGCGTATTCTCTGACGATTTCATCGATTCTTACATCACTCTGAAATCTGACGACGTACAACGCGTGAACATGGCTACACACCCACTTGAGTTTGAACTGTACTACTCAGTTTAATCTCCTGTAGAGATAAGCCATTTCTTACTGCAACCTTGTAAGAATCGCTGACTAAATATTAGGCTCGCCTCGCAGGCGGGCCTTTTTTATATTCTCCCTCCCCCCGCTTCCTCGTACCATACCTTAGACAAAAGCCCTCAGAGGCTGTCGCGCTAAATACAATAAAACCAACGCCAAACGTGAAATCACCTAGCGGTGAAAAGAGGCTAAAGATATGAAAAACATACTGTTCCTAATCGGGTTAACAGTCGCGCTCTCGTGCTCTGCTCAAACAGTGTATACCTGGATAGATGAAGATGGCGTGCTCCACTTTAGTGATAACCCTAGCGCTCAAGATGCCGAGGCTCTTCGCCTGCCAGATGTGCAAGCTTCAGCACCCGCCCCTAAATTTGAGGCCTCAACTCCGGTTGACGCTGCTGCTTCCTCTACAACTAAAACGGCAACGCCAGCCAAAACTCAGGCAGAAACCGAAACCACAAAGCGCGAGGTTCCTACTCAATTAGCCCTCACCATGTTGACTCCAGTTCATGATCAAACCATTCGTAGTAATCGCGGCTTAATCCCGATTCAGATAGAACTCAACCGAAAGCTTGGTATAGGTGAGCAATTACAATTGATGCTCGATGGCCGTCGATATGGCGCCCCACAGACCCAACCTATTTGGGAATTAAAAGGTATCGATCGAGGTACTCACACCATTGCAATTCAAGCACATAGAAGCGGCAAGCTTATTGCATCTACTAGTCCAGTCACCGTGTATTTACATCGAGCGACGCTCAAGTAGGCCAATGTGTTAAAAGAGGCCAAATAACCTCTACTTTTCACCTAATCGAAGCAGCTTTCAGCGACTCTAATGAATTATCTTTAGCTTCTGGTTGATATGCGCCATACTTGAACTTAGCTACGCACCAATTTGGTGCAGTGAGAAAAACACCAGTTCAAGGACGAAATAGTGAATCGATCAGCCAAAAGCGACAGCATAGATACACACCATCTTTCCAGCGCCATTCTCGACAATATGGTGACTTCGACATTAATGCTCGATGAGCAATTGTATGTCCGATACGCAAATCCGGCGGCTGAGCAGCTCTTTTCACAGAGCGCACGACGCATCGTTGATCATCCACTGAGCCAACTTATCCAACACGCTTCACTTGATTTGGCGCTTCTGACGCAACCGCTACAAAGTGGCCAGAGCATTACCGACAGTGACGTTACCTTCGTTGTTGATAACCGCCCACTGATGCTTGAAGTCACGGTTAGCCCAATCTCTTGGCAACGAGAGACGCTGTTATTGGTTGAGATGCGCAAGATAGACCAGCAAAGACGCCTCAGCCAAGAGCTCAACCAACACGCACAACAACAAGCAGCTAAGCTGTTGGTGCGCGGGTTAGCACATGAGATTAAGAACCCACTCGGTGGCTTAAGAGGTGCGGCGCAGTTACTTGGAAAAATGCTTCCTGATCAGTCTCTTAATGAATATACACAGATCATTATTGAGCAAGCCGACCGCCTAAGAGCTTTAGTTGATCGCCTGCTTGGCCCTCAGAAACCGGGGACGAAGTCAGAAGAGAACCTACACCAGATACTTGAGAAAGTCAGACAGCTCGTGGAACTCGAGTCGGGTTCAACGCTCGCCATCGAACGAGATTACGACCCGAGCTTACCGGACATTCTGATGGACTCAGCACAAGTTGAACAAGCGATGCTCAATATCGTGAGTAACGCGGCACAGATTTTAAAGGCCCAAGAATCAGGGAAAATCACCATTCGCACCAGAACGGTGCATCAAGCCAATATTCATGGGCAGCGACACAAACTCGCAGCGCGCATTGAGATCAGCGATAACGGCCCCGGCATCCCCGATGATTTAAAAGATACGCTGTTTTACCCAATGGTCAGCGGACGAGAAGGTGGAACAGGGCTGGGGCTATCGATTTCTCAAAACCTGATCGATCAACACAATGGGAAAATTGATGTTGAAAGCTGGCCAGGCAACACCACATTCACGATTTATCTACCGATTTAGGTCATAAGAACCTCGCTATTGGACAGCGAGATGAAAGGCTTAGCTCGGTAACACAAAGATTAAGACATCATAAAAACAACAATGATTATCACAATAGATTTGGCTGCAAAGGAATTGAATTATGAGTAAGGGATACGTTTGGGTCGTCGATGACGACAGCTCTATCCGCTGGGTAGTAGAGAAAACACTTTCATCTGCGGATATTAAGTGTGAAACATTTGCTGATGCTGAGAGCGTGTTGCTTGCGCTTGAGCGCGAGACACCGGACGTATTGGTGTCTGACATTCGCATGCCCGGCATTGACGGGATTGAGCTATTGCATCAGGTTCATCAACGCTCTCCCGACCTGCCCGTGATCATTATGACCGCGCACTCAGACCTTGATGCGGCGGTGAATGCTTATCAAAAAGGCGCCTTTGAATATCTTCCAAAGCCGTTCGATATTGATGAAACACTGACTCTAGTCGAACGAGCGATCGCGCACAGCCAAGAGCAGAAACGCGAACAAGCCAGTGAGGTCGCTGAAGACACCAACGCGCCAGAAATCATCGGTGAAGCACCGGCAATGCAGGAGGTTTTCCGAGCGATTGGCCGTTTGTCTCGCTCATCCATATCCGTGCTGATCAATGGTGAATCGGGTACCGGTAAAGAATTGGTCGCTCACGCTCTGCATCGTCACAGCCCAAGAGCTAAGAAGCCCTTCATTGCCTTGAACATGGCAGCAATCCCCAAAGATCTGATCGAGTCTGAACTGTTTGGCCACGAAAAAGGTGCCTTTACCGGTGCTAACAGCGTTCGCCAAGGACGCTTTGAACAAGCCAACGGCGGCACCCTATTTCTGGATGAGATCGGTGACATGCCACTCGATATCCAAACTCGCTTGTTGCGTGTACTTTCTGATGGTCAGTTCTATCGTGTCGGCGGTCACTCTGCAGTTAAGGTAGATGTTCGTATCGTTGCCGCAACCCACCAAGATCTTGAGCGCTTGGTGCATGACGGTGGTTTCCGTGAAGACCTTTTCCATCGACTGAACGTTATCCGAATCCATATTCCGGCACTGCGCGAACGTAAACAGGACATTGAAAAGCTGACTCACCACTTCCTAGCATCCGCCGCTGAAGAGCTTGGTGTAGAAGTGAAGACACTGCACTCAGAGACCATCATGAAGCTCAATCAGCTAAATTGGCCGGGTAACGTACGTCAGCTTGAGAACATCTGTCGTTGGCTCACAGTCATGGCGAGCGGCAGTGAAATACTCCCTTCAGACTTGCCTCCAGAACTGTTGGAAGAAAAAGTGGTGACGACCTCAGGGACAGGAGACAACTGGCAACAACTGCTGGCTAATTGGGCAAAATGTGCGCTTGATTCAGGAGAAAAAGAGCTACTAACTTATGCGCTGCCAGAGTTTGAACGTATACTGCTAGAGGCTGCACTCAACCATACCAATGGTCATAAACAGGATGCAGCCAAGGTTTTAGGTTGGGGAAGAAACACCCTAACTCGTAAACTAAAAGAACTGTACTAGACCTTATATGACTCTCGATGCAGCTACTTTTTTAACCAAAAAAGGTCGCTTGGTTTGAATAGTGTCGGTACAATTAAAGTATGCCATCCACTAAAGTTGTAGCTAAAGATGTCTTTGAAAACACAAATTACCTTGAGAACTGCTGTGGTTCTGCCATTCGTGATGATTTTTCTGTTCACTATGAGCGTAATGGTTTTCACTCAAAAGCAAAGCTACAAAGAGATGGTGAGTGATGTTAGTGCACGCCAACTAACATCACTTACTGACCATGTTCATCAAAGCCTGTCCAACTTTTTAGAAAAGCCATTTCACGCGAACCTCTCGCTCAGCCATAACATCGGCTACCACCACCTTTACCAAGCGGGAAACCTTAGCAAGGTCCAAGACTACATTCTTTATACGTTTTCAGACCATTTCACTGCTATACCTCAACTCGATGTGATCGGCTTTGGTTCTGAAGATGGTAACTATGTCGGTTTTCGTAAAGAAGCTAACAACGGCTATACCTTGATGGTACAAGACGAGCGTACTAGCGATCAGCTGGTCATTTACCGTGGCAGCAAGATCAGCGAAGACATTCGATCTGTGATTTCAGGTTACGACCCGAGAGTCCGCCCTTGGTACACACCCGTTGCGACGCAAAAAAAGGCTGCATGGTCGCCAATTTATGCCAATGCAGATGAACGCCAAGAGATCACCTTATCTGCCCTCGCCCCTATCTATGATGACAACGAATTCAAAGCCGTCGTCGTTAGCGACATTAAGATCAATACCTTCAATGCATTTCTCAAAGAACTCAAAGATAAAACGGATGCCTCTGTTTATATCATTGATAAACAGCAACGCTTGGTCGCTCACTCGGGCGGAGGTAGCGTGGTCTCTTGGGGAACAGGGAAAACTAATAAGGGCCAACGCTTACTGGCATCAGAGAGTGCTAACCCGGTAATACGTGAAAGTGCGAGCTACGTAGACCAATTTCACCTAATCGATAATTTGGGCGTGCAGCGCTTTAGCTTTCGCCTAGACAACGAACGATACTTCAACCAGATCACCCCTTATGAAGATGAGCACGGCATCACTTGGTTTATTGGTATGTCGATCCCTGAAAGCAACCTACTCGGTGAATTACCTGAAAACCAAAGAAACAGTTGGTTGCTCGGGCTAGCGCTGAGTTGCATTGGTGTCATTGCTGGGTTAATTGCCTTTAATCGCGTAACCCAACCCATCACTTCAACAGCGGATGCGGCAAAGCGTCTTGCTAAAGGCGATTGGGACACGAGCATGCCAAAGACAGGGCATATCTATGAAACCAGCATGTTGGTGGCGTCATTCAATGAAATGGCCAACAACTTAAAGGCTTCCTTTCAAGCATTACAGTCTCAGCTTACCTATGACTCATTAACCAAGCTATACAGCCGCGAAGGCTTTATCGACGCTGCCAAGAAAAACCCTGCAAACGAAAAAGGCACACTTTATTTAGTGGGTATTGATCGCTTCCGAGACATCAATGACAGCCTTGGTCATTACAATGGTGACCAATTGCTTATCATTGCGGCCGCTCGTTTAAGAGGCACATTGCCATCCGAGTACCTATTAGCTCGCACTGGTGGTGATGAGTTTGCCATCTACGCGCCAAACGTAACGCAAAGCGATGATGTTCAGCTGCTGACTAACCGCTTACTTCAAACCTTCGCTTCCCCATTTTCAATGGAATCGGAAAGCGTGGTGATTAAGGTATCGATGGGGATAGTGAATGTCTCGAATCTTCACGACATTACACTCCTGCTACGCAGCAGCAGCATTGCATTGAGCAATGCGAAACAAGACAAAACCAGTGTCTGTATTTATAGCCTTGAAATGGGCAAAGCATCGAGACATCGCACCAAGATGTTAGCGCGGATGAACCGAGCGATTGAGCTTCAACAGTTCGAACCGTTTTATCAACCTATTATTGATCTGGAATCTGGCTCGACCATAGGAGCAGAAGCTTTAGCTCGCTGGATAACGGATGAAGGGGTGATCTCGCCACTCGAGTTCATTCCTCTCGCGGAAGAGAGCGGGCTCATTGACGATATCGGCAAGCAAATTCTACATAAGTCGTGTCGAGATACTGCCATCGCGATTGAATCAGGAAAGTGGAGCAAGGACTTCTCGATTCACGTCAACCTGTCGGTCGATCAACTGAGTGAAAGTGGCTTTGTGGAACAAGTAAAAGGCACGTTGCGAGACACAAATCTGCCAGCAAGCAACCTGACACTAGAGATCACCGAATCACGCATCGTCGACAACGACCCGACCATCATCGATAACATGCTGACTCTAAAAGCACTAGGGATATCAATTGCGATTGATGACTTTGGTACCGGCTATTCGTCACTGGCTTACTTACACAAACTGCCATTCGACTGCCTTAAGATCGACCGCAGCTTTGTCAGCAAACTTGATAAAGAGAACCTAGATAGCTCCATCGTCGCGGCCATCGTTAACATCACTAAGGGCTTCAAAGTAAGCTTGGTGGCAGAGGGCGTTGAAACACAGCAACAGGCTGAACTTCTCAAGCAGCTGCAGTGCCCGCTTGCTCAAGGCTTCTTATACAGTCGCCCAGTTCCGTTTGACCAATGGCCTACCGACCTCATCAACTCCAAGCAAAGTGCCAAGGTCAAACAAAATACCACTGAGAGTCTCACCTAAACCAGGCAGAAATCGAATGAGTCAGATACAAAAATGCCAGCATGATGCTGGCATTTTTTATTGTTCTATTCTCTATCGAGCGATTAGATAACGCGAGAGAATTGCTGTTGGCGAGCCTTGGCACGTAGGTATTTATCAAAACACATACAGATGTTACGGATCAGCAAACGGCCACGCAAAGTCACGCGGATTTCTTTATCATCGACTTCAACCAACTCATCGTTGATAAAAGTTTGTAGAAGCTCTAAATCTTCTTTGAAGTAGCGATTAAAGTTAACCGAGAACTCAGATTCGATCATTGTTTTATCAAGCTTGAAGTTACAAATCAGCTGCTTGATCACTTCACGACGTAGAAGGTCGTCACTGTCTAGAGCAACACCTTTCCAAAGTGCATGACGCAGGTCATTCACCTGAGCGTAGTACTTCTTCAGCTCTTTCTGATTTTGTGCGTAAGCATCACCAACCATAGAAATCGCAGAAACACCGAAACCAATTAAGTCAGCTTCACCTTGGGTGGTGTAGCCTTGGAAGTTACGATGCAGAATACCTTCACGCTGTGCTACGGCTAGCTCATCTTCAGGTAGTGCGAAGTGATCCATACCAATGAACTGGTAACCCGCTCCCGTTAGCGTCTCGATGGTATCTTGCAAGATAGCCATTTTCTCTTTCGCTTCAGGTAGATCTTCGTCTTTAATCTTACGCTGCGCCGCAAACAGCTGAGGCATGTGTGCGTAGTTAAATACCGATAAACGGCCCGGCTTCATTTCTAACACTTGCTTCAATGTTTCAGCGAACAAAGCTTGAGTCTGCTTTGGTAGGCCGTAGATCAAATCCAGATTAGTTGAACGGAAGCCTAGCTCTTTCGCTCGTTTAACCATCGCAATGATGAACTCTTCATCTTGCTCACGGTTAACCAGTTTCTGCACTTCTTTATTGAAGTCTTGCACGCCAATGCTCAGGCGGTTGAAGCCTTCGTTACGCAGGTGGTCAAGTACGTCTAGCTCAATCTCACGCGGGTCAACTTCAATACTGATTTCAGCGTCAGCGGTGAAGTTAAACTCTTCACGCAAAATACTCATCAAACGAGTGATTTGTGTTTTGGTCAAGAACGTTGGCGTACCACCACCGAAGTGCAATTGCGTCACTTCACGGCCATTCAATAAAGAGGCGCGTTGGCGGATTTCATGTTCAATCACATCAAGGTACTCATCCGCTTTATGCGAGTGACGAGTAATGACTTTATTACAACCACAGTAGTAACAAAGCTTGTGGCAGAACGGGATATGCACGTAAAGAGAGAGTGGACGCTCAGGATATTGAGTACACGCCATGTCGTAATCAGCGACGGTAAACGCTTCATGAAACTCCAACGCAGTTGGGTATGAGGTGTAACGAGGTCCCGAATAGTTGTACTTGTTTAAGATCTCTTGATCCCAAACGATTTGCTGATTCGTTGTTACTGGCTTGCTCGACATAGCGGTATTTCCAATTTAGATCCGCGAGAACCTAAGGTCTCTCAAATCATTTTACATACATTAAAATATAGACGGGTTATTTTGCCACACGACCTGTAAGGTCGTTCCAAGACAAAATCAATTTTTTAGACAAAAACTCAGAACTGCTAGCTTGATCACTAACAAAGCGTCGGGATTAACGAAACGCAAAAGGTAAGAAGGCTCATTTAACACTATCTATAAAGATAAGGTGTCTCAAGAACACCCTGTATTAAACAAGCCTCTATTTTAAATAGTCTTAGCGACTAGATCATCTGAATGTTGATTTGGTTGTTGAGAGGTTTAACCTTCTCTTGCAACCTTTTCAGATCTTCAATGACCGCATCATTCAAGCGAGTCTCTGCCTTATGGCGCGTGAGATTCTGCTGCATGCGCTCTTTCTTCGTCAGTTCCTGTCTTGCCTCTCCGCGAGCCATATCTTTTACGATATGGTACAGCTCAGAAAGAGCAGGATACTCAGAATCAAAATCGACACGCTCATCACCCTGAACATTATCCATAATGATACACACTCGGATACTGATCTCAGGTAAGTCACATTGCCCTTGAATGCCCGCTAAGCACAAAGTATTTACGTTTTCGTAAATCGTCGCGTTGCGTTTTTCAATGGCTAGTGCTTGATGCTGCTTTTGCAACTCCGTCTGCTTCTTCACTTGAAGTAGAAGGTAACCTGCGTAAGAGCCCAAGCCGAGAATGATAATTCCACCAGCAATTGCTAATAAGGTTACGTTCACTGGCTATTAACCTTTAAAGCTGTCTAAATCGAAATCTTCGAATTGAGATAGCAAGTCTTCGTCAGAGCTCGCTTTCTTCTTAGAGGCAACCGGTGCTTCTTCGAAGATCTCTTCTTCATCGTCTTCTGGCTCTAGTAGACCTAAGCGTCCCATTAGGTGTTCGATACGATCAAGTTTCTCATCAACAAACTTCTGTAGACCAGCACCTAGGTTTTCACCATTTTCGATACGATCTAGGAGTGTGTTCAGTTGAGCGTCATTCTCAAGCATCTCTAACTCTTGTTCGTTAGATAGCTTGCGCTCTTGTTTAGTCGGCTTCTTCGCTGGTTCAACGATCAGCGGAATTTTTTTCTTGCTGCCTAAACGTGGATCACGAGCTTGTGCAGCTTTACGCTGTTTTGCTTCGCTACCATCTGAGTGACGGCTGCCAGACTTAAGGCCTTTACGCTTTTTAACACGCTTACGTTCACGACCTTCAACATCAGATTCACTACGGTTACGAGTAACCATAGGCTCCGGAGCGCCAAGTGCTCCCGGCTTTCTTGATTTCTTACTACGACCCATTACTGCACTTTCCTCAGTAAAATTACATCATTTCCAAAAAATTCTAGTTCGAGCTTATCCCGCTCTGCCAAAAACTGGAATGTTTGACGACTAAAGAAGACGACATGTGTCGGGTCATTCTTGTAGTGCCAACCAGCAAACGCGTCTACGTCTATTACTAGTTTAGTCATAAGACCAATCCAGCCCTTGGGTTTAACTAAATTCAACCATTGCTGCCACACTTTGTCTGGGTGGTAAAGATGCTCTATCACCTCCGTGGCAGTCATAAAGTCATACGTTTTTTCCAACACAGAGGGTTCTGGGTGGTAATAGATATCGTACAACTCCATGGTGTGTCCGGCTTCTTCTAACATAATAGATAGCGTAGGGCCTGGGCCACAACCAAAATCCAACCCGTGTGAGTTAGATGAAATTTTGTCTGTTAGTGGATCCGCGATGCGAGATAAAAAGCGGCGATAGCCTGCATCACTAGGATCGTTCTCATGGAGATCATAGTGTGCTTTTTCTTCTTTTGCTTCTAACCTTTGTTCAGGTTTAACAAATACCAGTTCACATTGCTGACACTGCAGATAGGCTCTGCGTTTGTCTTCAAAATAGTGATTCACGCCTTGGTGATGGCATAAGGGACAAGTATACATAGCACATCCTTAAACAGGGATGCGAAACATACCAGAAACTGAGTTTATAGTGGAGAGGTATTGGGTGTTTTTTCATCAAATCAATAAAAAAAGCGATAGGAAAACCTATCGCTCTCTAAATCTGCCTATATCGGCCAAAATTTGCATACTCAACTTGGTACACAAATCTCCATTTGTTATTGGTGCTTTCCATGCCAAATTTGTTTGTTGTTCATCGTCCTGATGAGTTTTGGCTATCCTTTTCTAACACCTTGTTGCTGGGCTGTCCTAGCCTGATCCATTTCTGTCTATACCGTTAGACTAGATGATCATCCATATCTAAGTCAGCTCCTAGCTGATGGCGGTTACTTTACCGTGTTACAAAAAGACTACAAGAGTGCGACTTCACACTTTTGTACACAAATCGATCACACATTGATAAATCAGACATAAACACAAAACGCATTAATAAAACCAATACAAAAGAAAACGCCCCGACCATTACTGATCGGGGCGTCTCTTCAATCTCGCTCGAACGTACATTCCTTTACTCTGGCTAAGAGCAAGAAACCGACAAATTAGTGTAAACCACCAACGTACTTCGATAAGGTATCAATATCAGCGTCTGTTAACTTTTTAGCTACATCACGCATCATCGCATTCATGTCGTTATTACGGTCACCATCGCGGAATTTTTCAAGTTGAGCCTTGATGTAATCTGCGTGCTGACCTGAAATCTTAGGGAAACCAGAAAGTTCGGTACCATTACCACGAGGGCCATGACAAGCAATACACGCCGTTACGCCGCGTTCTGCGTTACCCGCTGTGTAAAGAACCTTACCTTCATCTACTACATTTTCAGGAGTAGAGTTACTAGAGATAGGTAGAGAGGCGTAGTATGCCGCTAGGTCAGCCATATCTTCTTCAGATAAAGGCATCGCCATTGCACCCATTACAGGTTCGTAACGACCTTGCTTACCACCACTTGTCATACCTAGCTTAAGCTCTTTTAACTGCTTCTCTAGATACTTCTCATGTTGACCAGCCAGCTTAGGGTACTGAGTGATCAGGCTGTTGCCGTCAGCACCGTGGCAGGCAACACATGTTTGTGATTTGGCTTTACCAGCTTCAATACTACCTTGAGCCCATACTGAGCAGCTGGCTAAAAGACTCAAAATTAGCGCTAATTTCTTCATGACATTCCATTATAATTATCAAGCTTCCAGTACCACTCTATGTTGCCACTCATGGTACAATAGGCGACCTTATGCCGAGCACGGTTATTTTACACAAATTCACAAAAAAGTAATCAATCGACTACACAAAGTCGAGATGGAGTTAACAGTGAGCGTAAAAATTCATTATCAAAACACGCATTTCATTACCAGTGCACCTGATATTCGTCATTTACCAGAAGACGAAGGGATCGAAATTGCGTTTGCAGGACGCTCCAATGCTGGTAAATCTAGCGCGCTAAATCGCGTTACAAACCAAAAAAGCTTGGCGAAAACCAGTAAAACACCCGGTCGAACTCAGCTAATCAACCTATTTAAGGTAACGGACGGTTGTCATATCGTCGATTTACCTGGATATGGCTTTGCTCAAGTACCACTTGAGATGAAGAAAAAATGGCAGAAGTCGCTAGGTGAATACCTACAACGACGTGAAAGCCTGAAAGGTTTAGTGGTATTGATGGATATCCGTCACCCAATGAAAGACCTTGACCAACAAATGATCTACTGGGCTATCGATAGCCGCATCCCAGTACAGGTTTTGTTAACAAAAGCAGACAAACTGAAAAGTGGTGCGCGTAAAGCACAGCTACTGAAAATCCGTAACGATGCAAAATCTTTCGGTGGTGATGTTGCGGTTGATGTCTTCTCTTCAATGAAGGGCATCGGCGTTGACCAACTGCGTGCCAAGATGGATGAGTGGTTTGCGCCTGCGCTTGCTGATCAAATCATTGATGAGTTAGCAGACGAAGAGCACAACGACTCAGAGTAGTTCCTCTACTTATCGCTATAGGTTAGAGCACTTACAACACGTGATTTAGCCTTATCAATGCCCCTCCTTATATAGGTGGGGTATTTTTTTGCCCAAAAATGAGTGAGTTAAGCATAAGTTTTTAGTGTTAAAAATCGGATTTAGCCACTAAAACCAATAGAAGTGAACCATACTAAAAGACACATCTAAATAATCAGAACAATGAGAAAGGAATACTCATGTGGAAAACACCATTGGCCATCATTGCACTTATGTTGGTCTCACTGACAGGGTTTGCCTCTGAAGCAGAACAAGAACAAGAACAAGCCCCACTGATCAATGTCGATATGACCTTAGACCTCGATGGCATGGAAAAGTACGCCCAAGACGCGAGTGAGTCTCTTGAGGTGATATCGCAATCTTTGCAGGCGATAGTCAACAACCCCAACCTAAGCGACGACCAGCAACAAGCCCTCAATCAAACCGTTGAAAGTATCAATAAGCTTGCGAGCTCCACCAAGACATCACTCAATCAACTGCCACAAGCCTTAGACCAATCTCGACTCGCCTTTAAACAAACCAGTCAAATGCTGTTGGATGACATTCAGACCAAGATCATCATTGCGCTGGCGGCCGTTATCGCCGTCATTATTATCGCTTTGACCGCTATCTATCTGCTTATCCTGAAACCAATGCAGCAAACCTTGGTAAAAGCGACCAACAATATCTCTTCAATGGCGCAATCCATCCAGATCACCGCCGAAGCTCTGAAATATAGCACCGAGAAACAACAGAAAATCATGGATTACATTGAGCATTCACCGACTCAATACACTGATAAATAAGGCGTGATCCATCAATCCTTTATCGATAACTTGTAAAATAAAAGTTATTTCAAGTGATAAAACAATCGACTTAGAGACGGATTTAAATTACCAAAAGCTGATCGAATTTCAGATCTAAGGCAAATCAGGGGTTTATCACTGTGCTTGAGAAAGTGTAATAAAAGGCACTAAAAATGAGAGGTTTTACGGGGGAATGATAGGTTGGAAATATTTTTCTTTCGCACAAGAAAAAACGCCCCAGTCAAATACTGACTGGGGCGGCTGAATCAGCCTAATCCAATAACGTGAAACAAAAGGTCTGAAAGATAGAACATCTTACCTCTGTACCCTACGAGATTTAATGTACAACAATTGCTCAGAAATGAAAACAACTTTTGTAGTTTTTTTTCATGAATGTTTTATTAAAACACCTAAATTCTTATTACGACTTAACTTTATTTGAGACAAAAAAAAGCCAGTGTTTGTGCACTGGCTCATACTAATTTGCTTATTAAGGTCAAAAACTGATTAGTGGGCTTGATCCCAGTTGTCACCGTGGCCAGCTTCCGCGACAAGCGGCACTTCTAGCTCTGCAGCGGATTCCATCAATTCTTGTACTTTACTTTCAATTTCGGCTAAAGATGACTCTTCCACTTCAAACACCAATTCATCGTGTACCTGCATAAGCAGTTTTACACGACCATCGCCTTCCGCTTGAATCCACTCATCCACCAACAACATCGCTTTCTTAATGATGTCCGCTGCTGTACCTTGCATTGGCGCGTTGATCGCCGCACGCTCAGCAGCTTTACGACGCATGCCATTACGAGATTGAATTTCAGGAAGGTGCAAACGACGACCGTAAATGGTTTCAACGAAGCCCTGCTCTGAAGCAGCACTGCGCGTGTCTTCCATGTACTGCATCACACCAGGGTAGCGCTCGAAGTAAGTATCCATGTAGTGCTGTGCTTCGCCACGAGGAATACCTAGCTGCTTAGCCAAACCAAAGGCACTCATACCGTAGATAAGACCGAAGTTAACGGCCTTAGCACGACGACGTTGTTCCGTCGTTACATCCTCAATATTAACGCCGATGATCTCAGCCGCAGTTGCTGCGTGGATATCTTTACCTTGTTGGAATGCTTCCAGAAGCGCTTTGTCACCCGATAAGTGCGCCATGATACGCAATTCAATTTGAGAGTAATCGACCGCTAGAATCTTCCAACCATGCTGTGCAACGAATGCTTGGCGGATACGACGGCCTTCTTCATTACGAATTGGGATGTTCTGTAGGTTTGGATCAGTAGAAGACAAACGACCCGTCGCCGTTACCGCTTGGTGGTAAGACGTATGAACACGACCCGTTTCAGCGTTGATCATCTTCGGTAGTTTATCTGTGTAGGTCGACTTTAGTTTCGCAAGGCCACGATACTCAATGATCAGCTTAGGTAGCGGGTAATCAAGAGCCAACTCTTGCAGCACTTCTTCGTTGGTTGAAGGTGCACCTGATGGCGTTTTCTTGATAACAGGCAGACCCATTTTCTCAAACAGGATCGCTTGCAGCTGTTTTGGCGAGTTCATGTTGAACTCTTGCTCTGCAATCTCGTAGGCTTTCTGTTCTAGCTCATCCAGACGAACCGCAATCTCTTGCGATTGAGCGCCCAGCAACATGTCATCGATGAATACGCCGGTACGTTCAATGCGAGACATTACAGGGATCAGTGGTACTTCGATTTCTTCATAGATGGCTTTTAGCTTTTCATCTTGTTCAATGTTTTCCATCAAACGGTTATGAAGACGCAGTGTTACGTCAGCATCTTCAGCCGCATATGGAGACGCTTCACCCAACTCAATCTGGTTGAACGTCAGTTGTTTCTTACCTTTGCCCGCAATCTGCTCAAACGAGATGCAGCTGTGTTGTAAGAATCGTAGCGCTAAGCTGTCCATGTCATGTTTACCGCCAACGCTATTAAAAACATAAGACGCTAGCATGGTGTCGTGCTTGATGCCTTTCATCTCGATACCGTAGCGCGCTAAAACGCTCATATCGTACTTCAGGTTTTGACCGACTTTAGCCTGTGCGTCATCTTCAAGAATCGGCTTAAGCTGTTCAAGTACCCAATCACGGTCGAGTTGTTGAGGTGCATCTAGGTAATCATGGGCAACCGGTACGTAAGCGGCAACGCCTTCTTCGGTTGCGAATGATAGACCAACAAGGTTAGCCACCATGTAGTCCAAGCTATCTGTTTCAGTATCAAAGGCAAACACCTCTGACGCTTTCAGTTTCTCTAGCCACGCATTAAAAGAGGCTTCATCTAAGATGGTTTCGTAGTTGCTGCGATCAATCGTCACTGCAGAGGTGTTCATTTCTACGGTAGAAGTGGTTGATGCCGTGCTGCTGCGCACTGCACCCGACTTCTCATCCGCCTCAACCACACCGCTGCCGCCTTCAAGTAGCTCGTTCAACCAAGATTTGAAGACCAGTTGACCGTATAGCTTAATCAGCTCATCCGTATTTGGTTGTGCTTTTACAAGCGACTCAGGTGTCTCTTCTAACTCGACGTCCAGTTTGATCGTTGCAAGCTCGTAAGACATCTCAGCGTTGTCTTTATTATCAATCAGCTTCTTAGCCATGGTTTTTGAACCACGGAAGCCAAGAGCGGCAATATCATCCAGGTTTTGATACAGCTTTTCGATGCTACCAATGCCTTGTAGTAGAGCAGTTGCTGTTTTGTCACCAACACCTGGAACGCCAGGAATGTTATCCACTTTATCGCCCATCAGTGCAAGGTAGTCGATAATCAGCTCAGGTGGGATGCCAAACTTCTCTATCACGCCTTCGCGATCCATAACCACGTTGGTCATGGTGTTGATCAAAGTAACGTTGTCATCAACCAGCTGCGCCATATCTTTATCGCCAGTACTGATCAAAACCGGCATGCCCGCTTTAGATGCTTGAGAAGCTAGCGTACCAATCACATCATCCGCTTCAACGCCTGGGATCGAGATAAGTGGTAGACCCATTGCGCGAATCACGTTGTGCAAAGGTTCGATCTGACAACGTAGATCATCCGGCATAGGTGGACGATTAGCCTTGTACTCTGGGTACATGTCATCACGGAACGTCTTTCCTTTTGCATCAAAAATAACCGCAATACGATCAGAAGCAAATTGACGCATCATGCTGCGCAGCATGTTAACTACACCGTAAACCGCGTTAGTCGGGATATCACCATTGCTCATGGTGCCAGGGTAAGCATGAAACGCGCGATATAGGTAAGAAGAGCCATCGATCAGAATCAATGGATTATCAGGAATACGAGCCATAATGTTTGTGTATCCAGTAAGTACAGAAATTATCTGTTAAGAATGCCACGTCTGTTGGTTGGATTCCACGTTGTCGATCTGTATCCGTTCACTCGGTTGTGTTCGTTATAATCGATTTGTTGTTATTTTTTGTTCTTAGACGCAAGCGTTCTGTGGATAACTCTGTTTATATTATTTATCCACCCTGTTGAGAACTACGGTGAACAACTCAAAAAACACCAATAAACAACTGAAAATAAAGAATAATTTTACAGATCGAACAGATGATCAACGATCTTTTCTCGATCTTGCGTTGTGGAAAAGAATGCTGATGGCGTTTTATTCATAAAAATACGTGCCACTAAATATGCATCTTGTTGAAATGGTAGGTATAAAAAAAAGCGACACCCGAAGATGTCGCCTAGCAAAAACCGGTAAAGCCATTCAAATTGAATACCACAGCTTTACCTAAAAGCTATAAATTACACTGGAAGCAATGTGAGCAATGTCGTGTCAAAAAGAACTTAGTACAAGTTCGCGAGAATTCTGTTGGGTAACCAAGTAGATACTTGAGTACTTAACATCCTTGTGAACATTTCCTCATTCCCTAAGACGAAGTTAATAATAATGATTCTCATTTAATAGTCAACAATTAAATGAGAATAAATCTCATTTAATTTATAAACCGTTAACAGCAGTGCTTAAATTTGCTTCAAAAAATGGATTCTATGGTCATTAATGTCTTCTTTTTCTTCAAATCTTTCGATTAGGTAACCGTTTCTCAATAACAGGCGCAACATTGCAGGGAACTGGTTACGAGACTTAACCTTTAACTGTCTGTAGCCCTGCTCTTTCGCCCACTGTTCCTGAACGTCTAATTGCGCCTGTGCAACGCCTTTGTTCCTCGCGAGCGGTGACACGCCACCAAACCAGCTGTAAAAAGTATCTTGATCCAATTCATAGCCGATCTTAAAGCCAAGCAACACGCCAGCTTCTTCAGCCACTAAGATAAGGCTCTTTTTCCCTGCCAGCCGCTCTGACAGAGAAGCGACACTCTCTTTTTTAGCGAACTCAGAGATCTGCTCGACCACAGACACCACTTCTTCTAAAGAACCTTCACGTACGACAACTGACATCTTATTCATCCTTATAAACGAAAGGGCTGGCACAATGGCCAACCCTTTACTGATCACTTAAGTGAGATCTACACGGTTACTTTTCTTTTAAATGCTCAGCAGCTTGTGCGTTATCTTCAGCAAGCCACTCTGCGACATCTTTAGCGAAGTAAGTAAGAATGCCATCAGCGCCAGCACGCTTAAAGCACAACAGTGATTCCATGACGGTTTCGCGCTCTTTCAGCCAGCCGTTTTGAATCGCCGCTTTGTGCATCGCGTATTCACCAGATACTTGGTAAGCAAACGTAGGCGCTTGCAGTTCGTGCTTAACACGACGAACAATATCAAGGTAAGGCATGCCTGGTTTCACCATCACCATGTCCGCACCTTCATTAAGATCCATCGCGACTTCATGAATCGCTTCATCGCTGTTGGCTGGATCCATCTGGTAGTTCTTCTTGTTACCACCTTTCAGGTTCGAAGCACTGCCAACTGCATCACGGAATGGGCCGTAGTAGCACGATGCATATTTTGCAGAGTACGCCATAATCTGAGTATGAATATGGCCCGCTTCTTCTAACGCTTCACGGATCTTACCAATGCGACCATCCATCATATCCGATGGGGCAACTACGTCAGCACCCGCTTCAGCGTGTGATAATGCTTGCTTGATCAAGACTTCAGTCGTCTCGTCATTCATCACGTAACCATCTTCATCGATGATGCCGTCTTGGCCGTGAGTGGTGAACGGGTCTAGTGCTACGTCAGTAATAACGCCAATGTTTGGCACATGCTCTTTTAGTAAACGTACAGCGCGCTGCACCAAACCTTCTGAGTTATGAGCTTCAGCTGCGCATAAACTTTTAGCATCTTGGTTCACGACTGGAAATAGAGCAATCGCAGGAACACCCAGCTTTGACAGGTAATCTGCTTCCTCAAGCATGTAGTCGATCGACAAGCGTTCAACACCTGGCATTGACTCGACAGGCTCGCGGCGGTCTTTACCCATCAGGATAAACATTGGGTAGATTAGATCATCCACAGACAATTGATTTTCTGCCATTAGGCGACGGCTAAAGTCGTGCTTACGCATACGGCGCATACGGCGACCTGGGAATTGACCTTGAATTGAAACAGACACTAGATTCTCCTTGCCTAGTCTAAGCACCGAAATACTTAGATATGAAAAGTGCTAAATACAGGCAAAAGCATATCACTGATGGCTCAGGACGCTAGCAGTAAAATATGAAACCCACTCAAAAATAGGGATAAATGGCAAAAAATGACCTTCTCCTCACACTGCCGTATACTCATGACAACTCAGTAAAGACCGCTTTCAGGACAAAACAATGATCGACACCCATGCTCATATTTACGCTAGTGAATTCGATGAAGACCGCGAACAAGTTGTGCAGCGCGCACTGGCTCAAGGGATTGATACCATTCTATTGCCGAACATCGATTTAGAATCTATCGAACCAATGTTAGCAACGGAAGCGCAGTTTCCTGATGTGTGCCGTTCAATGATGGGCTTACACCCTTGTTATGTGGATGCGAATATCGAGCAAACCCTCAAAACCATTCGAGCTTGGTTTGATAAGCATGACTTTATCGCGGTGGGTGAGATTGGTATCGACTTGTACTGGGATAAAACCTTCAAGGCTGAACAAGAGATGGCGTTTGTGACTCAACTGCAGTGGGCAAAAGAGCTTGATCTACCTGTGGTGATCCACACTCGTGATTCCATTGAAGAGACACTTGCCCTACTTCGTAAAGAACAAGATGGCAGCTTACGCGGGGTATTCCACTGCTTTGGTAGCAGCTTAGAGGAAGCTCAAGCGATCAACGAGCTAGGCTTTCATTTAGGTTTAGGCGGCGTTTCGACCTTTAAGAACTCTGGGATGGACAAGGTGATCCCACATCTCGATATGGATTACGTCATTCTAGAGACAGATTGCCCATACTTGGCACCAACACCGAATCGCGGTAAACGCAATGAACCAGCCTACACAGAATTAGTAGCAAAACGCATCGCCGAATTACGCGGAATTACCCTTGAAGAAGTCGAAAACATAACCACCAAAAATGCTAAGGCATTGTTTAATTTATGACAAATCTATTAATAAGTAATTATTACGGATTTTTCCTGAATTTATTTGAGAAAGCTAAGTGACATGTATAGTATCAACCACCTGCATATAGAGGTAGTTGATTATGTGTGACCATTCACAACACTTACAACGTCAACATCGAACCCTATGGCATAAAATTTTGGGCATCAAAGAGCTCTATATATGTCAGAACTGTGGCTATCAGTTAAAGATTCGATAAACAGACATAATAAAAAAGCGGCCCTAGGCCGCTTTTTTATTATGTGATTTTTACTGAAGCATTCCGAATCAAGATTCAGCTTCTTCCTCTTCATCCGCATCTGGCTTACGTGTATAAAAGCGTGCGAAAAACAGACCAATCTCAAACAGAATACACATTGGAATCGCCAACAGTGTTTGCGAGATCATATCTGGTGGTGTCAGCATCATACCGATGATGAAAGCACCCACCACAATGTAAGGACGCTTTTCAGACAGAGATTGAGGCGTTGTTGCCCCCGTCCAACACAACAAGATAATCGCAACAGGCACTTCAAAGGCAATACCAAAAGCAAAGAACAGCGCGAGTACAAAATCAAGATAGCTTGAGATGTCGGTTGCGAACTCTACTCCCCCTAATGATATGGCCGTAAAAAAGCCAAATACCAACGGGAATACAATAAAGTAAGCGAACGCCACACCACAGTAAAACAGCAATGAACTTGAAGCCAATAGCGGCATGATCAAGCGTTTTTCATGCTTGTATAAACCCGGAGCAACAAAAGCCCACACCTGATACAAAATAAACGGAACCGCGAGGAATATAGACGCGATCAAGGTTAATTTCAGCGGTGTGAAAAATGGCGATGCAACATCGGTTGCGATCATCGTCGCCCCTTCCGGTAGACGATCTACCAAAGGTGCTGATACGAATTCATAAATATCATTAGCAAAATAAATTAGCCCGACAAATATCACTAGCACCGCGACAATCGCACGTAGTAGGCGATTACGTAGTTCTAGAAGGTGGCTAATTAAAGGCTGTGTCTGCTCAGTCGAAGACATGTCAAACCTCTTAAACAGGAAGATCGAAAAGGAGCCGCGCGTGTATCTATCCAGTTGAATTGGTATCCACTTGAATAGTTATTTACTTGAATAGATATCTATTTAAACATCTAGCGAATCAAGTATCCGGCGACTCCTCCTTGCGAGACTATTCGGCTTTCTTATCTGACGGTGCTGAAGCTTCGCTGTTGACCTGAATGGTTTCAGATTCCACAGTTTCCATGACACTAGGTTTAGTCTCACTTGGCTTATCAGACTCAGGCTTAGCATACGGACGTTGAACCTCAGCAGCGGCCTGCTTGAGTTCATCGACTGACGCTTTAAGGTCTGGAGATAAATCTTCCATACCCATTTTTTCCGCCTTGCGTAGGTTTTCTTGCAGCTCTTGCACCTTAAGCTCATGAGAAAGTTCATCTTTCACACTGTTTGCCATGCTTTTCGCTTGTCCAACAAACTTGGAAATACTGCGAATCGCCACGGGCAAACGCTCAGGCCCTAAAACCACTAACCCAACGACAGATATTAATACCAGTTCCCAAAAACCGATATCAAACACGATTTACGCCTGCTCTTTGTCTTTCTTTGTTTCAGCAGTTGTTTCAGCGTGAGCTTCTGTCTTCTGCTGTTCAATATTCTTTGGTTCGAAGTCTGCATCTTTCTTATCTGCAGGCTTGTCTTCATCGCTCATCGCTTTTTTGAAGCCTTTAACCGCTGAACCTAAGTCACCACCCATACCGCGCAGTTTCTTTGTTCCGAATAGCAAAATTACAATTACAGCAATGATTAGAAGTTGCCAAATACTGATACCACCCATTGTCATTGTCCTCGGGTCTGTCTACACATAAAAATATTAAGAGAGTCTACTGTCTAACGACGGTAAGCTCGCCAACTAAGCAACCAAAATGTGACACCTGCGATGCCACAGCCCATAGATAGCTGCTCATAAGGGCTTGAAACTAATATTGCGGAGCATACGACTAAAGTGGCTCCAACGCCAAACAAAAACTTTCCAGTTGCTTGCTGACGCTTACTATCTCGGTAACCTTGATAAAGCTGATCCATTCTGTGGTTCATCGCTTTACCTTGGCGCAAGCTGTCATAAAGTAGCTCTGGCAGCTCTGGCAGTTTTTCTGCCCAGAATGGCGCACGCTCTTTTACTGCGTTGATCACAGCTTGCGGCCCCACCTGATTCATCATCCAGGTTTCAAGGAAAGGCTTCGCCGTTGCCCACAAATCAAGTTGCGGATACAGCTGACGACCTAGGCCTTCGACATACAACAAGGTCTTTTGCAGAAGCACCAACTGAGGTTGAACCTCCATGTTGAAACGTCTTGCTGTATTAAATAAGTTTAGCAACACATGGCCAAATGAGATCTCGCCAAGTGGTTTTGCAAAGATTGGCTCACACACCATACGGATCGCGAACTCAAAATCATTGACGTTAGTGTCGTGTGGCACCCACCCCGAATCAACGTGTAGCTCAGCAACTTTACGGTAATCTCGATTGAAGAAAGCCAACAAGTTCTCTGCTAAATAGCGCTTATCTTCGCTATTGAGCGTACCAACAATGCCACAATCCAAACCAATCCACTGAGGGTTATCTGGATTCTCTGGGTTAACAAATACGTTGCCCGGGTGCATGTCTGCATGGAAAAAGCTATCTCGGAATACTTGGGTGAAGAATACCGTCACACCGCGTTCCGCGAGCAATTTCATGTTGGTGCCGTTGGCTTCTAGCGTCTCAATATCGGAGACTTGAATACCATAGATTCGCTCTGACACCATCAGGGTTTCGCTGCTTAGATCAGGGATAACCTCTGGAACATACAGCTCTTCACTGCCTTCAAAATTACGTCGCAGTTGAATGGCATTGGCCGCCTCACGGCGCAGGTCGAGTTCATCAAGTAACGTTTTCTCGTACTCGTGAACCACTTCAACCGGTTTCAAACGACGTGCTTCAGGAAGCGACTTAGCGACTATACGCGCCATTCGGTGCATCAGTTTTAGATCTGCGTCAATCACCGGGCGAATATCAGGTCGAATTACCTTCAGAACAATCTCACGACCGCTCTCTTTAAGCTTTGCGGTATGCACCTGAGCGATAGAAGCAGAAGCCAGTGGCTCGATGTCAAAGTCGGTAAACCAGTTATCTAAACTGCCACCCAGTGCCTTTTCCATATCTTGCTTGGCCAATGCACCATCAAATGGAGCGACTTGGTCTTGCAACAACGCCAATTGATCAGCGATATGAGGAGGGAACAGATCACGACGTGTCGACATCATTTGACCAAACTTGATCCACACTGGCCCAAGTTCTTGCAGCGCAAGGCGTAAGCGATGACCCAACTCTTTATCTTGATGCTTGTTCTTAAGCCAAAACAGTGACTTTCGCGCCAGTAAAGGAGCTTTAGTCAAATGGTGCTCAGGCATCAATTCATCAAGGCCGTACTCTAACTGTACCTTGATAATATGATAAAGACGTTTCAGTTCTGTTGGGGTCATATTTTCTCCAACAGAGCGTTCAACTTAGCTTCAAGGCGAGCTACCGAGCTTTTTACGTCATCAACCTGATCGCAAAAATGCACCACTTCTAACGGAGCCGGTGCAATCTTCCACTCTTCTGTCAGAACCTGAGCAACATGGTTTTGATGCTTAGTTGCTTGCTTCGCCACAAAACCACCGACGTTTTTAACGCCTTGTACCAAGGTATGCGCAACCACATCGCCCGTTACGCGCGATAGCCACTCTTCTAAGTCCGGCTTGCAGTCTGTCATCAGCTGAGCAAATTTTTGTGCGAGTTGAATGTCACCCTCTAAGATCAGCTTATCTTGCTTGATCAGCTTGGTGATGTTCGATTGCTCACGCAGTTCAGGCAGTACCGATAGGTTCAAAGATAGGTAGCAATCAGGCTGCCCTTCATATTCAGACAACACATCAATCTGTTGGCTGAAAACGAAAGTGAGAGTTTTATTCAGCTCTTTCAAATTAACTTGAATGATCTGCCCCTTTAAACGAGACAAACGACGAACCAAGGCTGGATCATCGTTCACGAAAGTATTTAAAGAGGTTTCAATAACCGCGGTGACCAATGGATCAAATGGCATGACTGTCCTTACCTTTGAAAACGGATAAGCCTTAACCTATCCGTTCTGTCTTTATTCTTATTGTTTAGCACGCCCTAAGAGCCTACTACCAAGTTCGACTAGAACTTGTAACCGCGGTGCAGCGCAACAATACCGCCCGTTAGGTTGAAGTATTTAGTATTCTCGAAACCCGCGTCTTGCATCATGCCTTCCAAGGTTTCTTGGTTAGGGTGCATGCGGATTGATTCTGCAAGGTAACGATAGCTGTCTGCGTCGTTGGCAATCAGCTCACCCATTTTTGGCAACAGGTGGAAAGAGTAGGCATCGTAAACCTTTGATAGTGGCTCAAGCACTGGCTTAGAAAACTCAAGAACCAACAGACGGCCACCCGGCTTAAGTACGCGGTACATAGAACGCAGCGCTTGGTCTTTATCGGTTACGTTACGCAGACAGAAGCTGATCGTAATGCAATCGAAGTAGTTATCTGGGAATGGCAACTCTTCAGCGTTCGCTTGTACGTAGTGTACGTTGCCAACAATGCCGCTATCACGCAGCTTATCACGGCCAACATTCAGCATTGAGTTGTTGATATCAGCAAGAACCACGTGGCCTTTTTCACCAACGATACGCGAGAATTTCGCAGTAAGGTCGCCAGTACCACCACCAAGATCTAGGATACGCTGACCAGGGCGAACGCCACTGCAATCAATCGTGAATCGCTTCCACAAGCGGTGAACACCACCCGACATTAAGTCATTCATGATGTCGTATTTAGCGGCTACAGAGTGAAATACCTCTGCTACTTTCGCGACTTTTTCGTCTTTCGCGACTGTTTCGAAACCAAAGTGTGTGGTTTCTGACTCTACTGCTGAATTTGTCTGCACGCTTGTGTCCATAATGCTGTTATCTACCATGGTAAGTTCTCATCGACAGCGCTCTTTGTGTTTAGAGGCGCTGCGGCCGATTAGTTTACTTTATCCTCAGCAGGTTGTCTTTCTACTAAGGAGGCATTTTCTGAAAAAGCCTCATTTTGCGCCATTTCAGCCAAACCAATCGAGATCGGTTTCTTCACTTCAACACCCAATTGCTTGAAGCTTTCGGCCTGACGAATCACGTTGCCACGGCCTGTTACTAGCTTATTCATCGCACCTTGATAGCTTTGGTTGGCTCTATCTAACGAGCTACCAAGGCCTTCCATATCGTCCACAAACAAGCGCAGTTTGTCGTAAAGCTTACTTGCACGCTCTGCGATGACTTGAGCGTTCTGGTTCTGTCTTTCATTACGCCACAGGTTATCAATGGTACGCAGTGCCACCAGCAAAGTGGTTGGGCTGACCAAGATGATGTTTTGCTCCATCGCGTCTTTCACCAAGCTAGGGTCGGCTTGAATAGCGACTTGGAATGCTGGCTCAACCGGGATAAACATCAACACGTAATCCAAGCTTTGGATGCCTTTGAGCTGATGATAATCTTTCTGGCTCAAACCTTTGATGTGCGCTCTTAACGACACCAAGTGATCACGCAATGCAGCATCACGCTGCTGGTCGGTTTCGGCATTGAAGTAGCGTTCAAATGCCACCAGCGCCATTTTTGAATCGACCACCACTTGCTTGTCTTGTGGCAGATGCACAATCACATCCGGTTGATAACGCTTGCCCGCATCGTTTTGCAGGTTCACTTGCGTTTGGTATTCGTGGCCTTCGCGCAGTCCTGATTCAGCAAGCACGCGAGCCAGCACCACCTCGCCCCAGTTACCTTGTTGTTTGTTGTCACCCTTTAGCGCTTGAGTCAGGTTCACCGCTTCACGCGTCATACTCTCATTAAGACGCTGCAGGTTTTTAAGCTCATGCACCAAAGTATGACGCTCTTTGGCTTCTTGGCTGAAGCTGTCGTTAACCTGCTTTTTAAAACCTTCTAGCTGTTCTCTCAAAGGTGACAACAAACCTTCTAGGCTCTGCTTGTTCTGCTGATCAACCTTGGCGGTTTTGGTTTCAAACAGTTGATTCGCTAACAGTTCAAACTGCTGCTTAAGTCGTGATTCAGCTTGCTCTAGCAACTGCAGCTTTTCGCTATTGGCGAGGTTTTCTTGGTCATGCCTTGCTTCTTGCTCGCGCAGCTCGGCTTCTAATTCAGACTTATGATCTTTAAGCACATTGATCTCATCAGCGTACTGCTGGCGCTCTTGCTTTACCGCCTCAAAGTAACGCAGTTTTTCCATTGCAGCCATCACCTTACCGTGCGCCTGCTTGAGCTCGAATGCCGCTTTGTCTCGGTCATCATCTAACTCATCGAGCTCTTGTTGCGCCTCTGCGAGTGATGCTTTGAGCTGAGCTTGCTGAGATTCATGCAACAAACGATCGGACTCTAGCTGCTGCTCGAGCAATCGCTGCTGAAAAGAGAGCTTCTGTTTAATCCACCAACCCACGACACCGCCGCTGACGAGCGCGCCAGAAATTGCAGCAATAAGCGTTGCCTGATGTTCGATAATCCATTGCATGATAATGATTTAGCCTAATTTGAAATAACTCATTAAATGGTATTTTGATACTGGATAAATGTCCAGTTTGCCGTATTAAAATTCGACAGATAGACTAGGCGCTCCGTATTCTGTCCCATCAAATTAGAATGAGTTGCCATGAACGAACGTCGTGCCTTGGGCTTTGGCCTTTCCGCAGTACTGCTGTGGTCAACGGTCGCTACTGCTTTTAAGCTGACCCTTGCTGAGTTTTCACCGATTCAAATGCTGACCATTGCCAGTATTGTGTCGTCGATGGCGCTGATCGCAGTCTGCGCCTTTCAAGGTAAGCTCTCTCAGCTGAGTACAACGTTCCTTTCAAACCCTTGGTATTACCTGCTGCTCGGCTTGGTTAACCCATTGGCTTATTACCTGATTCTATTCAAAGCCTACGACCTGCTGCCCGCTTCTCAAGCTCAAGCCATCAACTACAGCTGGGCTATCACGCTAACCTTAATGGCGGCGGTTTTTCTGGGGCAAAAGATTCGTAAGCAAGATTGGATTGCGTGTACCTTCAGCTATGCGGGTGTGGTAGTTATTGCCACCAAAGGCGATGTGTTAGGCATGCAGTTCGATAGCCCACTCGGTGTGGCACTGGCGCTGCTTTCTACTCTGCTTTGGGCAGGATATTGGATTCTCAACACCAAAAACAAGGCTGACCCAGTGGTTGGCGTACTGCTTGGTTTCTTAGTGGCATTACCTTTCGCGATCGGTTTAACCCTTTTTGAAGGCGAGAGCTTTAGCCAAATCACAGCGAAAGGTTGGATGGCCGTAACTTATGTTGGCCTGTTCGAGATGGGCATTACCTTTGTCTTGTGGCTATCAGCACTGAAGCTGACCAACAACACAGCGCGTATCAGCAATCTGATTTTTGCGTCACCGTTTATCTCGTTGATGCTACTTTCGACCATCATTGGTGAAGATATTCACCCAGCGACCCTGTTTGGCTTGGTACTTATCATTGCCGGCCTTGTTATCCAGCAGATCAAATGGGGAAAGAAGAAAAACAACCTCAGCCCTGAAAGTTAATGCCCAGAAAGATTAGGATTATCGCACTACGCGACTTCCCGAATTATCAACGATAACAAGCTTTGAATACAAAAATGGCGAGTCCTATGACTCGCCATTTTTATTTTAATTATTAAGCATCTACCTCTAGAGTCATGTTAGTTCCCTAATATTTCACTGAAGTCATTTTCAGCGAATAACCCCAACACCTCCGATATTCAAAAACACCACATCAAAAAGTTCGATATAGATTGCTATAAGTTTTACTAATAAGACTATTACGCATCCAACTAGGTAATACGACACCGTCATGATTATATGTTATAAAAATGTTACCTAAGGAAATGACGTGTCCCTATTACAAGAACTAGAAGAGTGGCTACCAGAAATGGTAGAAATTAGACGAAATATTCATCAACACCCAGAACTGGGTTTTGAAGAGCACAACACACAAAGTATGGTAATCGCCAAGCTCAAGGAATATGGCGTTGAACAAATAGACTCTCGCTTTGGAGGAACAGGCGTTGTTGCGGTTATCCAAGGGGAACTCGGTGACGGAAAAACTTTAGGTTTAAGAGCCGATCTGGACGCATTGCCGATCCACGAAGAAAACAACTTTTCTCACCGTTCTTGTCAGGCCAGAAAAATGCACGCATGTGGGCATGATGGACATACCACAATGCTGCTATATGCAGCAAAATACCTCGCAAAAAACCGTCAATTTAATGGTAAAGCCGTACTCATTTTTCAACCCGCTGAAGAAGGCGTTGGTGGCGCGCAAAAAATGCTTCAGGATGGCTTACTTGAGTGCTATCCATTAGATGCATGTTACGCACTTCATAACATGCCAGGAATACCAGAAGGGCATTTCGCATTCAAAGAAGGACCGATCATGGCAAGTTCCGATCGTCTCTTTATTCAGATTAATGGCAAAAGTGGGCATGCGGGCCTACCACAAAACACTCAAGATCCTTTATTAGTTGCGACCCATATCTATCAAGGTATACAAGGCTTAGTTAGTCGAACTTATAGCCCGTTTGAACCGCTTGTCGTTTCAGTCACACAGTTACATTGCGGTGAGACAACTAACGCTATCGCTGATACCGCTCAAATGAGTGGCACCTTCAGAACTCTCTCCCAAAATGTGCGAGACCGCTTGGTCTCTCAACTTGATACTTTGGTTTCTCACACTGCCATGGCTTTCGACATGACCGCACAATTCTCCCTAGGTCCAATATCTCACCCACCCACCGTCAACAGCTTCCCCGAAGTCGAGACAGCAGTGAAAGCCGCCTCTTCAGTCGTTGGTAATGATCAGGTTAACGCAACATGTGAGGCTTTATTAGCCAGCGAAGACTTTTCTTTTTTTCTAGACCAAGTACCGGGATGTTATGGGTTCATCGGCAACGGATTAACCATCAATGGAGAAACGATAGGCTTGCACCACAAGAACTACGATTTCAATGATCGAGTGTTACCGACCGGAGCCGCATACTTCATCTCTCTACTTCAACAAAACTAGCTCATAAAAATTAGCACAGGGGTCACGGTGACCCTCAATAATCACAGGAGTGTGAAATGTCAGGTTTACTAGATCAAAAACAACTCCCTCAGAAAGTCAGCATAATTGATCGTATTGAGAAGTTTGGTGACCGAATACCCCATCCATTCTATATGTTTATTACCTTATGCTTAGCGGTCATATTCTTGTCTTGGATAGTGTCGACTTTTGGTGGGAATATAGCGCACCCTTTGAGCGGAGATGAAATCAAAGTAAAGAACCTGCTCAGTGGCGAAGGGTTTGTGTACATTCTAAATTCAGCTGTATCAAATTTTATCGCGTTTAAACCTCTTGGTTTGGTACTTTGCATGATGCTCGCGGTAGGGCTTGTTCAAGAAGTAGGATTAGCAGACTCAGCAATTAAACAATCGCTTTTAAACGCACCCAAAAATTTCGTAACTGCCTCTATATTTCTAACCGGGATCATCGGTAACTTAGCATCTGATGCGGCGTTTATCTTAGTGCCTCCTTTAGCTGGCATCATTTTCTCTGCGACCAATCGAAACCCTGTCGTAGGAATTGCTGCTGGCTTTGTTGCTGTGGCCGCAGGCTTTACTGCCAACGTATTTATCGCAGGAACGGATGTTTTACTCTCCGGTATTTCAACAGAAGCTGCCCGCATTGTTGAACCTGTAGAAGTTAGCCCCGCGGCTAACTGGTACTTCATGCTTCTTTCGGTACCTCTCTTGGTCATACTTGGAACACTTATAACAGACAAATACATAGAACCGCGATTTGATAAGCAAACAAAACGCTCTGCCGAAGAGTCTCCACTGAGCACTGAAAAACCTGAGAAATATAGTGTCACCGACATTCAAAAACGAGCTTTAAAATGGTCTGGGTACGCATCAATTGTTTTTATCCTAGGAATGGTGGCGCTACTACTTCCAAGTGATTCGCCATTGAAAAACGCCGATGGCGGCTTAGTTCCATCTCCCTTCCTTGCTGGCATAATCCCAATAATTATGGCGTTTTTCATTATGAATGCCGTGGTTTACGGTGTAAAAGCTGGAGAGATAAAGAAAGCGAGTGATGTGCCCGATCTGATGGCGAAGTCATTGCATGGTATTGGGGGTTACATCGTCTTAGTTTTTGTTATTGCCCAATTTATTGCTTGGTTTAATTGGTCTAACTTGGCTATATTTTTCGCTGTGAATGGCGCTGAAATGCTCGCTCAGGTTGAAGTGCCAAAGCTATTAATGTTAGCCATGTTTATGATACTTGCAGGGTTCATGAACCTGATTGTTTTCAGTGGTTCGGCTCAATGGGCAATCATGGCCCCAGTCTTTATTCCACTATTCATGCTACTGGATATATCACCTGAATATACTCAGATGGCTTACCGAATCGCAGACTCAACAACCAATATTATATCTCCAACAAACCCTTACGTGCCGATGGTATTAGCGTTGATAGCCAAATATAACCCCAACGTAAAATTCGGTACATTTCTAGCTATGATGGTCCCATATGCATTCTTTCTATTTACAATCTGGGGAGCTGTATTCTTGACCTACACTATGCTAGGTCTACCTGTTGGACCTATGTAGACCGCGTAAACTACAGTTTGAGACTGACTTGCTTTCTGAGCATTAGATTAAACTCATCGATGATCTGTCGGTGAGTTTCTTTTCTTGTAATTAGCCCAATTGAACGATATTGAATTGGTTTTACTATTGGGATAAATCTCAAGTTCTCATGAGCATGTAATGAAGCGATGGTTGAGGATAAAATAGCAGAACCTAAACCGCTATCGATCATACCAAGCAATGTTGAAGTGTGTGACGCACTAATTTCAGGATCATAGGTAAGACCTGCTCGCATAAATGCCTGGTCAGCAAGTGTTCTTAAACTATTTCCTGGACTGATACCAATAGAAGCATACTGATGAGCCTGCTTCCAGTTAACCTCACTCTCTGCACTCAAGTGATGAGCCTTATTACAGGTAAAGCATAAGTGATCACGAAACAGCAGTTCAAAATTTAGTTCCGAGTTATTAGGGGGAGTACCAATACCTATATCCGCACGTCCTTCTAGAACTGAATTATGGATATCATTAACTCGCTCCTCAATTAACCGAAACGAAAAAGATGGGTGCGTTCTTTTCAGCTCACTGATGGTTTTCGGAACCAATGAAGAACACATTGAATACAAAGACGAGATAACCAGCGTTCGATGGTAGCCTTGCTGACGAGCTTTATTTTCCAACTCCCACTTATCCAAACGGTTAACAATGAACAAAGCTTCTTGATAGAACGTACGACCAGTTTCAGTTAGCAGTATTTTTCGGCCTCTTTTCTCAATAAGTTCTGAGGCAGTTTGTACCGCAAGTTTTTGCATCATTTGGCTCAATGCAGATTGCGTAATGTGTATTTGTTCAGCCGCGGCTGTAAAACTTTTAGTTTCAGCAAGAGTAATAAACGCTTTAAGTTGTCGATAACTCACATCCATAAGACTGACACCACCTTAAGTATTTTCTTTGCACAAAGTTATCGATTACGAAACATCAATAAGAAGACTCACAATATAAGATTCACACAAAGCGATAGAGTCAGTTCAGCGTCATGGGTTGCTACAATGTGTGTGGCTTCTCATTAAAAATCATATCAAGCAGAAAGTTTTACAACCGTTCTGTGCCCTTCCAATTTAGAGTGCGAAGTGACTAAGGAGTTGGACTTTACTGATGCTTATGGTTGTTCAGTGTTCCATGAGATGTGAGGTGCGTTAACAGTTTAGCGTTAGATAGGAAATTATTGCGGGTTTAGATTTGAAAGTTAAATTAACCGTGAAGCATATATGTTATCCAAACTAGGCTCTAACAACTCAGAGCCCAATAAAGACGATTACAAATTGAGTTTTGGTTTGAAAGTTGAAATTTAGTCACCAAAGAAACTAAATGTAAGAATGCAAAATAGCTACTCTCGAGGGATAATTAGTGGCTGTCACTATTAAGAGACAAACCTGTTGTCTGTCACTCTTAAACCCACTGGCCTGCTGCAAAGCCAGAGCTCCAGCACCATTGGAAGTTATATCCTCCTAACCAACCTGTTACGTCCATTACTTCACCGATGAAGTAGAGGCCAGAAACCGTCTGACATTCCATGGTTTTTGAAGATAGGTGATTGGTGTCCACGCCACCTAGAGTTACTTCGGCAGTACGGTAACCTTCGGTGCCGTTTGGCGCGATTTTCCAGTTCTCTAAATGCTCTACAATGTCATTCAGCTGTTTTTCATTGAACTGCTTGAGCGGCTTGTCTTCCAGCTCTTTGCGGTCAATCAACACTTCAACAAAACGCTTCGGCAGTGCTTTCGCCAAGGTGTTTTTCAGGCTCTGATTTGGGTGCTTCTCGCGAGAGTTAGCCAGCAGTTCAGCTACATCGACTTCTGGTACTAGATTAATCGAAACCGACTGACCCGCCTTCCAGAAAGAAGAGATTTGCAGTACCGAAGGACCCGATAGGCCGCGGTGGGTAAACAGCAACGCTTCTTTGAACAAGGTTCCGTCTAGCGCGGTGATCTCGGCAGGAATTGCGATACCAGAAAGCTCTGCGAAAGCTTCTTTATCTTCTTTATGCAGAGTAAATGGCACCAAACCCGCAGTAGTCGGCATCACAGACAAACCAAACTGCTCGGCAATCTTATAGCCAAATGGCGTCGCGCCTAGTTTCGGCATCGATAAACCGCCCGTCGCCACGACAAGTGAGTCACACTCAACTTCGTCGGTATTAAGGTGCATCTTAAAGCCAGCGTCTGTTTTTTCGATGGAGTGAACATCACAACGGTAGCGCTGTTCAACTTTCGCTTGCTTACACTCTTCAAGCAACATGCTCACGATGTCTTTTGCAGTGTGGTCATTCACACAGAACAATTGGCCGTGGTCTCGCTCTTCGAACTCAATACCGTACTTGCTCACCATCGAGATAAAATCCCAGTTGGTGTATTGAGATAAGGCTGACTTCACGAAGTGAGGGTTGTTACATAGGAAGTTGTTGGCTGAAACATCATAGTTAGTGAAGTTACAACGGCCGCCACCTGAGATTAAAATTTTTCTGCCTGGTTTCTTTGCATGATCAACCACCAGCACTCGTCGGCCACGTTTACCCGCTTCCGCAGCACACATTAAGCCCGCGGCGCCCGCACCAATTACGATTACATCAAACTTTTCACTCATTGGGGTTCTGCTTTCTTCACTTTTGCACCTCGAGTACGCCCTGTTCTCGAAATGCCATCAATAAAAAAGGATGTGCATAAACAGCACATCCTTACTAATTGCTCGCTATTCTAGCGGCAATTTTAAACTTTGCAATTGATGTTCAATTGTACAATTTGCAGACAGCAGCAAAACCACTACTTGGCTTAGCGAACCAACAACCAAAGCTTCACACCAAAACCTAAACTCTACTTCACACGTACTAAAAACTTAGACGATGAAAGAAGAGAGCAAGGTTACACCTAGCAGAGCGGAAGAGAGTATGAATAACTGTCTTACACGATCGCACTTCGAAGTAAAAACTTCGTCATGATGATGGTGATATTCTTTACTTTTGATGTAACTGAACAGGCGAACCTGTTTGGTCATATTGCCATGGGTTGTGAAAAAACCGCCTCCGTCTACTTGTTGATAAAGTAGAGGATGCGCTTCTCGCATAATATAAATGAGCGTTCTTAGCGCAGTAAAATAACGCGCCCAGTTCACGCAAGTCACAACCATTAGTGCAAATAGAATAGTGTCGCCGCTGATCATCCTTTCCTCCCTACATCTTCATAAGAAAACTCAAAAGAAAAAGATAATCAGTGTCTTTCTCGTACTACCTAAACGGCAGGAGCTTCCATAATTGAAGATGAACCATCTTTTGCCAATTGCGCTAGGTCTTTATCAATAAAGAACAGTGCTTTACCGTCTTCACCAACAAGTTCTAGCTTATCCAATACACCTTTAAACAACTTCTCTTCTTCGTGTTGCTCTGCAACGTACCATTGCAGGAAGTTAAAGGTTGAGTAGTCTTGTGTGCTGAAAGCAACGTGAGCCAGTTTGTTGATCTTTTGAGTAATCATTTGCTCATGTTCATAAGTTTCACGGAACACAGCACCAAGGCTATCAAATTCATGTTTTGGCGCTTCAATCGCACCTAGAATTGGCATTGCACCTGTTTCACTTACGTAAGTGAAAAGACGCTGCATATGTTCCATTTCTTCTACTGCATGAACACGCAGAAACTCTGCTGCACCTTCAAATCCTTTGTCTTCACACCAAGCACTCATTTGTAAGTATAGATTGGATGAGAAAAATTCTAGGTTAATTTGATCATTCAGTTGCTCAACCATAGTTTTTGACAGCATTTAAGACTCCTAATTACATCCTCAATTTTCTCTACTATATCACTATTTAATGAATATCTCGCAGGCCATTAGTTAACCAATATTTCGAGCTGTCATTACGCAAGACAGTGGATATGAGATCACTTCAGCAAAAAAAGCCATCGCATAGTGCTAATCTTAAATCAGACAATGAATAAAGGAGGTAGCGATATGAGTTACAAACATATTTTGGTCGCGGTCGATTTATCAGAAGACAGCAAATTAATTGTGGATAAAGCGGTAGCATTGGCTAAGCCATTGGAAGCCAAAGTCTCTTTTATCCATATCGATATTAACTACGCGGAGCTGTATACCGGCCTGATTGATATCAACATGGCAGAAACCCAACATAACGCGATGGAAGCATCTCGAGTTCAGCTGCAAAATTTTGCTGAGCATGCTCAATACCCAATCACCCATACCTTAGTGGGCAGTGGCGATTTGAGTCATGAGCTGTGTGACACCATCAACGAGTTTAATGTTGATTTAGTGGTTTGTGGTCACCATCAAGATTTCTGGAGCAAGCTACTTTCTTCAACACGACAACTGATCAACGCCTCTCCGGTTGATATGCTGGTCGTGCCTCTAAGAGATTCAGAAGACTAATGAATTAAGGTTAGGTAACATACGGCTCATATCTTATTAACGAAGTTTTACTATGAGCTATTTAGCTGGTGTTACCCTCCTATGGGCCTTCTCCTTTAGCCTGATCGGCGTTTACCTTGCTGGTCAGGTTGATTCTTGGTTCTCTGTACTGATGCGTGTTGCCCTTGCCGGTATCGTGTTTCTTCCTTTCCTTAAGTTCCGTGGCGTCTCGCGTAAGCTGATCGCCAAATTGATGGCCATTGGTGGCATCCAGCTTGGCTTAATGTACTGCTTCTACTATCAGTCTTTCTTACTGCTATCCGTTCCTGAAGTCCTTTTGTTTACCGTTTTCACGCCAATTTACGTCACGCTTATTTATGACTTTCTCAAAGGGCAATTCTCTCCGTGGTACCTAGTGACAGCGGCAATTGCGGTATTGGGCGCGGTATTCATTAAGTTCGCAGGTATTAACGAAAACTTTTTAGTCGGCTTCCTCGTCGTGCAAGGCGCGAACCTGTGCTTTGCTATTGGTCAGGTGGGCTACAAGGTGGTGATGGAGAAGGAATCGACCGAGTTGCCTCAGCGAACCGTATTTGGTTACTTCTACTTAGGGGCGCTATGCGTCGCTTCCGTTGCTTTCATGCTACTAGGCAACCCAGAGAAACTGCCCACCACCACACTTCAATGGGGAATCCTGATCTACCTTGGCTTGATTGCGTCGGGGCTGGGTTACTTTATGTGGAATAAAGGCGCGTGCATGGTGAATGCTGGCGCGCTGGCAGTGATGAACAATGCCTTGGTTCCTGCTGGTCTGGTGGTGAATATCCTGATTTGGAACAGAGATGTCGATTTGGTTCGCTTGTCTATTGGTGGCGCCGTTATCTTATTCTCTTTATTCGTCAATGAGACGTGGGTGAAGAAGCGCGTAGCAAGATCCGCAAGCAACGCTTAGCTGATTTGAACGAGCTACATGAGTCAGCTCGGATAACCCCAAAAAGCAAAAGAGCGACCTAAGGTCGCTCTTTTTAAATCATCGCTGTAGCAATAAAC
The DNA here is from genome assembly GCF_041469785.1 of Vibrio sp. 10N.286.48.F5. NCBI lineage: Bacteria > Pseudomonadati > Pseudomonadota > Gammaproteobacteria > Vibrionales > Vibrionaceae > Vibrio > Vibrio sp. 10N.286.48.F5. Next base: position 31,258 of record NZ_JBFRLG010000013.1, on the reverse strand, counting down.
CATTCAAATCAACTTCAGTGGATTTGATTGTGGCTCACTACCTGAGTCTTGGTTTCAGTGAAGGCAACATCATCAAGTTGTAGGTTGATTCGTTCCAATTCACTTTCCAGCTTCTGACTTTTCTTAAACAGCTTTTGCTGCTTCTTAATCATCTTCGCCAGTTTCTTATTGTACTTCTCTTGTTTCTTAGCCGCTTTCTTCGCTTGTTTGAGTTCAGCTTTCTCATCACCGCTCGCCTTCGCCATCAGTTTTTTCAGCTTGGCTTTTTTCTGTGCGGCTTCTTTTTTGGCAAGCTCAGGGGCCATATCAGCGGCGGCTGGATCGAACATTTGTACGCTCGGTTCAATTGCCTCGTTGATTTCCGCAAGCGACAGTTCTGGTGCAGGTAATGTTTCCGCTAGCAGGCCGCATGCGACTTTCTCTTCAACGGGTTTGTTTTGACAACCAAGAGGTGGAATTGCGGTGGGTTTGCATAGATTCGCTTGATCCGCCGAAGAACGCGCGCAAGAACGACACAAGAACTTAGGCTCAGTCACCAAGCTGTGGATCTCGCCCAAGTGTTCGGTGATATCTCGACGGTTTAACTTACAAAAGCGTTTAGCCATGCTTCAACTCCAGCTAAGAATAATAATGATTCTTAGTTAGATATACATCTGTAACGCGACTATCGCAAGTGTTAAATGGCAATTTATCGTATTTATGACGGGAAATTTTCTTAGCGTGTATCTAAGTTATTGATGCTTCAATTAAGTCATTGATGCTTTCACATAGACGTCAAAACGGTTCTTTTTGGTTTCGATCGCCATGCTCGGTTTTTGCTCGTCTAACCAAGCTGCGTAATCCGGTCTTTTAACCACAACTCGCTTCGATGCCAACTTCATCGCTGGCTCAAATAGGCCATCAGCATCCAGATCGGCACCCACCAAAGATTGGAATACGCGCATCTCTTTTTTGACCAGAGCCGATTTCTTTTTGTTCTCTGGGTGTGGGTACATAGGGTCGAGGTACACCACATCAGGTTGTTCAAAGTCAGGATCGTTACTGAGCTTGTCTAAAGCATCGTGACTGGATGCGTGAATCAACTTCATGCGTTCAGTTACCCAACCACCGATATCTGGGTCTTGTTGCGCTCGCTGCAAGCCATCATCAAGCAGTGCGGCCACAACGGGGTGACGCTCGACCATTTGCACCTTACAACCTAGAGAAGCCAACACAAACGCATCGCGCCCTAAGCCTGCAGTACCATCAAGAATAGTTGGCGTTGCGCCTTTGTTTAAACCAGCTGCTTTGGCAATCGCCTGACCTTTACCACCGCCAAACTTACGTCGGTGACCAACTGCGCCTCCCACTAAATCAACAAAGATAGCGCCAAGCTTGGGCTCATCGACTTTACGTAGCTCAAGTCGCTCACTAGTCAGTACCAAAGCAAAATCGCTGCTTTCATCATGAGATAAGTTCCAGCGGGTCGCTAAGTCATTCAAATGATCGATTTGGGTAGCATCTTCGCAAATCAGTTGTAGTTGCAAGGTCGTCTCCAACAGACAGTAGTATTCAAAACAAAAGAGGCAACCAGTTTACCTGATTGCCTCAACAATACATATTAGCGGTGAAAAGTATTCCCAGCTAAAGTCGGCTTACCTAAACCAATGGCTCTGTCTCTCGCTCTTGTCTTAACTCTTCAACAAGCTCTGCGAGTGGCTTAGGTCGCCCTATGATGTAGCCCTGCGCGTAGTTCACACCCAGTTCGATAAGCTTGTCGATAATCTGGGTATTTTCAACGAACTCAGCCACGGTGTGCTTGCCCATCTGCTTGGCAAGATCATTGATCGAGCGAACCATCACATGGTCCATCTCATTCACATCAATATCACGTACAAACAAGCCATCGATCTTCACAATATCGACAGGCAGCTTTTTCAGATAGCCAAATGACGATAGCCCTGAGCCAAAATCATCCAATGCAATCATGCAGCCAAGCTCTTTGATTCGAGTGAAGAACTTGATCGCCTGCTTCATGTTACTCATGGCCGCTGTTTCGGTGATCTCTAAACAAATCTTATGACACGGTATCGATGAATCGCTCAGGCTATCTATCAAAAATTCGACAAACTCACGGTTACCCATCGAGTGACCGGAAAGATTGATTGAACACATCCCCAGTTCCTCAATAACCTTAGGGCGTTGCTCCAACCAACCCAAGGTTTGACTGACGACTTGGCGGTCAATCAAATGCGCGATGTTATAACGCTCTGAGGCTGGCATGAAGATCCCCGGGGAGATGTATTCCCCTTGGATGTTCTTGATGCGGACCAAGATTTCAAAGTGCATTTTATCGCTGTCTTCATCTAGGCCAAGAATTCGCTGCGCAAACAACTCTAAGCGATCGTTAGCCAAGGCCTCATGCACTAGGTTAACGCACTCCATCTCAAGATGGCGACGACGCAGGTCTTCATCATCTTGATGGTAAAGATGATAGCGATTGCGACCTTCTTCTTTAGCGGCATGACAAGCTGCATCCGCCTGAGCGTGCACCATCTGTGGTGAAGCTGCTGTATGGTCGATCAATCGAATACCGATAGAGCACGTCAGGTTGAGTCGAATATCATCCCACAAGAATGGATTCTCACTCATCATCGAGATAATACTGCGACACACATTCACCGCATCTCGTTCAGTACAGTCTTTCATCAGCACAGCAAACTCATCACCACCCATTCGCGCTAACACCGCATTGTAAGGCAGTACGTCTTCTAGCAGTTTGGCGCTAAACAAGATCGCAGCATCACCCGCTTCATGTCCTGCGGTATCGTTCAGCACTTTCAGCTGATCCAAATCTAGGAACAACATTGCGTGAGTTCGCATGTGGCTCTCAACCTCTTTCAGCGCCTTTTGCAGCTCTTGCTCAAAGTGGTTGCGGTTAAAGGTGTCAGTCAGTAGGTCATAGCGAGCCTGATACTCTAGCTTTTCAGAAAGCTCGTGCGTTTCGGTGATGTCTTCACCCACAATCAACAGCAGATCAGACTCCACCAACGGGCGGATATTTTCACGAATCCAGCTCTTGCTGCCGTCGGCATGGCGATATTCGATATCACGACGCCACACACCACGAATCTTATGCTGAGGTTGCAGCAAGATATGACGAGGAATCATCGCGTTCTCATCAACATAGAATTCTCTAGGGCGATGGCCCAACAACTGATCGAGAGGGTATCCCAAAAGCTCTTCGGCAAACTGGTTCACTTGTTGAATGCGATTATTGCCATCGAGCGTAATCATCATCACCGGCTGTTTGTCGTAATACAGCTTCAAGTTTGCTTCACGTTGGAACAGCTTATTCTCAGCAAGCTTACGTGAGGTCACGTCGCGCGCCTCAAAGAGAAACTGAATGTCTTCGTCTTCACTGCCCGGCATCGGCTTCAATGAAATATCCAACACCATCGCACCGCGATCTCGACACCACACCTCGGCTTCAAATCGTAAGGCTGGGTGCTCACTTTTTGCGATGAAATATTCGGCTAGCACTTCTCGCGCAGAACTTTCCCAATGTTGGTGTTGTTGCAGCGGCGTTCCCAGTTTATAGCCTTGATTATAAAGCAGCTCATGTAACTTGCTGTTACTCGACAGCAGCACGCCACCCTTATCAATGATGCCCATAAATTGCAGGCTCTGATCAAATATCGACTCCAACAGTCGTTGGCTTTGGCGACTTGCACGTTCGCTCTTCTTCAGACGGTTAAGGTAATACACCAACACCGCGATAACACACGACATGCTCAAGAACATTAAACCGATGGTGCGAATTTCATCGCGATAGCGCATTAAGAATGACTTCGGCTTATTAAGGAAGGTTACTGAGGCTTCATTCTCTGCACCCAAATCCCAACGTGAGATCTGTTGGTAATCGAGTTTGATTTCTGGCGCGCCAGCAACCACCAATGGCAATGGAGCCTTAGGATTGTTCAGCACGCTCAACAGCACGCGCCCCGTGTCTCGACCTTGCGTTTCTCCACTGTGGATCACGCCACCAATCGCACCAAACCCAAGTCCTAAATCATGCACAATATACAATGGCATCTGAGTTTTTTTGTTGAGCTGACGCCAGTCTTCTTTGCTGCTGACCCGACCATTGATGTCGCGGTAGTAGGCCCAGAACAACAAGCTTTTAGTTAGATCAGCGCGTTGCGCGAACGTCATCAGTTCTTGATAAGAATCAGGCGTATATTGCTCCACCATCCCAGAAAACTCAGGGCGTTTTTGTAGAAATAAATCCACTTGAGCGCGAATAGCTTCACCCGTTACCGAGTGATCGGTAACCACGTAAACTTTTTTAACCGTCGATTGAAGTCGATTGATCAGCTCAATATTGCTCGCCATATCAATATCTTCAGTGATACCGGTTGCGTGCAAGCCTTCAATCATTTGCGGAGAAAAATTGTTGATGCCACCAAAAATAACGGGCGTGCCATTGAGTTCGGGCGCTAAGCGTTTCATCAGATTGAGGGCGTTATTATCACTGACGACTACAGCGGCAAACTCTTCATGCGACAGCTTAGTGCGGTATAGCTGATAAATTCGCTCTAAGTATTCAGCGTTTTGAGTTCGCTTGGTATCGAGATAAACAACCCGGTAAGATAACCCATCGCGATCGAGCTCATCAGATAGTCCTTTATGGAAATCATCTGTCCAGAAAAAGCCTTGATGATAAGAGTGAATAACCAACACATCTTTTGCCTGAGCTGAAGCAAAAACACTCCAACACATCACAATAAAAAATAACGAAAATCGCACTGAATTCACCCTAACCCTATAGTTACTGCTAATATTATCACCCTTGGCTATGATGTGTACTCAAGCCGGTATGTTTTTCATTCAACCTAAGGATTATGCATGTCCACAACCACAGCTCGTCTAGATGATCTAGACCGTGCCATTCTCAAAACCTTGATGGAAGATGCACGAACTCCTTACGCTGAAATGGCAAAGCAGTTCGATGTCAGCCCTGCGACGATTCACGTTCGCATCGAAAAGATGAGATCGGCAGACATTATCGAGCGAACGGAAGTTGTGGTAAACACCAAAAAACTGGGTTACGACGTGTGTTGCTTTATTGGCATCAACCTTAATGCTGCCAAAGATTACCACTCGGCGATCGCTAAGCTGAATGCCTTAGACGAAGTGGTTGAGGCGTACTACACCACTGGTGCTTACAATATCTTTGTAAAGCTGATGTGTAAGTCGATAGAAGAGCTGCAGTTTGTATTGATCGATAAGCTGCAAGCGATCGATGAAGTTCAGTCGACAGAGACACTGATTTCATTGCAGAACCCTATCAACCGCAATGTGAATCCATAACATTGATTCGCCTTGCTTGGCATAACGCACAGACAAAAAAAGAGCCTCTAACTAGAGGCTCTTTTCGCAATAAACTAGATAGTTACCGTGATTATGCGTTGATTCCCGCGTGGCGCAGCATTGCGTCGATTTGTGGCTCACGACCACGGAAGCGTTTGAACAGCTCCATTGGCTCTTCACTGCCACCCATTTCAAGGATGTTGTTCAGGAAGCGATTACCCGTTTCAGTGTTGAAGATACCCTCTTCTTCAAATGCTGAGAACGCATCTGCCGATAGCACTTCTGCCCACAGGTAGCTGTAGTAGCCCGCGCTGTAACCACCAGCAAAGATATGACCAAAGCTGTGTGAGAAACGGTTCCAATCTAGGCTTGGCAGTACCGACACCTTAGACTTAACATCCGCTAGCGTTTCTAGTACGCGAGCACCCACTTCAGGGTCGTATTCTGTGTGTAGCGTGAAATCGAACAAACCAAGCTCTAGCTGACGCAGGATAAACATCGCAGATTGGAAGTTCTTCGCCGCTAGCATCTTCTCTAGCATCTCTTTTGGTAGCGCTTCACCCGTTTCGAAGTGACCAGAGATGAACGACAGCGCTTCTTCTTCCCAACACCAGTTTTCTAGGAACTGACTTGGTAATTCAACCGCATCCCAAGGCACGCCATTGATACCCGCAACTGCGCCCGCTTCTACTTGCGTCAGCATGTGGTGGATACCGTGACCGAATTCGTGGAACAAGGTCACCACTTCATCGTGAGTAAACAGTGCTGGCTTATCACCAACTGGCTTATTGAAGTTACACGTTAGGTAAGCAACCGGGGTCTGTAGCTCGCCAGATTCGGTAATGCGACGACCACGACAGTCATCCATCCAAGCGCCACCACGTTTGTGTTCACGTGCGTATAGATCTAGGTAGAAGCTACCACGCAGTGTTCCAGTCGCATCAAAGATATCAAAGAAACGCACTGACTCATGCCAAGTGTCTACGCCTTGACGCTCTGTTACCGACATACCAAACACGCGGTTCAGTACCTCAAACAGACCTGAAACCACATTAGATTCTGGGAAGTAAGGACGAAGCTCTTCATCAGAGATCTCGAACAGTTTCTGTTTTTGTTTCTCACTGTAGTAAGCGATGTCCCACAGGTTTAGCTCAGAGACACCAAATTCTTTCTCAGCAAACTGGCGTAGCTCTTCAACTTCTCGCTCACCTTGTGGTTTGGCTTTTACTGCTAGGTCGTTTAGGAAGCCAAGCACTTGGTCTGGCGTTTCTGCCATCTTAGTCGACAGTGATTTTTCGCTGTAAGTACTGAAACCAAGCATGCGCGCGATCTCGTGGCGCAGCTTAAGTTGCTCGGTGATGATCTCAGTGTTGTCCCACTTACCTGCGTTTGGACCGCGATCTGAAGCGCGCGTTACGTACGCTTCATAAAGCTCTTTACGCAGTTCTTGGTTATCACAGTAGGTCATCACAGGTAGGTATGATGGGATATCTAAAGTCAGTAGGTAGCCTTCTTGCTCTTTAGACTCAGCCGCCGCTTGAGCTGCCGCCAGTGCTGATTCAGGCATACCTGCCAGCTCAGCTACGTCTGTGATCTGCTTGCTCCAACCCATGGTTGCATCAAGCACGTTATTTGAGAATTGAGAGCCTAACTCAGACTGGCGCTTGCTGATCTCGCCGTAACGATGCTGTTCATCTGCAGGTAAGCCAATGCCCGACAATTCAAAGTCGCGCAGTGCGTCGGTAATAGTTTTTTGTTGAGCTCGGTTCAGTGCAGAGAATGCTTCACTCGCCTTGATCGCTTTATACGCTTCGAACAAGCCTTTGTGTTGGCCAACCCAAGTGCCGTATTCAGATAGCACAGGTAAGCAGCTCTCATACGCTTCACGCAGTTCGTCACTGTTCACGACAGAGTTCATATGGCTTACAGGTGACCAAATGCGACCTAAACGATCATCCACTTCTTCAATTGGAGCAACTAGGTTGTCCCAGCTTGGTGAAGTATTACCTTCAAGTACTTGTTCTATCTTGTTGCGACACGCTTCAATCACTTGCTCAACTGCAGGCTTTACGTGCTCTGGCTTGATCTGTGAAAACGGAGGTAAGTCCGTGAAGGTTAATAGCGGATTAGACATATAAACATTCCTTTGGCTTTAGAGACTTTCGTCTTTTTTGTAATGAGGTCGTCTTACAGTCATCAGGCTAAAGTTCGCCCTAAAAAATCACCTGCGAATAGTTATTAAATAGTGCCCATAAAGGCAAATTTCAATAGTAGAACCAATAACTAACTGCAGATAGCTGACGACTGTCCCTGAATTGTTCGAGAATTTATGGTCCATTGAGGGTTATAATAGTCTGATTAACCCCACCTACACTAACCACACTCTAATTCGAGAGTGTTACGAGAGTTTAATTTGTTAAGTTATCGCCACAGCTTCCACGCAGGTAACCATGCCGACGTAGTAAAGCATATCGTACAGAGCCTTATTCTTAATTCTTTGAAACAAAAGGATAAGCCTTTTGTTTATCATGACACTCACTCTGGTGTAGGTCGTTACGACTTAACGCATGAATGGTCTGAAAAAACCGGTGAATACAAGCAAGGTATTGCTCGTGTGTGGGAGCAAACAGACCTTCCTGAAGACATTCAAAGCTACCTTGAGTCTATTTCCATTCTCAATAATGGCGAGAAACTGCGTTACTACCCGGGTTCTCCACGTGTTGCACGTGCACACCTGCGTGACCAAGACCGCATGGTACTGACTGAGCTTCACCCAGCCGATCACCCGCTGCTTGAGCAAGAGTTCCACCGTGATCGTCAGGTATCTATCTACAAAGAAGATGGTTTTAAGCGCTTAAAGGGCAGCCTGCCACCAAAAGAACGTCGTGGTTTAGTACTGATCGACCCGCCTTACGAGCTGGCAAAAGAGTACCGTGATGTCGTGACTGCAATCGCTCAAAGCCACAAGCGCTGGGCAACCGGTATCTACGCAATTTGGTACCCGGTAGTAAATCGCTGTGATATCGAAGATATGATCGAAGGTCTCGAAGGCTTAGGCATCAACAAGATTCTACAAATCGAACTTGGCGTATCACCAGACACCAACGAGCGTGGCATGACGGCATCAGGCATGATCGTGATTAACCCGCCTTGGAAGCTAGAAAGCCAAATGAAAGAGATTCTTCCATTCTTGAAGGAAGCAATTGCGCCGGCGACCGGTCACTTCAAAGTAGAGTGGATCGTACCCGAGTAATCTCGAACTTAACGTCATGCTCTGACAAATATTAAGCAGATTGTGACGTACACGAATAAATTTTAAACAGGGAGATTGAGTTCAACCGATCTGCCCTCAATATAATAATTATACAATTTAAGAATCTATAGGACGTAGGTGTTCAGTGCGCTCACTGTACCCACAGCCTTCAATAAATGGAGAAAGTAATGGCGACTCATTTTGATTACATCTGTATCGGCGGCGGTTCAGGCGGCATCGCATCAGCAAACCGCGCAGCTATGCACGGTGCAAAGGTTGCACTTATCGAAGCTCAAGACCTTGGTGGTACTTGTGTAAACGTTGGTTGTGTTCCTAAAAAGGTAATGTGGCACGGCGCTCAAGTTGCTGAAGCGATCAACCTATACTCTGAAGATTACGGCTTCGACGTTGACGTAAAAAGCTTTAACTGGAGCAAGCTGATTGAAAACCGCCAAGCGTACATTGGTCGTATCCACCAATCTTACGACCGCGTACTAGGTAACAACAAAGTAAACGTAATCAAAGGCTTTGCTAAGTTCGTTGATGAAAAGACAGTTGAAGTGAACGGTGAACACTACACAGCAGATCACATCCTGATCGCGGTAGGTGGTCGTCCAACCATTCCAAACATCCCTGGCGCAGAATACGGCATCGATTCAAACGGTTTCTTCGACCTAATGGAGCAACCTAAACGTGTTGCTGTTATCGGCGCGGGCTACATTGCTGTTGAGATCGCAGGCGTACTAAGCGCACTTGGCACAGAAACACACCTGTTCTGCCGTAAAGAATCTCCACTACGTAGCTTCGACCCAATGATCATCGAGACATTGGTTGAAGTAATGGAAGCGGAAGGCCCAACACTTCATACACACTCTGTTCCAAAAGAAGTAGTGAAAGAAGCGGATGGCACACTGACTCTACACCTAGAGAACGGCAACACTCAAAACGTTGACCACCTAATCTGGGCTATCGGTCGCCATCCAGCAACTGACGCTATCAACCTAGCATCAACTGGCGTTGAGACGAACGATCGTGGCTACATCAAGGTAGACGAGTTCCAAGCGACTAACGTTCCTGGCATCTACTGTGTTGGCGACATCATGGAAGGCGGTATCGAGCTAACTCCTGTAGCGGTTAAAGCAGGTCGTCAGCTTTCTGAGCGTCTATTCAACGGTCAAACTAACGCGAAAATGGACTACAACCTAGTTCCTACTGTTGTATTCAGCCACCCACCTATCGGCACGATTGGTCTAACGACTCAAGAAGCTGAAGAGAAGTACGGCAAAGACAACATCAAGGTTTACACATCTGGCTTCACTGCGATGTACACAGCAGTAACCAAGCACCGTCAACCTTGTAAGATGAAGCTAGTATGTGCTGGCGAAGAAGAGACTGTCGTTGGCCTACACGGCATCGGTTTCACGGTTGATGAGATGATTCAAGGCTTCGGCGTTGCAATGAAGATGGGCGCAACCAAAGCAGACTTCGACTCTGTTGTGGCGATTCACCCAACGGGCAGCGAAGAGTTCGTAACGATGAGATAATCAACGTCTTAGTTGAGCTCTCTTTAGAAGCAGGCCTTGTGCCTGCTTTTTTTATGCCCGCTTTGAACCTTGGTTCTCGATTCGACGTAACACAAATATCCACCTATCTAGATCAGCAATGGAGTTTGTGATGAATCTACTAATCGAATCATTTGAAGGCGGGATTTACTTGGCTTACCAAATCGTTGGCGAGCAAAAGCAATTAATTAAAGATGACCACCAGCATCCTATGAAGTTTTTGAGTGTAAACCAAGCACGCGATCATTTTAGTGACCAAGGCGTAGCATCAGCAATGCTGGTTCATAACAGCGCCTACGACGAGATGTGCGGTGAGCATTGTGGTAGCACACAGCCTTTCGAGATTGATTTGAAGTGGAGTTAAATCAACCTCAAATCAATCGCGATAAAAATTGAAAGGCTTGCATCAATGCAAGCCTTTCTTATGGGAGTCACTTTCACTTTTAATCACCTAGATTAGCGCGATGTCCGTTTAAGTCTTCGTTTAATGTTCTGCTCTTTCACTACAAAGTCGAATAGCGGAGCGAACAGGTTGGCGAACAAGATAGCCAGCATAATGCCCTCTGGGTAGGCTGGATTAAGCACTCGAATACCGACCGTCATCACGCCGATCAAAATCCCATAGGCCCATTTACTCTGATTGGTAAACGCGGCAGATACAGGGTCTGTTGCCATGAAGAAGGTACCAAAGGCAACACCACCCAACACAAAGTGCCAGTAAAACGGCATCGAAAACATCGAGTTAGTATCCGACCCTATCCAGTTCAGTAAACTCGAGGTCGCCACAAGCCCAACAATCACACCGGCGACAATGCGCCAAGACGCTATCTTCATCACAATCAAAATCAACCCCGTCAGCATGATAAGCAGTGACGACACCTCACCCATCGAACCTGGAATATTACCGATAAAGGCATCCATCCAGGTGATCGCCTCGCCAGTCATATTATTGATGAGTGACGGGCTGCCCCCCTCATACCATTGGCTCAGTGGGGTCGCGCCTGAATAGCCGTCAGCAGCAACCCATACCAACCCACCGGACATGTTGGCGGGATAGGCAAAGTAAAGGAACGCGCGTCCTGCAAGGGCTGGGTTAAGGAAATTTCGCCCTGTGCCGCCGAATAACTCTTTGGCGACAACAATACCAAAGGTGATACCTAACGCGGCTTGCCAAAGCGGGATGGTTGGCGGGAGGATGAGTGCAAACAGCACAGAGCTAACAAAAAAACCTTCATTAACTTCGTGCTTACGAACGACAGCAAACAGTACCTCCCAGACGCCACCTACTACAAACACCGTGGCATAAACGGGTAGGAAATAGAGTGCACCAAGCAACATCTGACTTGCCCAGCCACTTGCCATCAATGACTGCGCATCACCAAATGCCCACGACAGACGCCAGCTACTCTCGATAACCGAGGCAAGTTCATTTAATTGATAACTGGATGTGAGTGCGAGAACGCTTTGGTGTCCGACGTTATACATTCCCCAGAACATTGCCGGGAAGGTCGCCAACCACACCAAAATCATAATGCGCTTTAGGTCAATGCTGTCACGAACATGGGTTATGCCGCGGTTTACGTTTCCGGGTGTATAGAATATTGTCGCGAAAGCTTCATACACTGGGTAGAGCTTTTCGTACTTACCACCGGCTTCAAAGCGTGGAGCCACGTCTTCTAATCGTTTTTTTAAACTCATAATCTCAATCACCTTATTGCTTGAGTTATGGTTTTCTACGCATCAGCCGCGCTATTTGAACAATTTTTAACGATTTTTAATCAAATTCGTCTTGAAGAACGAGTGTCTAAAAGTCGAACCGATGTCGAAAAAGAGAGGCGTATAAACAACAAAGCCCCAGCAATGGCTGAGGCTTATTTGGTTTGGTAACGGTCGTCGTTACTTAACGCACATCACATTAAGCAATGAAGAACCTTTCAACTGGTTGACGTTACCGTTGGTAAACATACCTTTCTTATCTGCGCCCCAATAAGGGAGATGCATTGGCCAGTTCTGTTTTTCCATAACCTTTGAGCTCAAGATGCTCTGCCATTGCTTCTCACTCATCAGCTTCATGTTGACCTGATTACACACCAATTCAGCGCTATCGTAATCTAGGCGGCTCCAAGGCTTACCTTGCTCCATGTAGAACTGTTGTTGATGATCTAGAAGGTAAGGAATAGCATATTGGCTACCCGCAATGTCTGCTTTCACGCGAATCTCGATCTCTAGATCATTGTCTGAACTCGCGTTACCGCTTGGTAGCGTCTGAATTGCTGCAGCGCTCGCTACCGCCGCCACTTGCTTAGTAGCCACAGGTTTCGGTGCAGGCTTAGCTTCTACTTTTGCAGGAGCCTTGTGCGTCACCGCTTTTGGCTCTGCTGGTTTTGCCACAATAGGCTGTGATGAGGTTTTCGACTTATCGACCATACGAATAAAGGCTTCACCGTAACCAGAAACCTTACGCACCTGAGCTAGGTCTTTTCTCGCATCAGAGAAGGTAGAATAAGGTCCGATTAAGCAACGGTAGTCTCCGCCTTCCGGCTTCATCCAAACGTTGGTCGAGATCTTCTCATACAGAGGCTTTGCTCGGCTCAGTGACAAAGGCTTGTTCAGCAGGCCACATTGAACCCAAAACAGTTCGTTATCTGAATGACGTTTTGGTGCTTTACTGCCCCACACGCCCTTACCGATCGGACATGATTGCTCTAGCTGTGGTAATTGGTTGGTGCTTGCCTGAGTTGCATCACATAGAACCGACTCTGCATTCACTTGGCTCGATACCAAAAGAGATGCAGCGATAAGTCCCATACGATAATTTCTCGTCACAGCACGACATACAGCATTCATTGTCAATTTCATAACCACCACTTAAACCCTTGCGGGCTAATTATTACCGAATCTATGTCGATAAAACATGAATTCCATTTTAACTATTATTGACACTGTCAATAATACTAAGTTCCAGATCCATTAAGCAAAAAAAGAGCCGTAATTGCTTACGGCTCTTAATTTAGTGACTTTTTTTACTAAAAATCAAACCGGGCTATCACCCTTTATAAATTTTCGGGTTAAACACGTCACGTAACCAGTCGCCTAATAGGTTAATAACGAGAACCAATGTTACCAAAAGCACACCTGGGAATGCTGTGATCCACCATGCTCCTGAGAAAATGTAGTTAAAACCAGTACTGATCAGGGCACCGAGTGATGGTTGGTCTACCGGAAGACCTAAACCTAGGAAAGAAAGTGCCGCTTCTGACATGATGGCATTTGCCACCTGTACCGTAGAGATAACCAAAATCGGTGATAAACAGTTAGGCAGAATATGGCGGAACATGATGCGAGGCGCTCTAAAGCCCATCACACGTGCCGCTTCTACGTACTCTTTCTTCTTCTCTGCCAATACCGATGCACGAATCGTACGAGCATACTGCGGCCATTCAGCAATACCGATGATCACCACCAGCATAACAACCGCATATTGCGCGTAGAAGTCACTACCGAAACTCGCCTTAAAGATGGCCGAGACAATGATCGCAACCATCATGGTTGAGAACGAAAGCTGAACATCGGCAAAACGCATCAGGAAGCTATCAATACGACCACCGAAGTAACCTGCAGACAAGCCAATGATGATACCGAGAGTCAGCTGAAGACCTACCGCTAGGAAACCGATCGTCAATGACAGACGCGAGCCGTAAAGCATCGTAGATAAGATGTCACGACCCTGCTCATCAGTACCCAGTAGGAAGCGTTCTTCGCCGTCTTCCATCCAAGATGGTGGCAACTCAGAATCCATGATGTCGATAGACGTCACGTCATACGGGTCTGTTGGCGCTAGAATAGGTGCCGCTAATGCCATAACAAGGAAAGCTGCAAAGATAGCGAAGCTCACCATTGCCACTTTGTCACGTAAGAAGTAGTACAGAATGTCTGACTGCTTGAATCGCTCCCAACGAGATGGAGCTGTTGTTGTTTGTTCCATGATTATGCTCCTTTCCCTGTGATGTTCACTGTTGGGTTAATGATGCCGTAAAGCAGGTCAACAATGGTGTTAGTTACTACGAAGATCAGGCCAACGAAGATAACGTATGCGGTAATCAGTGGTGTATCCACTCGGTTAATCGCTTCAAGGAATAGGAAGCCGGTACCCGGCCACTGGAATACAGTTTCAGTAAGAATGGTGTAAGCCACCATAGTACCGATTTGAACACCGCCTACCGTTAGTACTGGCAGCATTGTGTTTTTCAAAGCGTGTTGGTAGTAAATCTTGTTCAGCGCTAGACCTTTTGCTTTACCAAACTTGATATATTCAGAGCTAAGAACCTCTAGCATTTCAGAGCGTACTAGACGAATGAACAGAGGCAGCATGATAGATGCTAGAGCAATACTCGGCAGCACTAAGTGTGCAAGGCCATCTATCGTTAAGAAACCAGACTCCCAGCCAAACCAGTTTGCGGTCTCACCACGTCCAAACGACGGCAGCCAACCTAACTCAATAGAGAATACATACATCAACATGATTGCGGTTAAGAAAACAGGCACAGAAATGCCGATACTACTGCCCGCCATCACCAGTTTAGTGAAGAAGCTTTTTGGGTGTATTGCAGAATAAACGCCAAGTGGAATCGACAGACAAACAATGATCAGAGAAGCGCCGAACACAAGCTCAAGCGTTGCGACTAGTTTATCTAAGATTACGTCCACAGCTGGGCGTTTAAAGAAATATGAAGTACCAAGATCACCTTGTAGAGCTGCGCCCACAAAGCGAGTGTATTTTGTAATGAAGGGATCATTTAAGCCGAGTTCATCACGCAGCGCTTGACGCTCCGATTCTGAAACAGATTGACCGACTAACTCACGCAACGGGTCGCCCAGGTTATCCTGAATGGCAAACGCCACCAAACTGATCACAAACATCACTATCAGTGCCTGAAACAGGCGCTTGACCAGAAACGTAACCATTCCTTGCCCCTTATCTATCCATGACTATCTAGTCGAAATCCGCGACTAGATAACAAAATTCAGTCTTCAAAAAGGTATTTAGCCAGACTGAAGGAAGACCAAATACCGAAACTTAAATCTATATCTTAATAATTTGAGAGCCTGAAAAGCTTCAGGCTCTCGATTCTAGCAAGCTAGATTATTTTACAACTAGGTCGCCGAAGTAAGGCATAACCATTGGGTTTACTACGTCTGCTGCACCTACGTTAGACTTCGCGCCCCACGCTTCACTTTGCCAGTGTAGCGGTACGAATGCTGCGTCGTTGTAAAGTGTTGCTTCAACGCCTTTCAGCATTTCAGCACGCTTAACTGGGTCAGTTTCAGTGTTAGAAGCTTCTACGATCGCATCCATTTCTGGGTTTGAGTAGCCAGAACAGTTGTATTGACCACGGCCAGTCTCTTCGTTACGAGTCATAGTTAGGAACTCGTTGAAGTTAGCTGAATCTTCTGTATCTGAGTGCCAGCCGATCATCATCATGTCTGCTGAACATAGGTCAAACTCAGGCCAGTACTGTGCTTTAGGCATAGTTTTTAGATCAACTTTGATACCAATCTTAGACAGCATTGCCGCAGACGCTTGCGCTACTTTCGCATCGTTCACGTAACGGTTGTTTGGAGCCATCATAGTTAGCGTAAAGCCATCTTCGTAGCCCGCTTCTTTCATCAGCTCTTTCGCTTTTTTCAGATCGTAACGAGGAACTAGGTCTTCGTTGTGACCCGCGTAGCCTGTTGGGCTTTGCTGACCAGCTGCTGTTGCGAAGCCTTTCATGATCTTCTTAACGATACCTTCGTTGTTGATTGCGTGAACAATCGCCTGACGAACGCGAACATCTTTAAGTGCTTCGTTGCTGTTTTGGTTCATTTGGAACGTGATGATACGAGTACCAGGTAGCGTCACTAGATCGATGTTCTTAGCGTTTTTAACACGCTTGTGATCGTTTGGTGCTACTGGGTGAATCATATCAACGTCGCCAGAAAGAAGTGCTGCAACACGTGTCGCGTCTTCTTTGATTGGCACAAGTGTTAGCTTGTCTACGTTGCCTTCAGTTTCTGTGTCCCAGTAATCGTTGAAACGCTCGAACGTTACTTTAACGCCTTGCTCACGCTGCGTTACGATAAATGGACCAGTACCTGAAACGTTAGTCGAAGCAAACGAGTTACCGTGCTTAACTAGCTCAGACTTGTCTTTACCTTCCGCTGTTTGGCCAGAGTAGAACTTGCTGTCCATTGGGAAGATGTAAGTTGCTGTTTGTAGTACTAGTGGGTAAGCCGCTTTTGATACTAGCTCAACTGTGTAGTCATCCACTTTTACCATTTTTTCGTATGGCGTAAAGATAGACTTAAAGTCTGGAGAAGCTTGTAGACGTTCAAAAGTCCACACAACATCATCAGCAGTCAGTTCGTTACCAGAGTGGAATTTCACACCTTTACGTAGGTTGAAGCGGAAAGTCGTTTCATCAACACGCTCCCAGCTAGATGCTAGGCGGCCTTCAAAATCCATCTCTTGAGTGAAACGTACTAGAGGGTCAAACACCATGTGAGACATTTGCAGTGTGCCACCAGACAGCTGCTCGTGCGGGTCAAGTGATACTGGGTCAGCTGCGTAGCCAACGGTAATATCTGCTGCTGCTGCACTAAAGCTTAGGCCAGCTGCCATTAAAGCTACTGCTAATTTGCTTTTCATGGTTTTCATTGCATAACTCCTTCATGCGGGAATCCAGATCCCTAGTTGTTGTATTTGCGTCTGTTTATTGTTGTTAGCAAGCTAAACTCCAGCCTGCTGATTTTTATACCGCGGCTTGTGCCACTGCTTTTTCTTCTCTTAAGCCTGTAAATTCAGGCATTAAAGAAATCAGTTGTTTGCTGTATTCATGCTGAGGTGATTGGAACAGCTGCTCCGTTGGCGCAACCTCCAATAATGTCCCCATCTGCATCACACCAACACGGTCACACATTTGGCGAATAACCGGTAGATCGTGACTGATGAACAGCATGGTTAGGTTTAGCTCGTCTTGTAAGTCTTTTAGTAGGTTAAGAATCTGAGCCTGTACCGACACGTCCAGTGCCGATGTTGGTTCATCACAAATCAAAAGACGTGGGCGAGTCGCCAAAGCGCGAGCGATAGAAATACGCTGACGTTGACCACCTGAGAATTCGTGTGGGTACTTCACCCCAGCCATTTTGCCTAAACCCACGTGCTCTAGCAGGTCGTTCACGATCTGACGAGTTTCATTTTCGTTGCGAGTAAGCTTATGGAATCGGATAGGTTCAGCAATGATGTCGAATATCTTCATTCGAGGGTTCATTGATGTGTAAGGGTTTTGGAAAACCATCTGCATTTGACGACGCATAGGGCGACGTTCTTTTTCAGATTTCAGACCAGTAAGATCAACGCCTTCAAACGTTACCTTGCCTGAGTTTGGTGCGTACAAGCCAGCAATCACACGAGCAATCGTTGATTTACCTGAACCTGATTCACCTACTAAACCAAACGTCTCACCTTCATGCACTTCAAAGCTCACGTTGTTTGATGCTTGAACGTACTCACGACGGCTCTCAAAGAAAGAATCTTTGGTAGTAAAGCGTAAGTTTACGTTCTCAACGTTCAACAGAGGGCCAGTGTAATCACGGTGATCTTGGCTTTGACCTAACCAGTGGTTCTTCACATCCAATGGTTCCATCTCTTGTGCTTCTTCGATGTAGCTAACAAGAGGGAAACGATCGAGTTTGCGATCCGAACGAGGAACCGCAGAGATAAGACTGTGTGTATATGGGTGCTCAGGAGTACCCAGAACTTTCGCTGTTGGGCCAAACTCAACTAAGTCACCACGATACATAACGGCTACGCGGTCGGTAACGTTAGATACCACGCCCATGTCGTGCGTGACCAACATGCAACCTACGTTCTTCTTAATACATAGGTCGCGAATCAAACCCAAGATCTGGTCTTGGATAGAAACATCCAGTGCTGTTGTTGGTTCATCTGCGATGATTAGGTCAGGTTCACCTGCCAATGCGATCGCGATAACCACACGCTGACGCATACCGCCAGAGAATTGGTGAGGGTACTGCTTTAAACGGTTTTCTGGTTGTGGGATACCCACTTGGTTCATCAAGTCTAATGAGCGCTGGTAGGCTTCTTGATCCGAAACCTTCATGTTGGCATGAATCGTCTCTTTTAACTGCTGTTCTACTGTGAATAGAGGGTTAAGAGAAGTCATTGGGTCTTGGAAGATAAAACCAATCTTTGAGCCGCGAACAGAACGCATCTGTTCAGGAGATAAACCAGAGACTTTTTCGCCATCCAGAAATACCTCGCCGCTAGCAATGCGGCCAGGAGGGCTCAGCAAATCGATCACAGCATTACCTACTGTTGATTTACCTGCACCAGACTCGCCTACAACACCAACAATCTCACCACGTTCAATGTTGAACGAAAGTGATTTAACTGCGGCGTGAACTCCATGACGAGATGGGTATTCGATACGAAGATTTTTTACTTCTAAAAGTGACATTACCAGACCTCTACTGCTTTGGCAGCTTTCTGCCCTGTCTGCAAAATTGAATCCATTCTTACCAGAATATTGTTCTGATATTTTATACGGTTGACAATTTGGCAAATAATTCACAGAAAAGCAACAAAAATAGGATAAAAAGTCGACATTAAACGCTTAGCAAGCAAAAGTGCCACATAACTATTCACCAAAAGAGCATATAGTAAGAAAAATCAACATTATATTATCGGCAAGAAATACTCACAAACTCCTTACCACTACTTACTTGTAGAGTTAAAGCCGTGCTTCAAAGCAGATCTCACTACCAGTCACTAAAAACAAATAATTATTCCAAAAAACAATTAACACTATAGAAACAAGCGCTAATTTTGTTAATTTGAACAAATAAAACAACCAGATAAACGTTAATTAGCCATACATTTAACCATCTGTATTATTTTGGTAAATACAAAACAGACAAACGAAAGGCCTAATAAATCAGAGGAGTTTTTGAACGACCAAATGCGTACAAAGCTGTCAAATTCAGGCCTTAGTGAGCAAATTTAGGGTCAGGTTTCACTTTTCATAAAAGTCTTTAGACCAAACCCATTAATATGTCGAATTATTGAGCACTCCATTTATATAAAATTAGATATAGAACTGTACATTTGATAAAGAAAGCAACTCTGTAGCAGCACCATTATCAAGCAGATCGTTAGGAATCTGTCTTATATAAGAAGGGGAGATAGATGTAAGAAGCCCCGTCATTTCTGACGCGGACGGCTAGTTGAGGCTTCTTAAGTGATCAGTGAAGAGACATTCTTTGAACATCAGGCGAACCCCACTCTGTTCAAGTTATCTAAGTTTCAGATGTAAAAAAGCCCTAGTCTTTCGACTAGGGCTTCTTAAGGTGGTCGGTGAAGAGGGATTCGAACCCCCGACCCTCTGGTCCCAAACCAGATGCGCTACCAAGCTGCGCTATTCACCGAGACGTTTCGTTTGATTTCTCAAACTGGGAACTTCAAAGAAGCTACCAAAATTAATGGGGTGGCTAACGAGATTCGAACTCGCGACCACCGGAATCACAATCCAGGGCTCTACCAACTGAGCTATAGCCACCACTAATTTTTTATATAACCGCTTAACAAGCGATTATTGAAATAGTGGTCGGTGAAGAGGGATTCGAACCCCCGACCCTCTGGTCCCAAACCAGATGCGCTACCAAGCTGCGCTATTCACCGACTAATTTTGTATCGACTCTTGGGAATAATGAATCAACACTGGAAGCCGAAGCTACCGATATTTTGTAAAGAAAGAATGGGGTGGCTAACGAGATTCGAACTCGCGACCACCGGAATCACAATCCAGGGCTCTACCAACTGAGCTATAGCCACCATTATTTCTTTTTTGCCAATTTCTCACTTACCGAAGTAAGAGACCGGATGGCGCGCCTGAAAGGATTCGAACCTTCGGCCTTTGGCTCCGGAGGCCAACGCTCTATCCAGCTGAGCTACAGGCGCATGCCCTGTCGGCGGAGTGGAATAATACGTATATCACCCAATGCCGTCTAGTACTTTTTTAACTTTTTTTTCTGTTTGGTCTCTTTTTCGACAGTTAATATGTGATAAACCCCTTATTTGAGTACTACAACCCGCCACAGCTTATAAGTTGTTGTTTATTGCAACAACTTATCGGGATATAATCACCCATTATTTACATTGGTTTAACAGTTGCTCTTTGCTGGTTAAAGCCAAAACACCCTTCCAACACTATAAATTGGTAAGCATGTACTTACCTTGGGAATGTAAAGTGAGTTTAATGGATATGTCTCGTCGAATTTTAAGCGTTGTCATCGCAGTTTTAACCTTTTCAACTGGCGCAATGGCTGCAGGCCTAAGCGAAGCGGAGCACGATGCAATTGCTGAACGCATCAAACCAGTTGGCCAAGTTTACCTAGTCGGCAGCGAGCCAGTAGCCGCAGAACCAACAGGCCCTCGTGATGGCGCAGCAGTTTACGGTACCTTTTGTATCGCTTGTCACGCATCTGGCGTAAGTGGCGCACCTAAAACAGGTGATGCTGGTGACTGGGGTCCTCGCATTGCTCAAGGTCGCGACATTCTAGCTGACCACGCAATCAACGGCTTCAATGCGATGCCAGCGAAAGGTTCATGTATGGATTGTTCAGACGACGAAATCAAAGATGCTATCGAGCACATGATTGCCGGTCTGTAATTAAAAATGCCAGATTCAGAAAAGGTGACCTCATGGTCACCTTTTTTATTGGCTTCTATATAGTGCGATTAAAGTAGGGCATTACTTCTTGTTGAACATCGCTCGAATATTCGCAATGTGCGCCTGCCCTTTTTCCATTCTTTCTTCAGCGGATTGAGGCTTCTTAACGCTTTCCCACTCCACATCATCGTGCGGCAGCTCATCGAGGAAGCGGCTTTGTGTTGGCTTTATTAATTCACCATATTGACGACGTTCACGACACTTAGTAAAAGTCAGCTCTTTCTGCGCTCGAGTAATCCCCACATACATAAGACGACGTTCTTCTTCTACGTTGCCTTCATCGACACTGGTTTGGTGCGGCAAGATGCCCTCTTCTGCACCCATCAGGAATACATATGGGAACTCTAGACCTTTCGATGCATGCAATGTCATTAATTGGACTTGATCTGCATCGTCATCATCCTCACCACGCTCCATCATATCGCGCAGCGTTAAACGTTGAACCACCTCGCGCAGGGTTTTCTCTTCTTTATCGTAGTTGTCACCCTCAAGATCGGCCACAATCCAGCTATACAGATCAGAGACGTTCTTCATTCGCATTTCAGCGGCTTTCGGGCTCGCTGAGGTTTCGTACAACCAATCTTCGTAGTTGATGTCACGAACCAAAGAACGAACGGCTTCAACCGTATTACCACGCTCGGCATTGTCTGAGATACGAACAATCCAGTCACCGAAGCGGCGCAAATTTTCTAAACCACGCCCCGTCAGTGTCTGCTCTAAGCCCATCTCGAAGCTGGCCTCAAACAAGCTCTTACCACGCATATTGGCATAGCTACCTAGCTTTTCTAGCGTAACCGGGCCTATCTCACGGCGAGGCGTGTTTACAATACGCAGGAAGGCGTTGTCATCATCAGGGTTCACCAACACTCGTAGGTAAGCCATGATGTCTTTAATTTCGGCTCTAGCGAAGAAAGAGGTTCCGCCAGAGATCTTGTAGGGCACGCGGTTCTGCATCAGCGCTTTTTCAATTAAGCGCGATTGGTGGTTACCACGGTAAAGCACCGCGTAATCTTTGTACTCAGTACGGTTCAAAAACTTGTGGGCGATGATCTCGCCGGTAATACGCTCTGCTTCATGCTCTTCATTCTTAGCATTTAGTACCTTGAGCTTTTCACCGTCTGGGATCTCTGAGAACAGTGACTTTTCATAAACGTGTGGGTTGTTGGCGATCAAGATGTTCGCCGCACGTAATATTCGGCTGGTTGAGCGATAGTTTTGCTCGAGTTTGATCAAGCGAAGATTTGGATAGTCCTCACCCAGCAACACCAAGTTTTGCGGTTTTGCACCACGCCATGAATAGATAGATTGGTCATCGTCACCTACTACCGTCAAGCGACCACGCTCTCCCACCAGTAAACGAACCAACTCATATTGGCTGGTGTTGGTATCTTGGTATTCATCGACCAGTAAATAGCGGATACGCGACTGCCAGCGCTCACGCACCTCTTGATTGGTTTTCAGTAGTAATACAGGCATCGCGATCAGATCATCAAAATCGAGTGCGTTGTATGCCTTCATCTGTTTCTGGTACATCTCAAAACAGAATGCAAACAACTGCTCTTGTTCGCCTTGAGCACGTGCTTTCGCCTGATCTGGCGTCAGCATGTCATTTTTCCAATTCGAAATGGTGCTCATTAAAGCGCGTAGCAAATCCTTATCACCATCGATCTGTCTCTCTGTTAACTCTTTTAACAAAGCTAACTGGTCTTGGTCATCAAACAGAGAGAAACCCGCTTTCAAACCCAGCGCTTTGTATTCACGGCGAATGATGGTTAAGCCCATGGTATGAAAAGTCGAAACAATCAGCCCTTTCGATTCGCCCTTACCTAGAGTTTGCCCAACACGCTCTTTCATCTCGCGTGCCGCTTTATTAGTAAAGGTCACCGCCGCAATATTACGCGCCTTATAGCCACATTCCTGAACCAGATAAGCAATTTTATTGGTGATAACACGTGTTTTACCGGATCCAGCGCCCGCTAATACTAAGCAGGGGCCCGAAACATATTTCACGGCTTCATCTTGTCTTGGGTTCAGTTTCATTTGATTCTCAGTTTGGTCTAGAGGGGCGAATTCAATTGCGCGCCTATAATAATGCTGCAACAGCACGAATGCTACGTTCTCTTATACAAGATTTTTACGCTGATTATGTAAAACTTTGTTGCACATGTGTGTGGTTATTAGGCTATAATGAATGAACGTTCATTCATTGGTGGTTGAAATATGACAACTCATGCACCTCGGGATAAACGCCAGCAAATACTTTCTGCAGCTGAAAAGCTAATTGCAGAGGTCGGTTTCCAAGGCCTTTCAATGCAAAAATTAGCCAAAGAAGCGGGAGTGGCTGCAGGCACTATCTATCGCTACTTCGATGATAAAGAGCATTTGATAGAAGATGTTCGAATGCTCGTGACTCAAAGAGTAGCTGATGCTGTTCAACAAGGGGTTAATGATTCGGATCCAATTAAACAACGCTACCGTACTATGTGGTTGAACATATGGAACTTAGCAGGAACGAATTTAGCCGCAATAAAAAATCGGGTTCAGTATGACTCTCTACCCATCACAAATAGCCTAAACTTCAGGGAACTAGAACGTAAAATGTTTGCCCAAGTTGAGCTGCTATTTAATGAGGGGAAAGAACAAGGATTGTTTAAACCACTTAACAATGAAGTATTAGGTGGATTGAGCTTGGCGGCTAGTGTTTCTTTAGCACGCAAGCATTCTTTAGGATTTTACCAACTTGATGAGGCAGAACTAGAATCTGCAATCGAAGCCAGTTGGGACGCAATAATTAAACACTAGATCGGAGTTTTGACCATAATGAAAAAGTGGACTTTCTTCATGTTACTCATCGCTGTACTACTTTTCGGCAGCGTTATTGGGTTTAACATGTTCAAACAACAAAAAATTGCTGAGTATATGGCCAACCGCCCTGAACCCGAGTTTCCCGTAACGGTAACTGAAGTTCAGCCGATCGACTGGGTTCCCGTAATTGAAGCTATCGGCTTCATCGAACCAAATCAAGGTGTGACACTAGCGAACGAAACCAGCGGTGTTATTGACCAAATTTCTTTCGAATCGGGTACTGATGTTAAGAGTGGTCAGCAACTGGTACGTCTTGATTCTGACGTAGAGAAAGCCAACCTTAAGAGTTCTGAAGCTCGTTTGCCTGCTGCGAAAGCAAAATACAAGCGTTACCAAGGTCTATTCAAGAAAGGCTCTATTTCTAAAGAAGCGTACGATGAAGCAGAAGCTAACTACTTCTCTCTTTCAGCTGATATTGAAAGTCTAAAAGCGTCTATCGATCGTCGCGAAATTCGCGCACCATTCGATGGTACCGTTGGTATCCGCAATGTTTACCTAGGCCAATACCTACAATCAGGTACTGATATTGTTCGCCTGGAAGACACCAGTGTAATGCGCCTTCGCTTCACGGTTTCTCAAACCGACATCTCTCGTATCAATGTAGGCCAAGCTGTCGACATCTTTGTTGATGCTTACCCAGAAACACCGTTTGAAGGCTCTATTAGTGCAATTGAACCCGCAGTTAGCATCCAAAGTGGTCTTATCCAAGTTCAAGCAGATATTCCAAACAATGATGGCAAACTTCGTAGCGGCATGTTCGCTCGCGCTAACATCATTCTGCCTAAACTAGAGAATCAAGTAACGTTGCCTCAAACAGCGATTACTTTCACTCTATACGGTGACAATGTTTACATCCTGACTGAAGAAGACGGCGTTCAGCGTGTTGCTCAACACGTCGTGAAAGTTGGTGAACGCACAGCAGATATCGCGCACATCCTTGAAGGCGTTAAAGCTGGCGATACGGTTGTAACTTCTGGCCAAGTACGTCTAAGTAACGGCGCCAAAGTTAAGGTTGTTGAAAGTGATGCAATCACTCCACCATCTGAAACACCTAAGCTGTAACTGGAGGCACAATGCGCTTTACTGATGTTTTTATTAAACGTCCAGTTCTAGCGGTATCCATCAGCTTTTTGATTGCGCTGCTTGGCTTACAAGCAATCTTCAAAATGCAGGTGCGTGAATACCCTGAAATGACGAATACCGTTGTAACCGTAACCACGAGTTACTACGGTGCAAGTGCCGATCTTATCCAAGGCTTTATCACCCAACCCCTCGAACAGGCTGTGGCGCAAGCGGATAACATCGACTATATGACTTCCTCTTCTGTACTCGGTAGCTCGACGATTACGGTGAACATGAAGTTGAACACCGACCCGAATGCAGCGCTGTCTGACATACTGGCCAAGACAAACTCGGTGCGTTCTCAGCTTCCAAAAGAAGCGGAAGATCCAACCGTAACCATGTCGACTGGTTCAACAACAGCTGTACTCTACATTGGTTTTACTAGTGATGAGTTGGTGTCGAGCCAAATTACCGATTATCTAGAGCGTGTAATTAACCCGCAGCTATTTACGGTAAATGGTGTATCGAAAGTTGACCTATACGGTGGCATGAAATACGCACTACGCGTATGGCTAGACCCGTCAAAAATGGCTGCAGTTAACCTAACTGCTAGTGATGTAATGACGGTATTGAATGCCAACAACTACCAATCGGCTACAGGTCAAGCAACCGGCGAGTTTGTTCTTTATAACGGCAGTGCCGACACGCAAGTATCGAACACTGAAGAATTAGAGAACTTAGTCGTTAGAAGTGGTGAAGGTGAGATTATTCGTCTGTCTGACATCGCTAAGGTTTCTCTAGAGAAAAGCCACGACGTTTACCGTGCAAGTGCAAACGGTCAGGAAGCGGTTGTTGCTGCGATCAATGCGGCACCAAGTGCCAACCCAATCAACATCGCTGCAGATGTACTTGAGCTTCTTCCTCAACTAGAGAAGAACCTACCAAGCAACATCTCTATGAACGTAATGTACGATTCAACTATTGCTATTAACGAGTCAATTCAAGAGGTTATCAAGACAATCCTTGAAGCTGCATTAATCGTATTGATCGTAATCACCTTGTTCTTAGGTTCATTCCGAGCGGTACTGATTCCTATCGTTACTATCCCACTGTCTTTGATTGGTGTGGCAATGGTAATGCAGGCAATGGGTTTCTCTTGGAACCTGATGACACTCCTGGCAATGGTACTCGCCATCGGTCTGGTGGTTGATGATGCGATCGTAGTACTTGAGAACGTCGACAGGCATATCAAGCTCGGGGAGTCCCCTTTCCGCGCTGCAATCATCGGTACTCGTGAAATCGCGGTGCCAGTTATTGCAATGACATTAACACTAGGCGCGGTATACGCTCCTATCGCAATGATGGGTGGTATCACAGGCTCGCTATTTAAAGAGTTTGCGTTAACCCTTGCAGGTTCGGTATTTGTATCCGGTATCGTGGCATTAACGCTGTCGCCAATGATGTGTTCAAAGATGCTGAAAGCTCATGCTGAGCCAAGCAAGTTTGAACAAAAGGTACATAGCGTACTGGATGGTATGACTAACCGTTACGAGCGTATGCTTGGTGCGGTAATGAACCACCGCCCAGTATTCATTGGTTTTGCGATCATCGTATTTGCAAGCTTGCCGATGCTGTTTAAGTTCATCCCTAGTGAATTAGCACCTTCAGAAGATAAAGGTGTAATCATGCTGATGGGTACGGCACCATCTAATGCGAACTTAGACTTCATGCAAAATACCATGAACGACGTAAACAAGATTCTGTCTGATCAGCCAGAAGTAGCTTACGCGCAGGTGTTCACAGGTGTTCCTAATGCAAACCAAGCGTTTGGTATTGCATCTATGGTTCCTTGGAGTGAGCGTGAAGCAAGCCAATCTGAGGTAGCAAACCGGGTTGGTGGTTTGGTGAAAGATGTACCTGGAATGGCAGTAACAGCCTTCCAAATGCCAGAACTACCAGGTGCGGGTTCAGGTCTTCCAATTCAGTTTGTTATTACAACGCCAAACAGTTTTGAGAGCTTGTTCCAAATTACCACTGACATCTTGACTGATGTAGCGACAAATCCACTATTCGTATACTCGGATCTCGATCTAAACTACGACTCAGCAACGATGAAAGTACACATCGACAAGGATAAAGCGGGCGCATACGGCGTAACCATGCAAGATATCGGTATCACGCTAGGTACCATGATGTCAGATGGCTACGTAAACCGTATCGACTTGAATGGTCGTTCTTACGAGGTTATCCCTCAGGTTGAACGTAAATTCCGTTTGAACCCAGAATCGATGAATAACTACTACGTACGTGCTGCGGACGGTAATGCTGTACCACTAGGCAGTTTGATTACGATTGATGTTGTGGCAGAGCCTCGCTCTCTTCCTCACTTCAACCAATTGAACTCAGCTACGATTGGTGCAGTACCTGCTCCAGGCGCTGCAATGGGTGATGCAATTGCATGGTTTGAAGACACGGCGGCGAATAAGCTTCCAAGTGGCTACAACCACGATTACATGGGTGAAGCTCGTCAATACGTAACAGAAGGTAGCGCACTTTACGCGACCTTTGGTCTAGCACTGGCTATCATCTTCTTGGTACTAGCGATTCAATTCGAATCTCTGAAAGATCCATTGGTTATCATGGTATCTGTTCCACTGGCGATCTGTGGTGCCCTAATTGCTCTAGCTTGGGGTGCGGCAACGATGAACATCTACTCACAAGTAGGTTTAATCACGCTGGTCGGCCTGATTACCAAGCACGGTATATTAATCTGTGAGGTTGCAAAAGAAGAACAACTGCATCACCACAAGACTCGTATTGAAGCGGTGATGGAAGCAGCAAAAGTTCGTCTTCGTCCAATCCTGATGACAACAGCTGCGATGATCGCGGGTCTAATCCCACTGATGTACGCAAGTGGTGCGGGTGCAGCTCAGCGCTTTAGTATTGGTATCGTAATCGTTGCTGGTCTAGCGATTGGTACTATCTTCACGCTATTTGTACTGCCAGTGATTTACAGCTACTTGGCTGAAAAACACAAACCTCTACCTGTATTTGTAGAAGACAAAGACCTAGAAAAGCTAGCTCGCGTCGATGAAGCAAAAGCGGCACACAGAGAATTAGCTGATAATAAGTAATCGCTAAGTCGTATTAACAATAAAAAGGCTACTTCGGTGGCCTTTTTTTATACGCCATAGGCGACATCTCAAGTGTGATTAAATAGAATAGTGGTAAATATTCAGGAGTTTTAATTGATATGTTTGATCCAAAAAAACTAGAGCAGATTGCTAAGCAGATCCACGATTCTATGCCTCAACCAGTAAAAGAGCTTGGTTCAGACGTAGATCAAAAAGTTCGCCAAGTTATCCAAGGCCAACTAAACAAGCTAGACGTTGTGAGCCGTGAAGAGTTTGATGTTCAAACACAAGTACTGCTTCGCACTCGCCAAAAGCTAACTGAAATGGAACAAAAGCTAGCTGACTTAGAAGCAAAGATTGCCGATAAGTAAGCGCAAAGCAAGAAAACTGAAAGGGTTGGTGTGAAAACGCCAACCCTTTTGTATTTCTGAGGATCAATCAAGACCTGAAAGTCGACGAAGACTGATCAAACAATGTTCATTTGATTGATTTTTAAGACTTTGTTACTAAAAGCAAAAAGGCTTGGTCAACGGCGACCAAGCCTTTTTATTAGATGTTGTGTTGCTTATTTATAACTCAAACCTGTAAGGAGTTAGTGATACTGCTTCGCTTTTTCTGCAAATTTATCAGTATCTAAGCGACTAATTAACCGCCTACAGCGATACGCTTCATGTCGCTCATGTAGCTACGTAGCTCTTCACCAATGTACTCTACAGGGTGGTTACGGATAGCTTCGTTTACTTCAATTAGCTTAGCGTTATCAACTTGGTTAGATGCTTCACCTAGACCGCGGCCGATTACGTCAGTTGCTACTGAAGGCATGAACTTCTCACGTAGTAACGGTGTTGCTACGTTAGCGAATAGGTAGTTACCGTACTCAGCAGTATCTGAGATTACAACGTTCATTTCGTAAAGACGCTTACGAGCAACTGTGTTTGCGATTAGTGGAAGCTCATGTAGAGATTCGTAGTAAGCAGACTCGTCGATGATACCTGATGCAGTCATAGCTTCGAATGCTAGCTCAACACCTGCACGAACCATAGCAACCATTAGGATACCGTTGTCGAAGTACTCTTGCTCTGAGATTTCTACGTCAGAAGCTGGGTAGTTTTCGAATGCCGTTTCGCCTGTCTCTTCACGCCAGCCTAGTAGGTTCACGTCATCGTTCGCCCAGTCAGCCATCATTGTGCTAGAGAAGTGACCAGAGATGATGTCATCCATGTGCTTGTTGTAAAGCGGACGCATTAGATCTTTAAGCTCTTCAGAAAGCTCAAACGCTTTAACTTTAGCTGGGTTAGATAAACGATCCATCATGTGAGTTACGCCACCAAACTTAAGTGCTTCAGTGATCGTTTCCCAACCGTATTGTAGAAGTTTGCCTGCGTAGCCTGGTTCGATACCGTCAGCAATCATCTTCTCGTAAGATACGATAGAACCCGCTTGTAGCATGCCACAAAGGATAGTTTGCTCACCCATAAGGTCAGATTTAACTTCCGCTACGAAAGAAGACTCTAGGCAACCTGCACGGTGACCACCAGTACCTGCAGCCCAAGCTTTAGCGATATCCCAGCCTTCACCTTTAGGGTCATTCTCTGGGTGAACAGCGATAAGTGTTGGTACACCGAAGCCACGTTTGTACTCTTCGCGAACTTCAGAGCCTGGACACTTAGGTGCAACCATTACTACAGTAAGGTCAGCACGTAATTGCATGCCTTCTTCCACAACGTTGAAGCCGTGAGAGTAACCAAGAGCAGCGCCTTGCTTCATTAGAGGCATTACTGTTTCAACAACGTTTGTGTGTTGCTTATCAGGAGTAAGGTTGATTACTAGGTCTGCTTGAGGGATTAGCGTTTCGTAGCTACCCACAACAAAGCCGTTTTCATCAGCATTTTTGAATGATTGACGCTTTTCATCAATTGCCGCTTGGCGTAGAGCGTAAGATACGTCTAGACCAGAATCACGCATATTTAGACCTTGGTTTAGGCCTTGAGCACCACAACCAACAATTACGATTTTCTTACCTTCAAGGTATTCAGCTTCTGTCGCGAATTCTTCACGATCCATAAAGCGGCAACGACCTAATTGGTCTAGTTGTTCACGAAGGTTTAATGTATTGAAATAGTTAGCCATTCTAGGGCACTCCTTTAAAAATAAGTCCGTAAGGTCGATATCTCTCTATCGAATGACTTCATACTAAAACAGACACTCCGTTGCTGAAAGTGATATATTCACAATTAGTTATTGCAATAAATGCAACATGGAAACGATCGCAGAACATGAACATAAAATCTCTACAATTATTTATACATTTATGCGACAGCAAGAGTTTCAGCAAAACCGCTGCTGCTATGCACGTCAGTCCTTCAGCGCTGAGCCGTCAGATACAAAAGCTTGAAGAGGAAACAGGACAAGAACTGCTAATCAGAGACAACCGCAGTGTTGATCTTACCCCAGCAGGAAAACACCTATTGCCTGTAGCATTGAGCATCGTGGGAGAGTGGCAGCAATATAACCTTCACCTGAAGGGCGGAGAGCAAGAACTTAAAGGTGAGATCCGTATATTTTGTTCAGTAACGGCTAGCTACAGTCACCTACCTGAACTCATAACCGAATTTAGGGCTATTCATCCGTATATTGAATTTAAGCTCTCTACTGGTGATCCAGCTCAATCCATCGACAAGATCTTAAACGATGAAGCGGATATCGCGATTTCAGCAAAGCCAGACATCCTTCCTTCAAGGTTAGAATTCGAAACCATCAGCGATATTCCACTGTCAGTCATCATTCCATCTGGTGTGAGTAGCTTTAGCCAACAACTGCAATCCGATAAGCCAAACTGGAATGAAGTGCCCTTTATCATCCCAGAAGCAGGAACAGCGCGTGAACGAGCCAATGCATGGTTTAAAAAGATGAAGATAAAACCCAACATATACGCGCAAGTTTCTGGCCATGAGGCGATTGTAAGTATGGTGGCACTAGGATGTGGAGTTGGCATCGCACCTGATGTGGTCATAAACAACAGTCCAGTAAGAGATAAAGTTAGCCGCTTAAAGATAGAACCTATCAAGCCATTTGAGTTAGGCGTATGTTGTAAGCGAGCACAGCTAGATAACCCTCTAATTCGAGCGTTCTGGCAAGTTGCAGAAGGGAAATATTTAGCGGACTAGTCGTCATTGTTTTAAATACAAAAAAGGGAAGAGCACGTCAGTGCCCTTCCCCTTTTATACCAATTAAAGTAAA